>NZ_LT906479.1:1838814-2145283 GCF_900187015.1 Serratia ficaria | reverse complement strand
CCTCATCCAGCGCCTTGCCCAAATCCAGGCCGTTCCAGCCCTCACGCATCACGATCCCCAGCAGCAGCGCCGGTTCATCTTGGTTGCGGACCAGGAAGGTCGCAGGATCTTCATAGCCGCGCTCAACGGTTGCCACGTCGGAAAGCTGCAGGGTTCGGCCCTGTGCGACGATGGGCGTTTCGCGGATCTTTTCCAGTTTGTCGAAGGCGCCATCAAGGCGAATAAACACCTGCGGCCCTTTGGTGTCGATCGAGCCGGCGGGCGTCAATACGTTCTGGCTGTTGAGGGCGGCGAAAATATCCTGAGGAGAAATGCCCAGCGTGGCCAGCCGGTCATGCGAGAACGAAACAAAGATGCGTTCGGCCTGCTCCCCGATGATATTGACCTTCTTGACCCCGGGGACATGCAAAAGGCGCTGGCGCAACGATTCCGCATCGCGCACCAGCCGTCGCTGCGGCTCCCCTTTCGCCTTCAGCGCAAAGAGCGCAAAGGTCACATCGGCGAATTCGTCATTGACCATCGGCCCGATAACGCCCGCCGGCAGGTTTTCGGCCTCATCGCCGAGCTTCTTACGCGCCTGATAGAATTCTTCCTGCACCTGCGAAGGCGGCGTACTGTCCTGCAGTGACAGCATGGTAAAAGCCAGGCCGGGGCGGGTGTAAGTTTCACTGCGGTCATACCACTTGAGTTCCTGCATGCGCTTTTCAAGCGGTTCGGCCACCTGATCCTGCATTTCCTGCGCAGTGGCCCCCGGCCAGGCGGAAATAATGGTCAGCTGCTTGACCGTAAAGGGGGGATCTTCAGCCCGCCCCAGCTCGAAGAACGAAAGAATCCCGGCCACGGTAATCAGGATAATAAGAAACAGTGTGATTGAGCGCTCACGCACGGCGAGCGCTGAAAGATTGAATCTCCCCTCGCTCATGGCTGGCTCCCGGCGACGCCGACGTCGCGCTGTTCGGTACGGACGGCCTCACCGTCGTGCAGCAAATGCGCCCCCAGGGCAACCACCTGTTCACCGGGTTTGAGGCTACCGGTTACCCTTGCAGCATCGTCACCCACCCCCAGCACCTGAACGGAACGCCATGACACTTTGGCGGGTTTAGCTGAAATGCTCCAGACGCCCGGCCCCTTTCCCGGATCATAAATTGCAGCCAAAGGTACCTGCATCACCTGGTGGGCCGCCTTATCTTCTGCAATATGGAGCGTAACGGTGGAGCCGAGCGGTGCGCCTGCCAGCGCCCCCTCAAGCACATATCTCGCCTCGAAGGTGCGTGTTACCGGGTCGGCGGCATCGGAGAGCAGGCGCAGTTTCGCGGGAGATGACCGTTTTCCGGTACCGTAGAGCGTTGCCTGCGCCTCGCTTCCTGGAGCTGGCCGCAGCGTTTCGGGCAACTGTACGATGGCCTCGCGTTGACCGGCTCTGGCCAACCTGACCACCGCTTGCCCGGCACTGACAACCTGCCCGGGTTCGGCCAGCGTATCCATGACCACGCCGTCGGCATCGGCCAACAGCACGGCATAGCCCGTCGCATTTTGCGCCACATTCGCCTGCGCCTGGGCAGCGCTGAGTTCTGCTTTGGCCGTATCGGCGGCGGCTTTTATCTGATCGTAGGCCGATGCCGACACCGCGCCTGTCGCGACCAGGCCGCGATAACGCGCCTCATCATCAGCGCTCTGTCTGGCGCGAGCCCGTGCGGCCGCGACGGCCTGTTGCTGAGCCTGCGCCTGCAGGCGCAGGTCAACGGGATCCAGGCGCATTAACGGCTGACCACGTTTAACGGTCTGCCCGGTATCGACCAGACGTTCAAGGATCTTGCCTGGTACTCTGAAACCGAGGTCGCTTTGCACCCGGGCGACAACGACGCCGGTAAATGCGCGGGAGGCATCGACGGCACTTGCTACGGTTGCCGCCCTGACCAGAGGCGGCTGAGTGCGAGGATCGTCGGTGCCGGAAGGCTCGCCGCAGCCCATGAGGGCAAGCGGCAACAGGCATACGGCAAAGGTGACAGGTTTGAGCCTGAGCATGGGTTCCCTTCTTGATTTGACAGGACAGTAACCGCATTCTCAGATCAGTGACCATTAATGTCAATGGTCACTCGGGATGACAGACTTCTCAATAAATGCTCGGCCGCGGCTGCCACGACCTGATCGCGGATACTGTGGCCCCATCACCTCGTGTGGGATATACATTTTCCTGCCTGGTCATTTTTCCATGCTTAGCCCAATGCCCCTGGTTGACAATGAGTAACCATCCTTAAATTAAGTCACCTCACTAAACTGAGCCAAGGATATCGGCATGATTCGCGAGAAATAACCCAGGGTATTAACAGGACAGCAAAAAATGACGCATTATTCACTTCGCCAGAGTGAACTCCTTATCGATCAAGTTATTAACATTCACCTGATGTGGCAGTATTTTTAACCGATAAAACAAATCGGCCACTGGCTGCAACACATTAATGTCCTGCTGATTGACGCTATGCGCGCCCTTTGACGTCCGATCCGCAATGTGCCGGGCGGTTTCCGGCGGCAAACGCGTCAGTTGTGCGTAAACCCTGGCGTATTCCTGCGGATGATCGATCGCCCACTGCCGCGCCCTGGCGACGCGTTCGGCAAAGTCTTTGATGGCCGCTCGCTTGTCCGGATCGGTCAACGAGGGCGTAGTGGCGGTTAAGAAACCGAGCGACGGGGTCAATCCCCGACCATCGCGCAGCAGGCGCGCGCCGCTTTGCTCCGCAACGCCCAAATAGGGATCAAAAACCGCCCAGGCCGCCACCTTGCCAGTGCTGAACGCTGCGCTGGCATCGGTGGGCATGACGAATTGAATCTTCACATCCTCCCGCTTCAGCCCAGCCTCCTGCAGCGCCGCGTACAGCAGGTTTTGCGAGATGCTGCCACGCGCCGAGGAAACCACCACCGTTTGCCCTTTCAGCTGCTGAACGCTGCGCAACGGCGAATCCTTCGGCACAATAATCCCGTTAGACTGGCCATAGCCGACGTTGGTCTGAATCAGCTTAAAATCCACCCCGCCCGCCGCCGCCATTAATACCGGCAAATCCCCGGCATAGGCCGTATCTACGGCTGCTGCGCGCTGCGCTTCAAACAACGGCGCCGCCCCCTGGAAATTGGCCCATTGATACTGATAGGGCGCATCCTTCATCACGCCGGCGGCTTCTACCAGGCTACGCAGCCCACGGGCCTGATCGCCCAGAACCAGTTTGGCATCGCCGATTGCCCCCTGTGCCAGCGATGCGGTTAATAACAAGGCGCTCAGCCCCACGCCCCTCAGTAATACCGAAAAATGCGCCATACTTTCCCTCTTTGCCGGTGATGGTCATGCGTATTGTCGGATGATTCAAAGCACGGTAAAGCCATGGGTTGCATCGCGCTCAAGCTGTTCCACCAGCCCGAACTCCCAGTCCAGATACGCTTGCATCGCTTCACGCGGATTGTCCGTGCCTTCGTACGGGCGGCGATAACGGTCAATGCGCGGCGCGGCTAACCGCCCTTCGCCCTTTTCCAACGGCCGATTTTCGGCTATCCACGCCTGGGTGCCGCCGGCAAGCAGCTGCACCGGCTTGCCGCTCAGCGCCACCACTTCCGGTACCGCGTAGCGCGCCAGCTGGCTGCTGCCGCAGGTCAGCACATAGCGTTTCGCCGGCGGCAGGTTTTCCAGCGCCAACGGCAACTGTGAACGAAGGACCCAATGCGCGCCGGGAATATGGCGCGCCACATAGTTGGCGCTGGTGGTGAAATCCAGCAGCACCGTGCCTTCCTGGCCCAACAGTGCGGCCAACCGCGCCGGGGCTATCTCATCCGCCGGCGGCGGCGGCGGCAGCTGCGCCGCCGGATCGCCCCGCTCGCTAAAGTCGGCGCCCTCCAGCCCATCGAGTACCGCCGCATCCCAGCCCATTTGCGCCAGCCAGGAAGCGCTCATATTGGCACGCACGCCGTCGTCATCCACCAGCACCACGCGGGCGCCGCGCACGCTGGCATAGTGATCCGTTTCCTGCACCAGCTGCCCGCCGGGCGCACCGTAACTGCCCGACAAATGCCCGGCGCGGTACTCCTCGGGGCTGCGCACGTCAAACAGATAGGTGGTGCGCGCCGCATCCTGCTGCCACAGCCCAAGCGTCTCGCGGTCAATGCGCCGTACGCCGGCCGCGTCCGCCACTCGCCGCGCCCGCTGCTGCGCCAGCGCCAGGTTGTCCACCTTCTCGGTGTAACGCCGCTGCCGCTGACTTTCCAGCGCAAACCCCGCCAGCCCCCAGCCGATTGTCCCGTTGCGCAGCGCCGCCACCGGGTTGCTGATGCCGGCGTTGATCAACGACTGGGCGCCGATAATGCTGCGTGTACGGCCGGCGCAGTTAACTATCACCTGCGTATCAGGATCCGGCGCCAGCGCATTGATCCGCAGCACCAGCTCCGCCCCCGGCACGCTGGTGCTGGTGGGGATACTCATGGTTTGGTATTCATCAAAACGGCGCGCATCGACGATCACCACATCGGCATGCCGATCGATCAGGGCCTTAACCTGCTGCGCAGTCAGCGATGGCGTATGCCTGCGGCTTTCCACCCATTCGCCGAAGGCCTTGCTCGGCGTATTTACGTCCTGGAAAAGCTCGCCACCAGCGGCTTGCCACCCCGCCAGGCCGCCAGTCAGCAGGGCGACATCCCCATAACCGAACTGCCGTAGCCGCCTGGCCGCCCGTTCAGCCCGCCCATCGCCGTTGTCATAGACGGTAATCGGGGTACTGCGGCGCGGAATGCGCCGGTAGACTTCCAGCTCCAGCTTGCTCAGCGGGATGTTCACGGCGAACAGCGGGTGGCTTTCAGCAAATTCGGCTTCTTCACGCACATCGATCAGCGCCAATTCCCGGCGGGCCAACAACGCGGCGCGCAGGGTGGAAAAATTACGGTAAACAAAGGCAGGCATAATTACACTTCCTTAGAAAGGTCCCAAATATTAGGCAGTTGAGTATTGGAATAACCGGAGATAAAGGGCTTCACCGCGCCACTTTCGCCATACACGGCGCGCTTAACGGCGCCGATATTGCCGCCATACACATGAATGCTGATTGACACGCGATCGTTAAACGCATTGCGGACCTGGTGAATGTCGCCGTCCTGTTCGGACAGTTTCGCCACCTGCCCGGCGGTTAACCGCTCGGCGCCGCCTTCAGGCTGGGGCACGCCCTGGCCGTCAAGCAGGTAACGCTGGTTGATTTCAGCCCCGCGCAGCATGCCAATCAGCCCCCACACCCGGTGATCATGGATCGGCGTGACCTGCCCCGGCCCCCAAACGAAGCTGACGATGGAAAAACGCTGGGCGGAATCAACGTGCAGCAGGTACTGCTGGTAATGTTCAGGGTGTGGGCGGGAGTACTCTTCTGCCAGCCAGTCATCCTTGCCGACCAATTCGGCAAGCCATTGCGCCGCGTTATCGAGCCGCGCCGCGTCGCCCAGCGGCTGTTGGTGCAATTGGGCCAGCCGCGCGATGAACTGGCGTAAACGGTCTAAGCGTAAGGGCGTTGTCATGAGGCATTCCTGTCTGAAGGACTGCTTATCACGCTAACAAAGAACTTTTTATTATTTAAATGCATTTTTGTAATAAACTAAAATGCAAAATACACATAAAGAGAATTTCCATGCGTACAGATGATATTGACGCACTGCTGGCGGTGGTGCAATTCGCTTCGCTTAACCAGGCCGCGGAATACCTTGGCATTAGCCAATCCGCCATGACCCGCCGCCTGCAAAGCTTTGAACAGAGCCTGGGCGCCACGTTGCTGGATCGCCAAACCAAACCACTGAAGCTGACGGCCATCGGTCACCGCGTCTATGAACAGTGCCTGACGATCAAGCGCGAAACCAAGCGGCTGGAAAGTTTGCTTAATCAGGATGCGGAACCCAGCGGCCCGCTGCGCCTGGGGATCCCGCAAAGCCTGAGTGAGATAGCCCTGCTCCCGGCGCTCATTGCCCTGGGCGAGCATTACCCGCAGTTGCGCCCGCAGGTGACCTGCGGTTGGGGCGGGCAGCTGATAAAACGCCTGGAAAACGTTGAGCTGGACAGCCTGCTCGCCATGGGGCCGGCGCAGCAAATCTTCGATGACCACCTGGTGACGAAGGCACTATGCCCGTTAGAGGTTGTCGTGATCGCCGGCAAAAGTCTTCGCATCCCCGCCGCCCGGCTCAGCGGTTGCGCCCATTATGGCTGGGTGTTAAACCCTGATGGCTGCGGCCTGCGCGCCGGGTTAGACCGCGATCTGCAGGCGCAAGGGTTAGGGCTGAAAATCAATGTGGAGACCACCGGCACCCAGTTGCAAATCGGCCTGGTGGCCCAGGGGCTCGGGCTCGGGTTGGTGCCGAAGGCAGCGCTGGCGCACAGCCCGCATCGAGGCGACATCGCGATTGTTGAGCTGAGCGATTTCCGGCCAAAAGTTCAACTGTGGCAGGTCAGCAGCCCGGGGCTGGGCAACCTGCAAAGGCCCACCACCTTTTTTGCCGAAAAGATCGTTCGGAGCTTAGCATTTAATTCCATGAATGATAAGGAGTTAACCTTATAATTAACTTTATGCATATTAAGATATGATAAAAATGCATTTAAATCATTAGAACATCGCGTATAGGGTATAAACACCATGCTGCTTATTGCCAGACATTATGGCCGGCAGCCAGACCCTATCACGATCCCTGACAAGGAGTTCTAATGAGCGTCCAATTTTTAGGCATGATCGGTCACCGTCTGTCTTCGGAAATCATCCCTCCGGCTGGCCCAATATTTGACCGCGATTACATTGTGCGTTTTGCGCAAACCCACGAGGCCGCCGGTTTTGATCGCCTGCTGGTCGGGCATTGGTCCGATCAGCCCGACGGCTTTTTAGTCACGGCGCTGGCCGGGCTATCCACGCAAAAAATCAACTTCTTGCTGGCGCACCGGCCGGGCTTCGTCTCGCCGACCTTGGCGGCGCGTAAATTCGCCACCCTGGAACACCTGTTGGGCGGACGCCTGGCGGTGCATATCATTAGCGGCGGGAACGACGCAGAACAGCGCCGCGACGGCGACTATCTCGACCACGATCGGCGCTATGCCCGCACCGAGGCATTTTTGGAGATCGTGCGCCAGGTCTGGACCCAGGAACGGCCGTTCGACGCCCATAATGACTTCTATCGGGTCGAACAGGCTTTTTCGGCAATAAAACCGCTGCAACAGCCCCATATCCCGATTTTCTTCGGCGGCTCATCCGACGCGGCGATCGCCGTGGCCGGCAAGCATGCCAATGTGTTTGCCCTGTGGGGCGAATCGCTGGCGCAAACCCGGGAAACCATCCAGCGCGTGCGGGCCGAAGCGGCCAAACACCAGCGCCAAATCGACTTTAGCGTGTCATTCCGACCGATTATCGCCGCCACCGAAACGCAGGCTTGGGAAAAAGCCAAAGAGATCCTGCATGTCGCCACTGAACATGCCGCGCAAACCGGCGCGGGCCATAAGAACAAGCCCAACAGCGTGGGCGCTCAGCGTCTGCTGCAAACCGTGGCGCAAGGCGATGTGGTGGATAAACGTCTGTGGACCGGCATCGCCAGGTTGGTCGGCGGCGGGCACAACTCCACTGCGCTGGTGGGTACGCCGGAGCAAGTGGCCGATGCCCTGCTTGATTATTACGATCTGGGCGTGCGCAACTTCCTGATCCGCGGCTTTGATCCCCTCAACGACGCTCAGGAATACGGTAAAGAACTGTTGCCGATCGCCCGCGCCAAAATCGCCCAGCGCGGCGCCAAGCAAAGCGCCTGATGGGTAACGGAAGAGACGCCGGTATGAATTCTGTCCAGTCTACCCGCCAGCTTGCGCGGCGACGGCACATGCAGCCGCCGCTTGAGCAGATCACCGAGCAACTGGCGCAGCAGGCTGCGGCGCTGGATCGCAGCGGCGCATTCCCGCACGCCAATCTGGCCTTGCTGCATGAATATGGGCTGCTGGGTCTGGCCTGCGAGCAGCGTTATGGCGGCGCCGAAGCCAACCTGTTCACTTTGCAGCAGGTTGTCGGCGCCATCGCGCAGGGCGAACCCTCAACGGCGCTGATCGTCTGCATGCAGTACCTGCACCACCTGCGCCTGGCTTCCAACCCCAGTTGGCCAGAATCGCTGCGCGGCGCAGTCAGCCACGGCGCGGTGCAGAACGGGGCCTTAATCAACAGCCTGCGGGTAGAGCCGGAACTGGGTTCCCCTGCGCGCGGCGGCTTGCCCCACACCGTGGCGGCTCGCACGTCCGCCGGCTGGCGGCTCAACGGCCATAAGCTCTATACCACCGGAATCGAAGGGCTGAGCTGGCTGGCAATCTGGGCTCGCAGCGATGATGCCGACCCGCAGGTGGGCACCTGGCTGGTTCCGCGCGATAGCCCGGGCATCACCATTAAACGCAGTTGGGATCATCTGGGCATGCGCGCCACCGGCAGCCATGAGGTGATACTGCGCGATGTGCTGGTACCGCTGCCCCATGCGGTGGAGATTTATCCGGCCGATCGGCCGCCGGCGCCGGATACGGCGCAGATCCAGGCCGCCGCCAATGCGCATGCCGCCCTGCTGCCGGCCATCTATGACGGCGTCGCGCGGGCGGCGCGCCGCTGGCTGATCGCCTGGCTGCAGCAACGGGTGCCGGCCAGTCTGGGCGCCCCGTTAGCCAGCCTGGCCCGCGTGCAGGAAAACCTTGGGCAAATCGATGGCTTGCTGCTGGTCAATCAAAGTCTGCTGCGCCAGGCGGCGGCGCGGGCATTCAGCACTGAACAAGCCAACCTGGCAAAAGTGACCATCACCGAAAACGCGATAGCGGCAGTGGAAAAGGCGCTAACCCAGAGCGGCAACCACGGCCTGAGCCGCCACAACCCGCTGGAGCGCCACTACCGTAACGTACTCTGCGGCCGGATACATACCCCACAAAACGACAGCGCATGGATCAACGCCGGCAAGGCTGCGTTAAAACCATAGGACGATAATCAACATGTTGCATATTAAACACACCCTGGGCGCCCTATTGCTGTTCGGCCTGGCAGGCCAGCCGTCGTTCGCCGACGCACGCATCACCCTGCATATCGCCGATCAAAAAGGCGGTATGCGTTCACAAATGGAAGCGGCCAACGAACTCGCCAACCTGCCTTACGACATCAAATGGGCCGAGTTCCCCGCCGCCGCACCGCTTGCCGAAGCATTGAACGCCGGCGCGGTTGATGTCGGCATTATCGGCGATGCCCCATTATTGTTTGCCCTTGCGCAGGGCGCGCCGGTTAAAGCGGTCGCGGTGGACAAAAGCAACCCGGCAGGCACCGCGGTGCTGGTGGGCGAACACTCGCCGCTGAAAAGCGGCCAGGATCTGCAAGGTAAACGCATCGCCACCGGCAAAGGTTCTATCGGCCACTTTGTGGCGTTGAAGGCGCTGCAGCAAGCCGGCCTGAGCGCGGCGGACGTACAGTGGGTCTTTTTGGGGCCAGTGGACGCCAAGGTCGCGCTGCTTAGCGGCTCGGTCGACGCCTGGGCCGCCTGGGAACCTTATACCACCCAACTGGTTAAAACCGGGCAAGGCCATGTGCTGGTCAGCGGCACCGGCCTGCTGCCGGGAAATACCTTCCTGGCGGCCACTGATGCAACGCTCGCCGATAGCGCGAAACGCCAGGCGCTGCAGGATTACCTGAACCGCCTGGCAACGGCGGAGCGCTGGGCCTATGCCAATCTCGACAGCTACGGGAACACCCTGGGGAAAATCATTAAATTCCCGCCCGATATCGCGCGCGAACAGTTCGCCAGCCGCCAACTGCGCTGGCAGCAAATCGATGAGACGACCGTACGCCAACAGCAGGCCACGGCCGATTTTTATCAGGCCAACGGTCTGATCCGGCAACCACTCGACGTTACCCATACCTTTGATAATGGCTTTAGCGTGCCGCCGTTGGCGCAGACACAACAGGAAGGTCGACCATGAACCCCATTGCTCATCATTCGCGCCGCAGATTCCTCCGGCTGGCCGGCAGCCTGCTGGCGGCCCCGGCGTTGGCCGGCATCTCGTCGCAGCTGTTCGCCCATGATATGGCAACCCGGCATCAGGGTAGCGACCACGCACTGCGCCTGCCCGAACCTTACAAGTTGAAACTCGCCATCAACCAGAGCGCGGTATGCATTGCCCCCGTCACCGTGGCGGAGCGGCAGCGCTTCTTCAGCAAGTACAATTTGGACGTAGAATTTGTCAACTTCGGCAACTCGACCGATCTGCTGTTGGAAGCGATCGCCACCGGTAAAGCCGATGCGGGCATCGGTATGGCCCTGCGCTGGCTGAAGGCGCTGGAGCAAGGCTTTGACGTAAAGCTCACCGCCGGCACCCACGGCGGCTGCCTGAATCTGCTGACCGCCAAAAATGCGCCCTTTACCAGCCTGGACAAGCTGAAAGGCCAAACCATCGGCGTGACCGATATGGCCGGCCCGGACAAGAACTTTTTTGCCATTCTGCTCAAACGCCACGGCGTAGACCCGATCGCCGACGTGCAATGGAAGGTTTATCCCGCCGATTTATTGAGCGTCGCGTTGGATAAACAGGAAATTGCCGCCATCAGCGGCAGCGAGCCCTTTAGCTACCGCTTATTGGAGACCGGCAAATACCAACTGCTGGCAAGCAATATGACCGGGGAATACGCCAACCTCAGTTGCTGCGTGGTTGGCGTCAGCGGGTCGCTGGCCCGCCAACACAAAGCCGTAGCGGCGGCGTTAACCCAGGCGCTGCTGGATGCCCACAGCTATGCGGCAGAGCACCCGGAGAGCGTTGCCGAAGCCTTTATGGCCCACGCGTTAAACACCAACGTCGAAGAAGTGGCCGGCATTATCCATGGCCAGGCCCATGGGCATCATGCCGTTGGGGAAGCCTTCGTCCAAGAGCTTACCCAGTACGTCAGCGATTTACAGCGGGTACAGGTGATTAAACCCGGTACCGATGCCCATCAGTTTGCGGAGAGCATCTATGCCAACGTATTTGCTTGATCGCACCATAAAAGGTGAAAAAAACGCCGGCGAACGATGCTGGCTCACCGGCCTGCTTGCCGCCGCGGCGTGGCTGGCGGCCGGGCTTTTCACCACCTATTGGCCCGACGCCAACCGCCAGTGGCCATACAGCCAGGCCTGGGCTTATCTGCAACTGGCGCTGGGGGTGGCGTTGCTGGCCCTGGCGCTGAGCTATCGGCGCTGGAACGGCCGCGGGCAGCGCTTGCAGCGCGCCGGACAATGGCTGGTCGCGCTGCCGCTGTTTTTCAGCCTGTGGCAGCTGCTCACGGCGAAAACCGGGGTGCTGCCGGTGCCGTTCTTCGCCCCGCCGCAGGCGCTGATTGAGGTTTACCTCACCGACTGGCCGCGCCTGCTGAACAGCCTGTATCACTCGCTATCGTTATTGTTGCTGGGGGTAGCGATCGGTACCCTGGCCGGCTTTGTCAGCGGCGTGGCGATCGGCTGGTCGCAGCGCATTGGCTACTGGGTGCATCCGATACTTCGCATTCTCGGGCCGGTGCCTTCAACCGCCTTGCTGCCGCTGTGCCTGTTTATCTTTCCCAGCAGCTTTGGCGCCAGCGTGTTTCTGATCGCTCTGGCGACCTGGTTCCCCGTTACCGTTCTCACCTGGTCGGGCGTCGCCAACATCGATAAGGCCTATTACGACGTGGCGCGCACCCTGGGCGCCAGTCAGCGCTTTTTGATTTTCCACGTGGCGATCCCCGCCGCCCTGCCCAGCGTGTTTGTCGGCCTGTTCATGGGGTTAGGGGCATCTTTCTCCGTGCTGATCGTCGCGGAAATGGTTGGGGTCAAAGCCGGCATCGGTTTTTATCTGCAGTGGGCGCAGGGCTGGGCTGCCTATCCCAATATGTACGCCGCGCTGATTGTGATGGCCTTTCTGTGCTCGGGGCTGATCAGCCTGCTGTTTTTCATACGCGATCGACTGCTCGGTTGGCAAAAAGGAGTGATGAAATGGTAGCGCAAGCCGCACAGGCTCAGATAAAAGCCACGGGTACGGCGATTGACGTGCGAAACGTCAGCCACAGCTTCACCCTGGGGAAACGGGAAATCGCCGTACTGGATAACATCAGCCTGAGCATTGCCCCCGGTGAAAGCGTCGCACTGCTCGGCCCTTCCGGCTGTGGGAAATCCACGCTGCTACGCCTGCTGGCCGGACTGGAACCGTTGCAGACCGGCCAGCTGCTTGCCGATGGCCGCCCACTCGGCGCCCCCAGCCCCGAGCGCATTCTGGTGTTCCAGGATCCCACGCTTTACCCATGGCGGACGGTGCGGCAGAACGTGCTGCTCGGGCCGCAGGCGCAGGGGCTGAGCGGCCAGGAACGGCAGGCAGACGACCTGATTAGCCGTATCGGCCTCGACGAGTTCGCCAACGCCTACCCGAAGCAACTGTCCGGCGGGATGGCCCAGCGCGCCGCGCTGGCGCGCGCGCTGCTCAACGAGCCGCGCCTGCTGTTGCTCGATGAGCCGCTGGGAAAACTGGATTCACTGA
This sequence comes from Serratia ficaria, assembly GCF_900187015.1. NCBI lineage: Bacteria > Pseudomonadati > Pseudomonadota > Gammaproteobacteria > Enterobacterales > Yersiniaceae > Serratia > Serratia ficaria. Next base: position 2,132,757 of record NZ_LT906479.1, on the reverse strand, counting down.
CCCGTATCGGTATGCAGCGCGAATTGATTAACCTCTGGCAAAGCCAGGGCTATACCAGCCTGCTGGTCACCCACGACATCGAAGAAGCGCTGCTATTGTGCGATCGGGTGATCGTGCTGTCGCCGCGACCGAGCCGAATTCTGGCGCAGTTTGCCGTGCCGCTCGCCTACCCGCGCCACCGGGACGCCCCGCTGCTGATTAAACACCGGCAGGACATTTTGAAAATCCTGGGCCAAGAGATCGATTGGTAACGTTACTGCCCATCGCTGCCGACACTTATCAAACCACCATTAACGGGAGTTGTTATGTCTTTGGTATCTACCCCTACCGCCAATGCCGGCGAGGTAAAAAACGGCGTCAGCCAGGAAGAGTGGCAGGAGCGCGTCAAGCTGGCCGCTGCCTATCGGTTGGCTGCCCTGTATAACTGGACCGATCATATTTATACCCATTTCTCGGTGCGCGTACCGGGTGCGGAAGAGCATTTCCTGATTAACGCCTACGGCCTGTTGTTCAGTGAAATCACCGCCTCCAACCTGGTGAAAATCGATTTGGACGGCAACATTCTCGCCGACCCGACCGGGTTCGGCATCAACCGGGCCGGCTTTGTGATCCACAGCGCCATACACCGCGCCCGGCCCGATCTGAAAGCCGTGCTGCACACCCACACCAAAGACGGCGCGGCGGTATCGGCGCAAAAAGACGGCCTGTTGCCGCTGTCGCAACATGCGCTGGCTTATTATTCGCGTATTACCTATCACGAATACGAAGGCGTTGCGCTTGATCTGGATGAGCAGGAACGGTTGGTCGACGATCTGGGCCACAGCAACGTGATGATTTTGCGCAACCACGGTTTGCTGGCCGGCGGCGTAAGCATCGAGCACGCGTTCCGCGAACTGCACGGTTTGGAGCGCGCCTGCAACATTCAGGTGGCGGCGCTCGCCGGCGGACGGGACAACTTGCACTACGCGCCGCCGGCCGCGATCGAAAAGGTCAAGGCGCAGTCTGTTCGTTTTCGCGGCGGCTCGGATGAAATCACGCAAAAACACTGGGCGGCGGCCATCCGCCAGCTGGAAGCCAGTGGTTTATCCCGCTTTAACCAGTAACCTGTTATCGAGGTTAACGGCTCGCGCCCCGATATCGTTTTGCCATGCAAGGGCGCGGCAAGTATGAAAAGACCGTGACTTGTTTTTCCTGCCAAAAGTAGTAGTTACGGGTTTTTGCTGACCGTATCATCGTTTAACATTTAAATCGCAGCGGTTGTTCTTGCGGTAAAAAATTCACGCCCAGCGTGGATTTTTTATGAATGATCATACACTCCGAGCGCTTCTCTACAGTTTCTTAAAGCATAGGCAGCTTCAACCCGAACTTCTTCGCCATGGCAATGGCTTGCTCGTAGCCGGCATCGGCATGTCGCATTACGCCAGAACCGCAGTCGTTAACCAGCACACGCGCCAGGCGTTTGTCTGCCTCTTCACTACCGTCGCAGACGATAACCATGCCTGAATGCTGTGAATACCCCATACCCACCCCTCCCCCATGATGCAGACTAACCCAAGAAGCACCTCCGGCAGTATTCAGCATCGCATTGAGTAATGGCCAGTCGGAAACCGCATCGGAACCATCTTTCATAGCTTCAGTCTCGCGATTAGGGCTGGCCACCGAGCCAGTATCCAGATGATCGCGCCCAATAACGACCGGCGCTTTGAGTTCTCCTTTGCGTACCATTTCATTGAAAGCCAGCCCCGCCACATGCCGCTCCCCCAATCCCAGCCAACAAATACGCGCCGGCAGTCCCTGGAAGGCGATACGTGTACGCGCCATATCCAGCCAACGGTGGATATGTTGGTTTTCAGGAAACAGCGCCTTGACCTTTGCATCGGTTTTATAGATATCTTCGGGATCGCCCGACAAAGCTACCCAACGGAACGGCCCTTTACCCTGACAGAACAGAGGGCGGATATAAGCCGGAACAAAACCGGGAAAATCGAAGGCGTTTTCCACGCCCCTGTCATAGGCTACCTGACGGATGTTATTTCCATAGTCAACGGCCGGTACCCCCATCTCCACGAAGTCCAGAATAGCACGCACATGAGAAGCACAGCTTTTAGCTGCCGCGTCCGTCAATTCAGCATGTTGCGACGGATCATGCTGAGCGGCCTTCCACTGCGCAACGCTCCAGCCTACCGGCAGGTAGCCATGGACAAGATCGTGAGCAGAGGTCTGATCGGTAACCAAGTCAGGTTTAATCTCCCCCGCGTGGGCACGTCTGACCAACTCAGGTAGCACTTCTGCGGCATTGCCAAGCAAACCGATCGACACCGCCTGCCCAGCATCAGTATGTTCCTTGATCAAGGCCAGTGCTTCATCCAAGTCCTTAGCCTGTTTATCCAGATAATGGGTCCGCAGACGAAAATCCAGACTGCTCTGCTGGCATTCGATATTCAATGACGCTGCGCCGGCCAGCGTAGCTGCCAGCGGTTGCGCTCCCCCCATCCCTCCCAATCCGGCAGTGAGGATCCAGCGCCCCGCCAGTTTTCCACCATAGTGCTGGCGGCCTGCTTCCGCAAAAGTCTCGAAAGTCCCCTGAACGATGCCCTGGCTACCGATATAGATCCAACTGCCAGCGGTCATTTGGCCGTACATGAACAAACCTTTACGATCGAGTTCGCTAAAATGCTCCCAGTTAGCCCATTGCGGCACCAGATTGGAATTGGCAATCAGCACTCTGGGGGCATCCGAATGGGTCTTAAACACGCCGACCGGCTTGCCGGACTGTATCAACAAGGTTTCATCCTCATTGAGGTCCTTGAGCGAATTCAGGATCTGGTCATAACATTGCCAGTTACGCGCGGCACGGCCAATACCGCCGTAGACCACCAGTGCCTGCGGGTTCTCAGCAACCTCAGGATCCAGATTGTTCTGAAGCATGCGATACGCGGCTTCGATCGGCCAGTTCTTACAGTTCAATTGATTGCCGCGCGGCGCGCGAATGTCTCGGGTTGGATCGAGGCGTGGATCAATAGTCTGAGTCATGGATTATCTCCTAATACACGGCATACATGGGGTTCCCGCCTATCTGACAGGCAGATGAGTGGGCGTACCGCTCAAATCAAACGCCCGTTTAAAACGTCGTCGTTGGCTATAAGGAACCGTACAATCGACAACGCATTTTCTGATGCGGCTATCCGACTCCCGCTCGTCATAGAAACGAGATTGCGTGGGGTCGAGCGGATTAGCGGGAAACAAAGCGCTGACATGAATATCCAGATCTAGGCGTGCTCGGGTACACAGAGCCCAAAGAACATCATTCACCGAATAGGGATCGACATCTTCATCCACCAGTAACAAATTTTTGAGGGATGGCACTTCCTCAAACAGCATCTTCGCTACCTCAACGACGAGCCGATCGTCTCGGACATCGCGTTTAGCCACTTGTAATACCGTAAGGAGATGCCCGCCCCCCGAAGGCAATGCCACCACGTTACGCACCAATCTGGCGTGTTCCCCAACCCGCAACCTGGCCAATATCGAGCATTCTTGCCCCAAGCCCAGCAGGATAGACTGCTCGAACCCAGGTCCCGATAGCGTCTGGTATACCGGATTGGGTCTGTGGGTCAGTACCTGGATGCGTAGCGTTGCCGCCATGCCACATTGCGAGCGATAACCCAAGTATTCAGGGATGGAAAAACCTGACGTCATCGCAGACTCCGGTTCCCTTTCTGCCCCCAGTGTTCCCTCTATGACAAGTTCGGCATGATCGATATACCCCCCTTCGTTGGCGTGACACGGCGCAATATCCACGGGCCTGCCGCGAATGGCACCAGCGATACCCAACTCGTCGCACCCGTACGCAATACAGGGGCGAGTCAACGCGGAGGCGAGGTAAACTGCAGGATCCAATCCGATGTTAATGGATATCGGCAGAGATTCTCCGCGCGACACATGGGCAGCAAGCATTGTCTGCAGGTGGCCATGCGAGTCGATACCAACGACAGCAGAATTACCCTTGAAAGCTATCCGATGATAAGAGCAGTTAGCGATGCCGGTGCGCCTATCGTGCGCGTATATCAATCCAAGCGTCACCGTTGGCCCAGGGTCGTCCAACGCATAGCGTAATGCCGGTAAAGCGGCCAGAATATTGTTAGATTTATTCACCGTACGCGATAAACGCGGCCTCTCCAGCACTCTGGGGCCTATAGGGGCGCTCGCAGCCTGCAGCAAAAGTTGAGCTTCCGAAAGTTCCGGCGGTTGACAACCGGAGGGGTCCAGAAACAAGCGGCACCGCCGGCGCGTGCCAAATACGCCCATCAATACCGGGAATTTCCCCCGTGTCGGTTGCTGATATACCCGCAGGGGCTGTTCATCAGCAATCCCGCCGCTTTGGCGACTCTCGGCGAGAAAGTCTTCTACCAACTCAATGTCCGGAGAAATGGGGCGTTCTATTAAAGTCATTTCTCCTTCAACCTGGCTCAGTAACTTCAAGGCTGAACGCAAATCGTAAATGCTGGGCATGCATCCCCCTTACTCTGCTTGTGGAGCGAAACGGGCGGCCAATATGATACCGGCCACGGACAGCAGCGCCGAAACACCAGCAAGAACGATAGACAGCATGTAGCTCTGATATAGGTCATACAGCAAACCGGCAACGCTGCCCCCGGCTACGGCCGCGAGACCTACGGCGACATACAGAGCACCCAGGATAGCGCCCAGATTGCGCGTGCCGAACCAAGTGCTGACCACTGCCGGGTACAGTGCAATGCAGCCCCCGTTTGCCGCGCCAAACAACAAAGCGAAGACGACCAACGCAGTAAAGCTATGCGCCATGCCCCACAGACCACACAGTACTGCGAGGCTAATAGTGACGACGATCAGGAAACGCTGGGCGCCCATTCGGTCGCCGATGCGTCCAAGAACCAGGCGACCACCGATATTGCCTACGCCGATCAGGCCTATCAACAGGTTGGCCTGCGTAACGTCCAGCCCCTGCTGTTGCGCATAGGGATTGATGTGAACCAAAGCGAGGAACAACCCGATTGAACCAAAGAAAATCGCCGTAAAAAACCACCAGAACTGCGCCCGCCGTATCGCCTCTCGCAATGTCACGCTGTTGTTGAGCGGCCGCGCCTGCTCGTAGGCTATTTCAACAGGACGTATGCCATCGGGGTACTGCCCCACATCCTCGGGCTGGCCTTGCAAGCAGGCAGCGGCGGCCAGCCCCAGCAGTGCAATAGCCCCGGCGTAAATCTGCATGGTGCTTTGCCAAGATAAGTGCTGCATCAACACCCCCGCGACCACCGGCCCCACAAGAGTGCCCAGGCCGGTTCCGGCCAGCGCCAGACCGGAAGCCGAACTGCGGTGAATGATGAACCAGCGCTGTATGGTCGAGATAGCCGGTACATAAACCAGACCGACCCCCAACCCAACCAGGACACAGAACGCAATCAGGAATGGCATAAGCGATGACGACAACAGGCTACTGGCCCCAAAACCCAACGATAGCAGGAGGATCCCGACGCTGGTCACCGTTCGAACCGAGGTGCGATCGCTCCATGCGCCAGAAAACACCCCAACCAGGTAGTAGATCAACGCCGTCAGCGAGAATATCGACGCCGTGGAGAAACGTCCTGCTTCGAAGTTGCTCTGAAGAGCAGTAAAGAATGCGCCGAACGAATAAGCTGCGCCAAAGATCAGAGCCAGCAGAATGTGCACGGCCCCCACCATGTACCAACCGCGAAATTGCCGTGCATTTTTCATAATGGCTTCCTTTTCCATTCAATAGTTAACGCCAACGACAACCGAGAACTCACCGCTTACATCCACTTCAACGAGCGATGTCACCGGAATACCTGTCGCTTTCAAAACACGCTCAGAACCGCCGTAATTAATCTTTTCCGCAACGCAAACAATGCCTGATACTTCGGCTCCGGCCAGCCGTACCGCCTCGATCAACCCAAGCAGCGTCCCCCCGGTACTGATAAGATCGTCCACAATATAGACTTTGTCGCCAGGCTCTACGCCGTTCAAGAAGAGGCTCCCGTCGGTGTATTCACAGTCGAAATCAACCCGCACCTGTCCTTCCAGACCGGAGGGATACCAACGTGCGATACCATAAGGCATGCCCGAGAGCAGAGAAACCGCGGCCAGCAGACCGCCCCCCTTATCTTCTTCACCAACCAGTTTGGTGCCCATAGGAAACCGCGCAGCCTCGCATACCCGCCGAGCGGCCTCTCGCAATAGTTCTGCTGATGTAGCCGGTACTTGTTCCGTCAGAGAATTCAGAAGGAATTGCCGTCCCTGGATTGCCACCAACGGTTGCCGATCAAAAGACGCTTTGAGGATATCCCCTTCGTTAACGTCGAAAGCCGCCGCAGCGCGGTTTTGCCGAGCATCGGCAACGGCGTCCAGAAAAACACGGAGCCGTACAGGGTCTTTACGTCGCTCAGACTGCGATACCCCTGAGCTGACATCAATGGCGGATGGAGAGTAATGCCGAATGAGGTGTCTGACATTACCCGCATGAAGTCCGCCCGCCACAATCACGGGGCGGGAAAATGTTATGTTTTGCAGCAGACGCCAATCGAACGATTGCCCGCTTCCTCCGTCCAGCCCCTCATCCCATGTGTCCAGCAGATAAGCGCTCACCTGATATTCGTTTATCCGTTCCAGCGCCAAGGTATTGGCGACGCGAAAACCTTTAATAACCGGCACCTCAAACAGCTGGCAATACGCGTTACTCTCATCCCCCTGAAGTTGGATTGCCGACAGACCGCAATAACGGATGACGCTTTGCACCCGTTCGCTGGTTTCATTGACGAACACGCCGACCACGTAACTGAACGGTGGAAGACGTGCAATGATAGAGCGAGCATCATCCGGTGATATCTGACGCGGGCTCGGCGAGAAAATGAAACCCAAAGCATCAGCGCCCGCCGCCAATGCCGCCAGAGCATCCTCATGATGTGTGATGCCGCAGACCTTTACACGTGATCTCATACATCGTCTCCTTGAATCGTTTAAGTACCTGGCAAGCCCGCCCGCTATCCAACGCTTGTCGCGCAAGCGCCGCCGCTTCGCTGAATGAATCCGCCTGGCCGGCCAATACCAAGGCGGCTCCGGCGACAACTATCGTTGCTTCCCTGTAAGCCCCTGATTCGCCATTCAATACAGCCTCACAAATCCGGGCATTGTTCTCTGGAGAACCTCCACGCAGTGCCCGCAGTTCACAGGGAACGACCCCAAAATCCTCTGGCCGTACAGAAAATCTGCGGATGGAACCGCCGCTAACGCTCAGGATCTGGGTTTCACCTACGCAACTGACTTCGTCTATACCGCCAGCGCCATGTACGACAAAAGCCGTGATGCCCCCCATCCGCATCAGCGTGTCGGCCATAGGTTCCAACAGTGAACCCTGAGCAACCCCAATAAGCTGATGTGTGACGTCAACGGGATGTGCCAACGGCCCAGCCAGATTAAAAAGACTGCGGATGCCCAGCGCTCGACGCACGGCGGTCAGAGTTTCTGGAAATACGTAGCAAGTCGAAGTGGAGATAAATGCGAAATTGCTTGTTTTCAGCGTTAAACGTATCGAGGCTTCATCGCTACTGCGAACAACGTCGATCCCCAGAGCGGTGATCATGTCGCTGCTACCGCTGGCACTAGTCACGCGGCTATTGCCGTGTTTGACCACGGGTACTCCGGCAGCGGCAACGACCAAAGAAGCCGTCGTGGAAATATTGAAGGTGCCCGCCCGATCGCCACCTGTGCCACCAATGTTCAACGCTCGAGGCACTTCAATCGCCAAAGGTGGATGGCGCGCGGCAATAGCATCTACAGCACCGGCAATTTCGTCGGGCACCTCTCCTTTCATGGCCATGGCGGTAAGCAGAGCGCCAATATGTAAGGGGTCGAGCCGTTGCTCCAGCATAGCCAGAACCAGATCACGGGTCTGCTTTCGGCTCAGACTGGCACGTTTTTCGACCAGGGTGCGCATGACGCTCCCGAACAGCTCGGTATCAGGATTGACGATATTTTTCTCAATCATTCCACCGCCTCGCGCATGCGCAAAACGTCAATGACTTCGACTAAGTCTTGTACCTTCCCGAATACATAATTAATGTTCTCAAGTGCAGCGTCATGCCGCTCAAGATTGGTGCCTGCTACACATTCGCGCGGTACGACTACGTGATAGTCCAATTGCATTGCATCCTGTGCAGTAGCACGTACGCAGACATCGGTGGCCACACCAGTCAGCACTAAAGTATCAACGCCAAGCCCGCGCAGAAGCAGGTCCAAATCGGTAGCGAAGAACGCGCTATACCGGCGTTTGATCAGCACCAGATCGCCGTTCTGAGGGCAAAGTTGGGGAATAATATCGACGCCTTGCGTGCCCTCAAGGCAATGCAACGTCTCGCCGTAATCAAGCTCTCGACCAAAATCCACGCGGCTGGTGCGATGAGCCTCTTGGGTGTAGATCACCGAAATACCTTCGCCCCGGGCAAAATCCAGCAACATATGTAGGGACTCAACGATATCCAGTCCCCCAGAACAGGGGATGGGAGCATCCGCATCCAAAAAGTCATGCTGCATATCAATCACCAGAATGGCTGCGCGGTGGCCACAACCTTGAGTTTGTCGTTGCATGGCTCCCTCCATAAAGCGCCGTAATGACATCGGTGTTCTCACCTCTTACCCCCGCTTACGCAAAGTGCGTAGCAACAATTTCCTGCAAAGCGCGGTAGCTATCCCGTATAGGCAATAATTCCTCCAAATGATCGAATCCCATGACGTGCAGTACGCCAAAACCACCAGACAACGACTGCATTTCTTCAATACGTTCGCGTACAGTCGCCTGTGAACCGAGGAGCCAGCAGTGTTTTGCGCAGTATTCGACGGTGACTTCGCTGTCGGCTACGTCTGGATGGTGTTTGAATAGCCCTAGTGCATTGTTACCGGCAATCATCGGCAGATAGTCTTCGCGGAAATAACGCCCCATTTCGCCTTCAACGGCAAGCTTCCATGCTTGCGTATCCGTCTCGGCAACCACGATCGGTCGGCTAACGCGCCACATATCCCTGGAAGGCGTCACCCGCCCGCTGAGAGCCGCCCCCTCTTCGACGACCTGCCAGTGGGTATGGAGGTATTGCGGCGTGAAGCAAAAACTGATTGGGATCCAGCCGTTACGACCGGCAATTTTCAACGTCGCCGAAGAAGCAGAAAGGCCTGTTACGCCTATGGGTGGATGGGGGGATTGGTGCGGTTTAAGATGGTATCCGGAGCACTTGTCCATTTGGTCCGCCGGGCGTCGTACGGTCCAGTACTTACCGCGATACTCAAACGGCCCGGGGCTATTCCAAAATCGCGTCATGATTTCGATCGACTCAGCGGTCATTTCCCTATGTACACCTGCCTTGTGGTCAATATTGAACATTTCCAAATCCAACGTCGTTCCGCTGGCGCCAATGCCGACCATCAGTCGACCGTTAGAAATATGATCCAACCAACAGATGCGATGAGCCAGTTCGGCAGGATGGTGAAATGGCAGCATAAACGCACCAGTTGCCAGCTTAATTTTCTTTGTCAGCAAAATGGCTTGGGCAATGAGCAAATCCGGCGATGGGCACGGCTCTGCAGGCATCATGTAGTGTTCACCAATCCAGGCCTCATCGAAGCCGCTCCTATCCAGATACTGCAGAGTATCCAGATCGTGATAGTGGCCGTCGTGTAATGAGCGATAACGTGGATGTGCCGGCATTAAAAATGCGCCAAGCTTCATGATCGATTCTCTCCTTGGGTGGACAACACTAATTAGCCCGTAAGAAAGGCTAAATTAACATTCACACTGTGAATTCAATGCCTACAAAAACAATTTAAATAAATAATTTTAAAATAAAAATTGATAACCATACGCATCGAGTAATTGCCAGAAACATATAATTCAGCGGATTTCAGACTATTATTTATCGTTTATTTCTTTTACACATATAATTGTATATACAAGATACAAGCAATAGTGAATTGTTTGATTTGTGATCAATAACAAGTTTACAACACGCGCAAGAAAGGCAAAAATCGGATGTTATTTCTTAATTACGCGGAATGAAAAGCAAGTGAGAAAAGAGAAAGGCAAAGTCCATTACATTGTTAATCAACATAAAATAAAACGCTCTGGGGGAGCCCCCGCCACAGAGAAACCTATCGAATGCTGTATGAAATTAAACGTAACTTTATTCACGTCCAAGGTAACGTCACGTATAAGGATTTTATCTATGATCATTTATAACCATAGATAGTAAGAATAAATTATCACCACAGTCATTAACAAAAAAATAATAACCATTATTTTCAATTATTTTTCATTCATTAGAGAAACACAGATATGCTTAGCGAGCATGACAAAAAATAGCTTCCTGTAGCGAATATCTTGAGAAAAAAACCATATCCCTTCACTGACATCGCTACAATCATCGATGGCATACTAGCCGATTATTCTGCATTTTTATCTTCAACTGAAACACTCAGACAGTCCGTGAGTGGCAACGCTAATACCACCATTGGAAATAATAGCGGCAATATCACCATCACTAACACACCGGGAGAAAAGGCACCTCAATTAGTGTTGAAGCGCCCGGTGCCCCCCAATTTGGATAGCCTGTCGGACCAAACGAACACATTTGCCAGCTTATCGACGGCACACGGGTCACATTGACGGGTAAAAGCACGGCAATGAACATCGGTAATGCCGAATGGAAAGAAATCTCCATCATCACCGGTGAATGCGCCGGTCAGTATGGTTGGGTAAACTCAACGGCGCTCACCTACCGGTAATCGGTTGCTGCGTTCACCGCGCCCGCAGCACCCGGTCCACCAGCCCCCATTCCACCGCCTCGTCGGCGGTCATAAAGCGGTCCCTGTCCAGCGCGCGTTCTACCTCCTCGTAGCGGCGGCCGCAGTGCTCGGCGTACAGGCCGATCACCCTATGCTTGGTGCGCTTCATCTCTTCGGCGTGGATTAAAATATCCGACGCCTGGCCCTGAAAGCCGCCCAGCGGCTGGTGCACGTGCAGGCTGGCGTTGGGCAGCGCCATGCGATGGCCCGCCGCGCCGGCCATCAGCAGGAAGGATCCCATCGAGCGCGCGGTGCCCATGCACAGCGTATGCACCGGCGCGTTGATGTACTGCATGGTGTCGTAAATGGCGAAACCGCTGGTGATCGCCCCGCCGGGCGAGTTGATGTACAGATTGATCGGCCGCTCGGGGTTTTCCGCCTCAAGAAACAGCAGCTGCGCGCACAGCATTTCGGCGATCTCGTCGTTCACCTCACCGTTGAGGAAAACGATGCGATCGCGCAGCAGCCGCGAGTAAATGTCGTAGGAACGTTCTCCCCGGCTGGTCCGTTCCACCACCATAGGGACGAGCAGCATCTTTTCACGCATTGGTGAACTCCTGGGTTGGCACAAAAGAAATGGGTCTACGGCGTCAGGCGGCGAGCATCATGACGTTCAGGCCGTCGTTGGCGGCGTCCAGCTGATGGATAATGCGCAGCAGGCTGCCGCCGGCGGTATCGGGCAGGATCTGCAGCGTCACCACGCTTTCCAGAAACGGCGGCTGGTCGTCGCGCATCCGATAGCGGATCCGCTCGCCCGGCGTGGCATCCAGCGGTTCAACGTCCGCCAGCGCGCGCCCCGGCAACCACCGCTCGCGCAATTCGGGAATGCTGAGCGCCCGCCAGACTTTCTCCGGCGGCGCATCCAGCGGATATTCGAGCACCAATTGCCGGTCATCGGCCTTTTTCATTGATCCAACTCCTGCAGCAGGGTTTGCAGCGCCTCGATGCGCTCTGGCCAATAGGCGCGGTATTTCGCCAGCCATTGGGTGATTTGCGCCAGCCCCGCGGGGTCAACCTGATAATTGACGAAGCGCCCCTGCCGCCGCTCTTGCACCAGCCCGGCATTGCGCAGCACCGCCAGGTGTTGCGACATCGCCGATTGACCGATCGGCATGCCCTCGCGCAGCGCGCTGGCGTTCATGCCGCCGGCGGCCAGCTTATCGAAGATGCGGCGGCGGGTGGGATCGGCCAGCGCCTTGAAGATATCGTTTTCGTTCATGATTAGACATTAGTACATACTAATGTATTGCGCCAATAAAAAGCCGCGCGGCGACGCGGCTTAGGCATTACGATTTGATCGGGATCACCAGGACATCGATATTCAGCTGGTTGATGGCGTTGCGGGTGGAGGAAAACAGGTTGCTCCACAGGTCGTGATGATGGCCGAACACCAGCAGATCGATGCCCTTCTCCGCCACCGCCTGCTCCAGCTCAACCACAAAACCGCCGCGCCCGATAATCACTTCCGCGATCGGGTAATTGACGTTTTGGGTGGTGGGTTCCAGCTCTTTTTTGATTTTCTCTTCCAGCGGCACGCCGTCGTAGCTTCGCTCCGAGAAGCCGATCGCCGCATGGTAGGTATCGTAATGCACATCCACGTAGATCAATGAAAGCTTGGCCTGCAGCGCCTCGGCCAGCAGCGCGCCTTTTTCCACCAGCCGTTTGCCGTCATCGCTCAGGTCCGTGGCGACCACAATATGTTTGTAGCTCATAGCGCCTCCTGTCATGGACTCGGTAGAGAGCCGAGGCTCCGGTATCGCAGCGGCGATATCGTTATGGTTAATTTTAGTTCACAAACGCGCGGTTCGGGCGGGATATCACGGCGGGAAAAAGCCCCGTTGCCGGGGCCTGGTGCGGGATTAACGTTCGCGCTGCACTTCAAACCAGACGTTGCACAGCGACAGGATCAGCGTATTGGCGTCCTTCAGCATCACGTTGTCGCCGGGCACGCCTTCGGTGCCCTGATCGGTGATGCCCTTGATGGTGACGTCGGCATGCTGGATGGTGACCCGCTGCACCGACGGCGTGCTGATGCCAAGCATCGGGAAATCGATGTAAGAACTGCTGCCGGAGTTGTCTTCGACAAACTCCTGCGCCTCAACGGTGCTGAGGGTGGCGCCCTCGCTCTTCAACGCGGTGTCGTTCCAGCTGAAGCCGTCCGCCTTGTAGTTGATCTTGCCGCCGATCAGGCTTTGCGCCTGTTGTTGATCCCAGCAGCCGACGGTCTGGGTCGGCACTATCTTGCTGACGCGCCAGTTGCCCAGCAGCTGTTTGGGGATCGGGCCGGTGTCGCCTTCCGCCGCACGGACCTGAGTCGCCGACACGCAGGCCAAAACCACCAGCGGCAGCAGTGCCTTGCTCCAAGTGTTCAATCGCATTGTCTTTATCCTTCGTTCAGTGCCCAGTCTGCCCTCGCGGGCCTGCGGCTATCATAATAAGCCAGCCGAACCGCCGTCAAAACAAACTGACCGCCAGGGCACAAAGGGGGCGCTTGTCGCGGCGCCGCCGCCGCTCATAGCAAATCGCTATTAATCATAGTGAATCAGTATTTTATTTTAGCCAAGCGATTACCTAGAGTCACAGCCACTATTCTGCCTGCTGCAATCAGCAGACAATGTTGACAAGGACTCTGGGAAGATGACATTTACGCTGAAAAAACTCGCCCTCTCGCTGGCCGCCGCCGGCACGCTGCTGCTGACCGCCTGCGGCCCGGCGGCGCAGGACCAGCACCATATCAAGGTCGGCATCAGCGCCGGCATCGATCAATCGCTGTGGGCGGTGGTGCAAAAGGTCGCCAAACGGCAGTACGATCTGGACGTGGAGGTGGTGACCTTCAACGACTACGTACTGCCCAACGAAGCGCTGAACAATGGCGATCTGGACATCAACGCCTTCCAGCACCGCCCGTACCTGGAGAAACAAATGCAGGAACGCGGCTATAAGCTGGCGGCGGTCGGCAACACCTTCGTTTACCCGATCGCCGGTTACTCGAAGAAGATCAGCGCGATCGGCCAGCTGCCGGACGGCGCCCAGGTGGCGGTGCCGAACGACCCCACCAACCTTGGCCGCTCGCTGCTGCTGCTGCAAAAACAGGGGCTGATTAAGCTGAAGGCCGGCGTCGGGCTGCTGCCGACCGCGCTGGATATCGTCAGTAACCCCAAGAAGCTGAAGATAGTCGAGATCGAAGCGCCGCAGCTGCCGCGCGCGCTGGATGACAAACAGGTGACGCTGGCGATCATCAACACCAACTATTCCAGCCAGATCGGCCTGTCGCCGGCCCGGGACGGGCTGTTCGTCGAGGATAAAAACTCGCCGTACGTCAACATTTTCGCCAGCCGCATCGACAATCAGGACAGCGACAAGGTGAAGAACCTGGTCAAGGCCTATCAAACCGATGAGGTGGCCGCCAGCGCCGCCGAAATCTACAAAGGCGACGCGGTAAAGGGCTGGTGATTCATTTCAATCAGGGCGCCGCCACGCAGCGCCCTCTCCCCCTCACTGCTTCGCCGCGTACTGCTGCATATTGGCCGGCGTCACCAGCTCGAACGGGATCCAGTAATACGGCTCCAGCTTTTCGCCCCTGATCATCCGCTGCGCCACCTCGACCGAGGCCCGGCCCTGGCCGACGGCGTCCTGGAATACCGTTACCTGCATCTTGCCGGAGGCCAGCGCCTTCAGGCCGTCCGGCGTGGCGTCGATGCCGCCGATCAGCACCTTGCGGTCTTTTTTTCCGGCCTGCTGCAGCGCCATAATCGCGCCAATCGCCATTTCGTCGTTATTGGCGGCGACGATGTCGATAGCTTCACCGTTGGTGATCCAGTTCATCATCAGATCCATGCCTTCGCTGCGCGAATAGTTGGCGCTTTGCTTCTGCACCAGCTTCATTTTCGGGTATCTGGCCACCACCTGCTCCACGTCTTTGGTGCGCTGCAGCGCGCCGGCGTCGGTCAGGTTGCCGATCATGACGGCCACGTTGCCCTGGTAATTGGCCAGGCGCGCCAGCGCTTCCATCTGCAGGGTGCCGGACTCCCGCTCGTCCGAACCGACGAACACCACGCCCGGGGGCAATGCCTTGTCGCCCGGGGTGCGGTTCACGTACACCAGCGGAATGCCGGCGGCCCGGACCATTTTGGTCATCATCGGCGTGCTGGCCGAGTTGACCGGATCGACGATGATCGCGTCCACCCCGGCGCTGATGAAGCTCTGCACCTGGTCGGTTTGCCGGCCGACGTCGCCGCGCGCATCTTCGAACTGCACGCTGATGCCGCGCGCCTTGGCTTCTTTATCGATCGACTGGCGGATGATGGTCAGAAAATTCTGGTCGAAATAGGCCATCGACACGCCGATGGTGTCCGCCAGCGCCGAAGTGGAACAGCACAGCACCGCAGCCAGCACCATCTTTTTCACGTATTTCATGATGATTTCCCCGAGGTAAAAAAAAACCGCCGGCCAAACGACGCCGGCGGCAATTCACGGCAATCAGTGTTTCTTGCGGTTGCGGCGCATGTCGATAGCCACCGCGGCCACGATGATGATGCCTTTGATGATGTCCTGAATGTAGGAATCGACGCCGATAAAGGTAAAACCGCTCTTGATCAGCCCGAGGATCACCGCGCCGATCAGCGTGCCGGTAATGCGCCCGACGCCGCCCATCAGGCTGCTGCCGCCGATCACCGCCGCGGCGATGGCGTCCAGCTCATAGGACATCCCCATGCTCGACTGGCCGCTGCTGACGCGCGCCGCCAGCACCACGCCCGCCAGGCCGGCCAGGCCGCCGGCGATGGTGTAGACCGTCACCAGGTATTTGTTGACGTTGATGCCGGACACCCGCGCCGAGGTCATGTTGCCGCCGATGGCGTAGATGTACTTGCCGTAGCGGGTGTGTTTCAGCGCAATATGGAAGATCACCGCAATCACCAGGAAGATGATCACCGGCATCGCGCCCTGGCCGATCGAGGTGAAGCCGTCCGACAGGAAGCTGACCGGGTTGCCCTTGGTGTAGTACTGCGCCAGGCCGCGCGCCGATACCATCATGCCCAGCGTGGCGATAAACGGCGGAATGCCGGTGCGGGTGATCAGGAAGCCGTTCACGAAGCCGCAGACGATGCCCACCCCGATGCCGGCGCCGATCGGGATCGCCGCCGGCAGGTCGAGCAGCCCCGGATACATCGGCGAGATGCTGTCGGAGGTCTGCGCCAGGCTGGCCGCCACCACCGCGGTGAGTGCAATCAACGAACCGGACGACAGATCGATGCCGGTGGTGATGATGACCTGGGTCACCCCCACCGCGATGATGCCGATAATCGCCACCTGCAGCACGATCAGCAGCAGGCGGTTCGGGTTCATCAGGAACGACTGATCGCGAATGTACCAGCCGAGAATTTCGAAAATCAGCGCAATGCCGATCATCACGATGAAAATGCCGGTGTCTTTCGGCATCTTGCCGCTCAGGCCGGAAAACAGCGCTCCCTTGCCCGCCGAACCGGAGGTGAGCGGCTTCTCAATCTTTACGTTACTCATGATGTTCACCTTTCGTTATTCAGAGGCCAGCGCCAGGATCTTTTCCTGGTCCGCGTCATCTTTGTCCAAAATGCCGGTGATGCGACCGCCGTGCATCACCATCACCCGATCGCTCATGCCGAGGATCTCCGGCAGTTCGGATGAAACCAGAATGATGGCCACGCCCCGGTTGGCCAGCTCGCTGATCAAGCGATAAATTTCCGCCTTGGCCCCCACGTCGATGCCGCGCGTCGGCTCGTCGAGGATCAGGATTTTCGGCTGCGCCAGCAGCCAGCGGGCGATCAACACCTTCTGCTGGTTGCCGCCGCTGAGGTTGTTGATGATCTGATCCATGGTGGGCGTCTTGATGTTGAGCTTCTTGATCTGCTCCATGCAGTCCTTGGCCATCTGCACATGGCTGACGAAACCGTTCTTGCCGATATATTCCGACAGGTTGACGATGCTCATGTTCTCGACCACCGACAGCACCAGGAACAGGCCGGATTTCTTGCGATCCTCGGTGAGGAACGCCAGGCCGTTTTCGATCGCCTTGGCCGGGGAATCCACCTTCACCGCCTTGCCTTCGATGAAAATGTCGCCGCCGTCCGCCGGGTGCATGCCGAACAGGCTTTCCATCACCTCGCTGCGGCCGGCGCCCACCAGCCCGGCGACGCCCAGAATTTCACCGCGCTTGACGCTGAACGAAACATCGTGGAACCAGTCGCTGCGGCGCAGCCCCTCCACCCGCAGCACTTCTTCGCCGATGTTGTTGTTGAATTTGGGAAACATCTGCGTCAGTTCGCGGCCCACCATCATGGTGATCAGCGACTGCTTGGTCAGGTTTTCGGTTTTATCGCAGGCGATAAAGGCGCCGTCGCGGAAGATGCTCACCTCGTCGGTGATGGCGAAGATCTCGTCCATCTTGTGGCTGATGTAGATGATGCCTTTACCCTGCTCGCGCAGTTCGCGAATGATGGCGAACAGGTGTACCACCTCGCCCTCGGTCAGCGCCGAAGTCGGCTCATCCATAATCAGCACGTCGGCGTTGTAGGACACCGCCTTGGCGATCTCCACCATTTGCTGATTGGCGATGCTCAGATCGCCGACCAAAGTCTCGGGCTTCAGCTTGATGTTCAGCCGCGCCAGCAGCTCGCGGGTCTGGTTGTTCAACTCGTCGTGGTTGACGAAGCCGAGCCTGGCGGGCTCTCGCCCCAGCCAAATGTTTTCCGCCACCGTCATGTAAGGCACCAGGTTAAGCTCCTGGTGGATCATCGAAATGCCCGAATGCAGCGCCTGCAGCGTATCGCTGAAGGTGACCGGCTGGCCTTTTATTTTGATGGCGCCTTCATCCGGATGATAAATGCCGATCAGACATTTCATCAGCGTCGATTTACCGGCGCCGTTTTCGCCCATCAACGCGTGCACGCTGCCGGGTTTGATTTTAATCGAGACCTTATCCAGCGCTTTGACGCCGGGAAACTGCTTGCTGATGCCTTCGGCCTCAAGAACATAAGGGTACATACTGATAACCTCCGCACTCATTAATGCTTTCCTGCCGCGGCAGCCGCCCAAGGGCGACAACCGCGGCATGCCTTAACGCTTACTTTCTGTTCTTGTCGGCGAACTCCTGGTAGTTGGCCTTGGTGATCAGCTGATACGGGATCAGCACGCTGCTTTCCACCTTCTCGCCTTTCACCAGCTGAATGGCGGTTTGCACCGCGCCTTCGCCCTGGCCCTTGGCGTCCTGAAATACGCTCAGCGCCAGATCGCCCTTCTTGATGAATTCCAGCGCGTCCGGGGTGCCGTCGACCCCGGCCACCAGCACGCCGGATTTTTTGGCCTGCTTCAGCGCCAGGATCGCGCCGATGGCCATTTCGTCGTTGTTGGAAGCGATGGCGTCGATCTGCTGCCCGGACAGGATCCAGTCGGTAGTCACATCCACTGCCTCTTTACGGAAGAACTTGGCGGTCTGTTTGTCGATAATCTTGATGCCCGGGTATTTGGCCGCCACCTCCTCCACGCCGCGGGTGCGGTCTCGGGTGGCCTCGCTGGACAATTCGCCCATCAGGATCATCACGTTGCCCTTGCCGTTCATCAGCTTGGCCAGCTCTTCCATCTGCAGCTTGCCGGCCAGCTTGGAGTCGGATCCCACGTAGGCCATGCCGGCCGGCAGCGTGACTTCCGGCCGACGGTTGACGAACACCAGCGGGATCTTGGCGTTTTCGGCCAGCTTGATCATCGGCTTGACGCCCTGGGTATCCACCGGGTTGAGGATGATGGCGTCCACGCCCTGGCTGACGAAGTTTTCAATCTGCTGGATCTGCTGGGCGATATCGCCCTTGGCGTCTTCAAACTGGCCGCTGACGTTACCGTCGGCCTTCATTTTGTTCTGCATCGACTGGCGTAGAATGGTGAGGAAGTTGTCATCGAAGTAAGCCATGGAAACGCCGATCTTGATGTCTTTGGCTAAAACGCTGGCCGGCAACATGCACATCAATACCGAGGTGACGATCAGTTTCTTCAGCTTCATGTTCTTTACCCTTTAATCGTTAGAATGAGAGGTCTGTTGATTTGACCGCTAATGAAAAATATTTTTTACATTCAAACAACAATCCGGTCGGTGTTATCCCTTTGATACGGCGGAATTACCGGTTTTTTACCGTATTCAGGCGGTGTGCAAAATTTTGATCGATGTCTCAAAACAGATTAAAAACAATCAATTGAAATAAACCTTTGGCGTCATAACTTACGCCTTCGCATCATTATTAAATGTTTATTTCATAATTGAGATTATTGAAACTTTTTAACTCAAACAAGCGAAACATGCGTTTTGGAATGACCGATTAACAAAAACATGACACGGATCTAACAAATGGCGCAAAAGCGGTCAGAGAAGGGCACGCATTTGGTGCATTCAACGGTCGGCGGCCGATGCGCAAACTGCGAGCGCGCCCGCAGTTTGCGGTTTCCGCATTTCATGCCCATGCTTACTCGGCAATACTGGAGGTATCCCAATTTTCAGGAGGAACTGGCATGCAGCTCAGCGGTAAGGTGCGGATGAACCGGCTGTTTAATAACGGCAAATGTCTGGATGTGGCGATCGATCACGGCATCGCCAACGAACCGGATTTTTTAATCGGGCTGGAAGATATCGAACGGGTGATGGGCGACCTGATCGCCGCGCGCCCCGACGCCATTCAGGTCAACTACGGCCAGGCGGATCTGCTGCAGCGCGCGCCGCAGCGCGAGAAACCGGCGTTGGTGATGCGCACCGACGTCGGCAACGCCTACAACGCCGTGCGCCATCGCGAAATGTGGGCGGTGCTGCACAACCCGGATGCGCCAATTCTGGCGGCGCTGCAGATGGACGCCGCCGCGGTGGTGGTCAATCTGTACCACATCCCCGACGAACCGGGCATCTTTCGCCAGTGCGTGGAAAATATCGGCCGCCTGCGCCACGCCTGCGATAAATACGCCATGCCGCTGATGATCGAGCCGCTGGTGATGGCGCCTGCCGGCCAGGGCGCCGCCTATGGGTCGCTGGGCGACGTGGAAAAAATGGTGCCGCTGGTGCGGCTGGCGCGCGAACTGGGCGCCGACATCATCAAGGCCGACCCGACCGAGCGCGTGGAAGACTTTCATCGCGTGGTGGAAGCGGCGCGCTGCCCTACGCTGGTGCGCGGCGGCGGTAAAGGGGAACTGGGGCCGGTGCTGGAAAAATCCGCCGCGCTGATGGCCCAGGGGGCCTCCGGCATGGTCTACGGCCGCAACGTTTACCAGCACAGCCATCCGTCGCGGGTGGTCAGCGCGCTGATGGCGATCGTCCATCAGGGCGCCAGCGGCCAGCAGGCGCTGGCAATCTATAACCAACCCTGACCCGCTTTTGTAACTAAAATAACCCCTCCGCTAACCGGCGGCATGCTATAACCTGCTGCCGGTAACTGCATCCCTTGATCATCCCCGCTAGAATACGCCGTAATATCGCCACTCGGAGAACCGCCATGCCCAAACCACGCGCCCCGCTCAAGCTCAGCACGTCCATCACGCTGATGGTGTCCGCCATCATCGCTTCGGTGCTGCTGGTGGTGTATGCGCTGTTTTTTGTGCAGATGAATCACGAGGGGCAGGACCAGCTGCGCCAGAAGGCCATGGCGATCGCCGAAACGCTGGCGCTCTCCTCCACCGTGGTCGACGGGCTGCAGCGGCAGGACCGCGGCGGCGCGGTGCAGCGCTTTGCCGAGCAGGTGCGCAATAAAAACGAGCTGCTGTTCGTGGTGGTGGTGGATATGCAGGGCATCCGCTATTCGCACCCTAAACCCTGGCTGATCGGCCAGCATTTTATCGGCGACGATCTGGCGCCGGCGCTGCAGGGGCAGGTCAACAGCGCCACCAACCGCGGCGCCCTGGCCCCGGCGCTGCGGGTGTTCGTGCCGGTTTACGATGGCGAACGGCGGCAAATCGGCGTGGTGGCGCTGGGCATCGCGCTGGATACCGTGCGCCGAGTGGTGGGCGAAAGCCGCTGGATCATCTCCTGGACCCTCGCCTTCGCCGCGCTGGTCGGCAGCCTCGGCACCTTCTTCCTGGTCAAGGCGCTCAAGCGCATTATGCTGGGCTTCGAACCCTACGAAATTTCCAATCTGTTCGAACAGCGCAACGCAATGCTGCAGTCGATTAAAGAAGGCGTGATCGCGGTCGATAATCAGTCGCGCATCACCATCGTCAACGACGAAGCCAAACGCCTGCTGCGCCAGAGCGGCCCGGTAGAGAACCTGATGCTGGGGTCCGCCAGCAAACACTGGCCGGCGCAGCTGCACCTGGCGGAAGTGCTGGCCAGCGGCAAACCGCTGCGCGACCGGCAAATCGGCTTCAACGGCAGCGAGCTGCTGACCAACACCGTGCCGGTGATCGTCAACGGCCAGGTGATCGGCGCCATCGCCACCTTCCGCGACAAAACCGAGGTCAGCCGGCTGGTGCAGCGGCTGAGTGGCATGGCGCACTACGCCGATGCGCTGCGGGTGCAGTCGCACGAGTTTATGAACAAGCTGCACGTCATTCTCGGCATGCTGCACATGAAGGCCTATCAGCAGTTGGAAAACTACATCATCCACACCGCCAGCAACTATCAGGAAGAGATCGGCGCGCTGCTGCGCAAGATCCACTCGCCGGAGGTGGCGGGCTTCTTTATCGGCAAAATCAGCCGCGCCCACGAGGCCGGCATCGAACTGACCATCGATGAAACCAGCCTGCTGCCGGAAACCGACGATGCGGAAACCACCCACGTGCTGATCAGCGTACTGGGCAACCTGATTGAAAACGCCATCGACGCCATCGACGGCGTCGAGGGGCATGAGATCAGCCTGAGCTTCCATCACAATGATAATCATTTACACTGTATCGTTAGCGACGACGGCCCCGGCATAGATCCGGCGCTCGGCGCGCGCATTTTTGAACAGGGATTTTCCACCAAGGGACAGGGACGCGGCATCGGCCTGGCGCTGATCCGCAGCCATCTGGAAAAGCTGGGCGGCAGCATTGATTTCGAATCAGAACCGGGTGAACTGACCCAGTTCTTTGTGCATATTCCCTATCAGGCCAAGAGCTGAACACATGATTAACGTATTGATTGTCGATGACGACCCGATGGTGGCGGAGCTGAACAAATATTACCTGAGCCAGGTCAGCGGATTTCACTGTCAGGCGACGGTGGCCACCCTGAGCCAGGCGCGCGCGCTGCTGGCCGACGCCGGGGGCAGCATCGATCTGGTGCTGCTGGACATCTATATGCAGCAGGAAAACGGCCTGGATTTGCTGCCCGGCCTGCGCGAACTGGGCGAGAAAACCGACGTGATCGTCATCTCGTCCGCCAGCGACGTGAATACGGTGCAAAAAGCGCTGCACTACGGCGTGGTGGACTACCTGATCAAACCTTTCCAGTTCACCCGTTTTAAAGAGGCGTTGAGCAACTATCAGCAGCAGACGCAAATTTTGGCCCAGCGCGAATTCTCCCAGGCCGACGTCGACAGCCTGCTGCGCCGCCAGCCCAACAGCCAGGAAGGCAAGAAGCTGCCGAAGGGCCTGACCAGCATCACCCTGAGCACGGTATGCGAATGGATCGAGCAGCAGCACAGCGGTGAATTTTCCACCGACAACCTGGCCAACGCCATCGGCATCTCGCGGGTATCCTGCCGTAAATACCTGATCTACCTGGCGGAAAGCGGCATTCTCGGCACCCGCATTCTGTATGGCACCACCGGGCGGCCGGTGTACCTGTATCAGCTGAAGCCGGATGCCATCGCCCTGCTGAAGGAATACTGCCGGCCGGCCTAGCGCAAAAAGCCCAGCAGCGCCGCCAGAAACGCGTCCGGCCGTTCCACGTTGGACAAATGCACCACCGGCAAGACCTGCAACGCCGCCCCCGGCACCGTCGCGGCCAGCAGCTCGCCGTGCGACAACGCGGTGACGGTGTCGTCCCGCCCGGCGATCACCAGCGTCGGCGCCTGGATCAACGCCGCCGTACGCCGCATATCCATATCGCGCACCGCGGCGAAACAGCCGGCCAGCCCCTGCGGCGGCGTCGCCAACAGCATGGCGCGGAACCGCGCGACGGTCGCCGCATGGCCGCCCCGATACGCGGAGGAAAACCAGTTGTTCAGAAAACCTTCCGCCACCGGCGCCATATCGACCGGCGGCCGCAGCGCGGCGATGCGCGCATCCCACTGCCCCGCCGGCCCCAGCCAGGACGACGTATTGGCCAAAACCAGCTTCGTCACCCGCTCCGGAGCGTGCACGCCCAACCACTGGCCCACCATGCCGCCCAGCGACAGGCCGCAGAAGTACGCCTGATCCCGCCGCAGTGCGTCCAGCAACTCCAGCGCGTCGCGCCCCAGCCGGGCCAGCGAATAAGGCCCGGGCGGCGCATCGGACGCACCATGCCCGCGGCTGTCATAACGCAGAATGTGGAAATGCTCGGACAACGCCGGGATTTGTTCGGCCCACATCGCCAGCGTGGTGCCGATCGAGTTGGACAGCATCAGCAGCGGCCGATCCGCCGCGCCGTCAAAGCGGTAGGCAATCCGGCAGCCGTCGCCGGTGGTGAAAAAGGCGGTTTCGTTCATGATCGCTCCCGATAAGGCCGGCGCAGGATGAGGCCCTGCGCCCGATATCCACTATGCTATAGGATTGAAAATCGCCGACCAGTGACTTAAATGACCGGCTGTGTAGCCTGACGGGACCCTATAGTGACCATCAACGATCGCCTTACCGGCATTACCACCTTTGTGCGCGTGGTCGACGCCGGCAGCTTTACCCTGGCCGCCGAACGCCTGCATCTGACCCGCTCGGCGGTGGGGAAAAGCATCGCCCGGCTGGAGCGGAGGCTCGGCGCGACGCTGTTTCATCGCCATACCCGCCGGCTGGCGCTGACCGAAGCGGGCCAGGCTTACTACGATCGCTGCCTGCGCGCCCTGAGCGAGCTGGACGCCGCCGACGCCCAGCTGAACAGCGGCCGCTTGCAGCCGCAGGGCACGCTGCGGGTGAGTGCGCCCAAGCTGCTGGGCCGCCACTGCATCGCCCCGGCGTTAACGCCGCTGACGGCGAGCCACCCCGAGCTGCGGCTCGAGATCAGTTTCAACGATCGGGTAACGGACCTGATTGAGGAGGGATTCGATCTGGCGGTGCGCATCGGCCCGCTCGGCGACAGCGCCAGCCTGGTGGCCCGGCGACTGGGCAGCCAACACCTTTCGCTGTGCGCCGCGCCGTCGTACCTGGCCCGCTGCGGCACCCCGCCGGATATTGCCGGCCTTCACGGCCACCGCGCCATCGCCTACCGACGCTTTGACGAGGACATCGGCTGGCGCACGCTGCTGGCCGGGGCGACGGGCCAGGATGTGCGGCTGGATATCCGCCTGCGGCTCGACGATTTGCATTCGCTGGCGGATGCCGCCATCGCCGGCGCGGGGCTGGTTTGGCTACCCTGCTGGTTGCTGGCGCGCTATCTGCGCAGCGGCGAACTGACGCCGGTGCTCAGACAAATCCGCCTGCTGCCCAATGATATTCACGCCGTCTGGCCGAAAACGCCGTATTTGCCGGCCAAAACGCGGGTGGCTGTCGATACGCTGCTGATGCGGCTGCCGGCCATGCTGCAGCCCGAATAGCGGTTAGTACTGCGGATGCGAAGCGAAGCAGGCCGCCTGCCGGCGAGCGTCTTTGGAATACGCCTTGCGGCAGTTGCGCTGGCCGTAGAGCGGAGCCTGCCGCCGCTTGCGCTCCTGCTCGGCGGCCGCGCGTTGCTGTTCCCGTTCTATCGCCCGCTCATCGGCCAGCGCCAGGCCCTCGGCACTCCATATCCGGTGCTGCAAGGCGCTGCGTTTTTTCTTATATTCCTCGGGGATTTTATTATCCTGCGGCGGCGCGGCATGATATTCCAGATCGAGCCGCGCCGCCGACGGCAAGGAACAGCACAGCGCCACACAGGCAAGAAAGATCCGTTTCACCAGTACACTCCTCAATAAAATTCAGCAGCTCATCGGCCGCCAGTTAACCCCCACGCGACAAAACACGCCGGCGTAAAAACGGTGCGGGCCAGCCACCGGCGCCGGGCGCAGCTGCACCGACAGACAACGAATGGCATCGGGCGCCCGAGCGCACTGCACCCCGCCGCGCAGGGCTGATTTATCCTTGCTTTGCGGCGGCACGCCGGCTTGCAACGCCTTGCGTTCCGCCCGCAAGCGCGCCAACAGCGCCTGCTCCGAACGGATCTGTTCCACCAGCCAGAGATGATGCAGCAGCAGCCCATCGGCCCGCTGCGGGTAATGTTCTGCGCCGCCGCGCGATGCGGCCGGCGCCGAATGGCGATCGACAAACGAATGGCAACAGGATGAGACCAGCAACGCCAGCGCTGCGGTCATGACCGAGGGTAGTTTCAATACATAGGCTCCATTAATGAATGCCGTGGCGGGCATGGCCGCGTCTTACAGAGAATTAACAGCCGCCGGATGACGCGTTCTGTTCCTCGCCGGGCTGCAGCGCGCGCTTGCCCTTGATCGGCGGATTTTTTTTCGCTTGCGCGTCACAATCGCTCAGCAGCGCCAGCTGCCCGACGTCGCGTTCCGGCGACGGGCAGCCCGCGTCCATCTGCTGCCACAGCCCGTGGACGAGACCCTTTAATTTCTTTTGAAACTGCACCGGCGACAGGGTTTCGCGTTCCCGATCGTAACGTGCCGCGCTGGCGTACGGGCCAACGGGCAATAATAGAAAGATGAGCATGGCGGGAACGATCTTTGCCATCATAACCTCCTGTAATTATGCCCCAACGGGCAAAACTCTCCATTAAACGAAGCTTTGTCTGATAATTAAATACGATGACGTATAATGACCACCAGAATAACCGCGAAAAGATAAACCCTATGTCAATAATCTGGCAATGACACTTATAATTCCCATAATTATATTTAGCCGATTAACGAACCCACAGCCGTGACCAATCGATAGTGCCGCCAATGCCGGCGCGCCCTTCATTCAACACCGCATTCGCGGACTCGCCGCCGATGATGCGCTGCCTTTGCTCACGCGTGACCGGCTGCGCCCCACCGACCGGGTAATAGCTGCCGGGATGCAGACCGCTGCAGCCCGTCAATAACATCAACAGCGCAGGAATTAAATATTGCGATGGCATAATTCGCCCTTAAAATAACCTTAACTACCCACCAGGGTAAATAAAAAATGACTTTCTTTAGTTTATTAACTGACGTTATTTATAATGCAGAAGGTAACGGCGACGACTCGATGTTAATTAACACCGCAACTCATTTAACCAAAAACAAACAGGCAATAGCGGGCAGCCCGCAAAGGCAAATAGCATCGCCAATGCGAAAGCACTGCGGCGCACGCCCCGTGCACCGCCGCGCTAGTCTTCGTTGTCAGCTTCCCAGGCCAGCAGATCGCCAGGCTGGCAGTCAAGAATGCGGCAGATTTTGTCCAGCGTCTCCAACCGGACGCCTTTGACCTTGCCGTTCTTCAGCAGAGACAAATTCTGCTCGGTGATCCCCACCTGTTCCGCCAGCTCCTTTGAACGCATCTTCCTTTTGGCCAACATGACATCAAGACTTACTATTATCGCCACTCTGTTCTCACACGAAAGAAAGCTGTTCTTCATTCAGCCGCAGCGCTTCCAAAAATACCCGGCTAAACACCAGGATTGCGCAGCCTACGATCAGCGAGCGCACCGACTCGCTGTTGACGCCATAATAAATTATAAACAGCATTTTTTCACCGGCGGTCAGCACCATTATCTGCAGCAGGCCGGCCAGCGACGGGAACAGCACGTCGACAATCAGCAAAATGCCGATAATCTGCAACAGCAACATATTGTTGCGCTGCCAAACGTTGCCGCGGAAGAATTGATAAAACAGGCCGGCGCCGCACAGCAGCGCGGCGTAATACGGCAGATAAACCAACATGTCGAGCAGCAGCGTGGCGCCGATCGCCCACCCCTGCTGCGGCGCGGCGTAGGCCTTCAGCTCGGGGTAATATTCCCGGTAAGACGCGACGATAGCGTCATAGGCTGCGCCCTGCACCCAGGGTTGAACGATCATGAACATTTCAACGCAGGTGCTGACTATCAGCAACGCCATAATCAGTAAACACAGGCAGCGCACATACGGCGGCAGTTGGATCCTTGGCGTAGCGCCCATAGCTCTTCCATCCTTGTAAAACAGCAATAACTTATCGTAAAACGATAAGTTATTGCTGTCAACGATCTACGGGACCGATGAGGCCCGCGACGCGCGCCTGGCGCCGGACAATAAAAAAGGCCGGGATAACCCGACCTTTTCTCGCCCCCTGACGGGTTTACACCAGTTCGATCACCTCGAACTTGGCTTCACCGCTCAGATCGGCTTCATAATCGACGCCCTGAACGCCAAAACCGAACAGGCGCAGGAACTCCGCCTTGTAGCCCTGGTAATCGGTCAGTTCATTGATGTTGTTGTCGTTGATCTGCTTCCAGATCTCACGGCAGGTGTTCTGCACGTCGTCGCGCAGTTCCCAGTCGTCCAGACGCAGACGGTGTTTCTCGTCGGTATCCGGCGCCGCGCCGCTGAACAGCTTGGTGGCGAACAGACGCTGGATCTGTTCGATGCAGCCTTCGTGAATGCCCTGCTCCTTCATGATTTTGAACACGATGGAGATATACAGCGGCATCACAGGGATCGCCGAGGACGCCTGAGTCACGACCGACTTCAGCACCGCCACGTAGGCTGCGCCGCCCTTGGCCTTCAGTTTCTGGTCGATGGCTTGCGCCGCGCGGTCCAGATCTTCCTTCGCTTTGCCCAGGGTGCCGTGCCAGTAAATTGGCCAGGTCAGATCGGTGCCGATATAGGAATAAGCAACGGACTGAACGTGGTCCGCCAGCACGCCGGCTTCGTCCAGCGCGTCCATCCACAGCTGCCAGTCCTGGCCGCCCATGACCTTGACGGTATCGGCGATTTCCTGCTCGTTGGCCGGCTCGACCACGGCTTCAACCAGCAGGTCTTTGTTGGTGTCCAGCGCGACGGATTTGTAGGGTTCGCCGATCGGCTTCAGCGCGGAACGCACCACTTCGCCGGTTTCCGGCATTTTACGCACTGGGGACGCCAGCGAGTAAACCACCAGATCAATCTGGCCCAGGTCCTGCTTGATCAGATCGATAACGCTCTGACGGCACTCGTTGGAGAACGCGTCGCCGTTGATGCTTTTCGCGTACAGGCCTTCTTCTTTAGCTGCCTTGTCGAAACCGGCGGAGTTGTACCAACCGGCGGAACCGGTTTTGCCTTCGCTGCCTGGCTTCTCAAAAAATACGCCGATGGTGGCCGCACCGCTGCCGAACGCGGCGTTGATGCGCGAGGCCAGACCGTAACCGGTGGATGCACCAATAACCAGCACCTTCTTAGGCCCGTTTTTCAGTTCGCCGCGTGATTTGACGTAGGCGATTTGCTCACGGACGTTGGCTTCACAGCCTGCCGGATGAGCGGTAGTGCAGATAAAACCACGAATTTTAGGTTTGATAATCATAGTAATTTTTTCTTGGTAGCTAAAAACCGAAGGCTAATATACCTGATTTTCTCAATATACTTAAGATGGGCGCACGGCAGAATCGAAACAAGCGCAGTGAACAGACCAGTTCCCCGGCGAAAAAACCGGCGCGACAACGTTGGCTCCCTTAGCCGATTCAGATCGTCGGCCGGATCACTGCATCACGCCTTGCTCTTTTCCAACTGCTCAATCAGGGTATAGCGCAGTGAGGAAGCATCGGCCGGCACGTTTTCCAGCGCGGTCACCTGCACCTTCAGACGGTAGCGATATCCCGGCTCGAAGGTGAAGCCCTCGATGCCGGTATAAAACAGTTCCCACGGCTGCTGCGCGGAATGGCGCACCTGCATGCACTTCATCGGGGCAACGCCGACGCAATCCACCAGCGCGCTGTTGACCAGCAACACTTCCGTATGGCCGCCGTTTTTGTTTGCGGGCTGATTCATAGCGGCTCCTTCCTGGCTGCAGCCGGCCAGAGCGGCCAATGCAACGAATAACAACGCTTTGATTTTCAATGTACTGCATCCATGTTTGTTGAGGTCGGACCATACTACCAAATCCGCCGGCGGATTGGCAGAGCACCGCCTCAGCCAAAGCGCACCAGTACGAAATCGGACCCACAACCGATGGCAAAACGCCTGATACGGATCAAAAATAACCCCGCTCACCGAGTGAACTCGCCGATGTTCATCAATAGCGCCGGCGCATGACAAAAACGGTTTATTGCCTGAGCGCGTCATTTGCCAGCCGCGACTTCTGGGTCTAACTTTATGAAACTGATAATCATTACGAGGTTCGCCATGCGTGCACTTTCTTGCCTTTTCATTGCGGGTTCAATGGCTTTACTGTCCGGCTGCGCCAGTCAGCCGCAGGTCACCAGCGATTACGATCACAGCGCCAACTTTACGCAATACCGCACTTACGGTTTTGCCGCCGACCCCGCAGGGCAATACCAGACGCTGACCGGCAAGTACATTCAGGCCGCCGTGGCGCAACGGATGGAGCAGCGCGGTTATAAAGCCAGCCCCACGCCGGATCTGCTGGTCTACAGCAATACCATGAAGCAGGATAAGGTCCAGATGGACGATTCCCCGGTGATGGTTGGGCGATTCGGCTACGCCGGTTGGGGCGGCTATAACCAAACCCTGTGGACCTACACCGAAGGCACCCTGACGGTGGACGTCGTGGACAGCAAGAAAAAACAGCTGGTATGGCGCGGCTCGGCCACCAATACCTTGAATTCAGACAGCAAAACGGTCAGCCAGGCGCAAATTCAGCAGGCGGTCGGCGCGCTATTCGCCACTTACCCTGCGCGGGCCGGAGCGGCGAGCCGCTGATTCACCGCGCCAGCGCAGCCAGCAAAAGACTGCAGCTCGGTTATGCAAACCTTAGAGCTGCAGTTAAATAATTAACGCCTCCGCATAAGTAGCCCTTTTAAATACATTAACGCCAGATCCGGCTTTAAAATTAATAAACCCCCGCCTTCTCATCACGCAATTAAATACCGTAAAAATAGTTTCTGTTTGTTATGCGAATCGATAATTACTGCCCGCCGTTTTTCTGTTAAAACAAACTGCTTGCGCAAGCTTAATGCCATTCAACTTAATCTGATCGATAAAGAGGGAATCTTATGCAAGAGATCGATGCCAAATATTTTCATCTGATCGCCGGCGCCGGCAACTTTGCCGATAAACGCGACGGCTGCGGTAGAGTCAATAACGCCGGCAAACAGGGCAAGAAAGGTTCGGCTGCCGACGGCAAAGGCTTCTATGGTAAGCACACCTCGCCTGACTGCGTTAACGGCATCATTAGCGGATCGTTGGCGGGGCCGCTTGGCATGGCCGCCGGCGCGCTCAATGGCGGATGCTTTAAGGATGGCCGCAGCGGCGGCGGTAATGTCGGAATGGGTAAAGGCGGCAATAAGTCTAACGGCAGCTGCAACAGCGGCAAGTCCGGCAGCTGCTCCCGCTAAGCTGATTGATTGACTAAAAGCATAAGTTGTTCCGCGCAACTTATGCTTTCATTTTACGGTGGACCGAATGTTTCAACTTTTTCGCGCTCTCTGTTATTTAATGGGTTTTTTAATTGCGACCTCATTGCTCAGCGGCGCCCATGTGGCTTTCCCGCAGGCCTACGCCGCGCCGAGGAACTTATCGAACTTTGTCATAACCCTGGTGTTTATCGGCAGTATTATTCGAATGATTCATCTGCTGCTTAAATTTTATTTCGTAGATAAATTCAACAGAAAAGATAAATAGCGGCGCGTAGTCCGCCGCAGGCTCAAGGCACCCGGCGCATCGCCGCCCACGCCGCGCCCCCTCCTACTTGCCGGCGGAAGGGCTGGCCAGGGGCGACAGCCGGACAAACAAAAGCCCCGGCGATAAGGCCAGGGCTTGAAATGGGATGGTGTGGCGGCCGGTGCTTATCTTCGGCTTACCTCTGAGGGCTGCAATTCGCCACAACATAAATAACATATTAAATTCTACCGGGAAGCGGTTAACAGTAAATGCTTTTGTCGCTTCCCGGCGACAATACTGCAGGTGATGTCACTGTCAGTGATGCAGCATGTCGTCAACCACCTGTTCGGTAGTCAACTGGAACGGATAGTACGTCGGCCAGTTATCCATTTCCGCCAGTAGCGCTTCCTGCGATGTGTTGCCCACAAAGATATGAAAGTGAGCGGACTTGCGCGGGGCGATGATGTGATCGCTGAACTGAACGTATTTAGGTGCCTGGCTGCCGGCATCCTTACATTCAAACAGATAACGAACCCCTTTTTTGCCTGAGGCGTAAGTCAGGATCTTGTGCCCGGCATAGGCGTACTGGCAGGAACTGGCTTTATTACCGCGGTGGAACTCCATAACGCCGTTTTCGATGCCTATGGTATCAATATCGGTGGCATACCCTTTGCGGTAGTACTCCTTGATCTGTTCGAACGTTTTGCCCTGCTCTTTCTCCGCCTTCTGCTTAAACACCGGATCAAGGTCGCCATTCTGCAGGTAAGGATGGACGGACTGCCACACGCCATCCCAATCCGTTAAGCTTCTGTCCTGCACGTTCTTATCATCGAACACCCCCTTAGACGCCTGCAACTCCACTTCCGACATCGGTTTGCCATGCGAATGATGGGCATGAGAAAGCGCGTAACCGCTGACTAACAGCGCGCCCAGCGCCAATGAAATTTTTCCAAAATAGTTCGCCACTGTATATCCCTCTATACCTTCCCAGAAAAACAAAACGTTACAATATAACATAACAAATATCAATATCATCTCCGGCAAATTTTATCGGGGATAAACGGCAAGAAAGCCACTATGGGCGATCGGCCCCAACGATAGGTTACGCCTTCTGGTTCAGCATAGGGTCGGCATGCTACTATCTACATGGTTAATAAGGGAAAAGTTAAATAATATAGTGGGATTTTAATGAAATGTTTAATCGGTTATCTCATTCTTATGAGCCCGATGTTGCTGCTAAGTCATTTTCTCGGCGATCTTGCTGTTTTCATCTGGGTTATAAACTCCGTCATACTTACGGCGCTCACTCAATACGTGATGAGAAGAAAACCCAAAGAGTATGATGATGTGTATTGAGGTCACACCGTTATAAAAGGAATGGCATGGCGGTTGTGCGACAAACGCGTCAGTTCGCCGCCCTGAGTTGTGATATCACGCCCCGCCGCAAGGGGGGATAGACGGAAAGCCGACACAGTGTTTAGACATAAGTCGGCATCGTCTCGTTTACCTTGATCACCCGAAAGCCGGTGTAAGGATAATAGCGCAGTGCTACCGGCATCCCCTTAATACACAAAAAAAGACCGAATACGATTCCTATATTCGGTCTAGGGAAATGGCTCTTGGGAGAGAGCCGTGCGCTAAAAGTTGGCATTTAGTGCAGGGCTTGTTCAGCCATGCACTTTAAGAGTAGCCTACCGCGCTATTTTTGCCAGCGGCCGGGCGGGCGGGTGATAGTTTCATGACGAAATCAATGCGGCGTGAATGCGTATCGAACGTCAGGATCCCGGCAAGCTGTTGGCGAACAAGCGGTTAATTATCGCACAGCTTCTCGGCGCGTTCGCGGAACGGCGCCAGGTTCATTTTATGGCCGGGGTTGGCGGCGTCATCGAGCAGGATCACATCCAGCGGCTGCGCGCGCTGCTGCCCCGCCTTCACCTGCGCTTCGGCGGCGTCGTTGAGCGGATACTGCATCAGGGTGCTGTTGTTGAGCACAAACAGCGCGCCGCCGCTGCGGCACTGCAGCGTCACTTCTTCTTTGGTGAACGCCCACTGCTTGCCGTACTCCAGCTTGGTGATGTTAACCAGTTTGTCTGCCGCCAGCGCGCCGGTCGCGGTTGCCAGCAGCGTAATGCCAAGTAATACCGATTTCATTTGATGGCCTTCAGGTTGCTATTTGACTCGATTTTCCCGCAGTTTACCGGCATCCGGCAAGCCGTAATCTTATACCGGCGCATAGGTTGCAAATAAACTGACCAGCAGCAGCACCGCCCCGCCCAGTCCCACTTCAATCCAACAGGCCAACACCAGCCCGCGCTGCGCCAGCTTCGGCACGCGGCTCATCGCCGGCACGATGGCGTAACGGTTGGCCAGCGCCACCATCACCATCAGCGCCACCAGCGCGGTTTTGAACAACAGCAAACGCTGATACGGCGAAGCCACGTTCAGCGGCCAGCTGCCGAGAATGATCAGGCTGTTGACCGCCCCGGTGACGATCACCGCCGCCACCGCCAGGTGGCCCCAGCGCGAGAAACGGATCAGGGTGGTGATGGCGTCGCGGCGCCATTGCGGCTGCTGCAGGTAGCGCAGGCAAACCAGCAGCGGCAACAGGCTGCCGAACCAGTAACCGGCGGCCAGCAGGTGCAGCGCATGGTTGGCGCGATGCAGTACGCCAAGCGCGCCTTGGTGCATCGCCGCATGGCCGATAAACGCCATGCTCACCAGCAGCAGCGTAGAGCACAGCGCCAGCGCTTGAATGCGCCTCGCCTCCGGCAGCAGCAGGCTCAGCAGCGCCAGCAGCGCAAGGCCCAAATGCCAGCGCCACACTTCGCCGAAGGTCGTGCCGAGCACCGCCCACCACACCTCCAGCCGCCAGGTATCCTCCCAGCCATCGCCCATTTGCCCGGCCTGTACCGCCAGCAGCGCCACGGCGGAAAGCCCGGCGAGCCAGGTGCAAGAGACCAGCAAAGGACGCACGTCACGGGTGAGATACGGAGAAAGGCGCTGCGGCGACAGTAAGGCGGTGAACAGGCTGACGCCAAACATCAGCATCACCGCCGCAAAGTGCGCCAAGCGACACAGAACGAACAGGGTCGCCAGACTCATTGATCAGTTGACGGTGAAGCTGTACTGGCCTTTGGTTTTATGGCCGTCGACCGAAACCACGTGCCAGCTGACGTTATATTTGCCGGCGCCAAGCTCGCCTTCGATCGGCAGATTAACCTGGGTATTGTTGTTCGGATCGAGTTTCAACTTGCCGGTTTTCACCGCGGCGTTGTCCGGGCCGGTGATCTTGACGCCGCTGAAGTTAGGCTCGATGCCTTCGGAGAAATTGAGCGTCAGCGCTTTCGGTGCCGGGCTCACGCTGGCGTCGGCCGCCGGGGTGACAACTTTCAGGTGGGCATGCGCCAGCGCCTGCTGCGAAGAAAGGCCGATAAACAGCACGAAAAGGGTGGAAAGCAGGCGATATGAGGAACGAATTTTACCGATCACAGTGGTATCCCTTAAAGCGAGGAACGAGGGTGATATGGGTTAGGCCATCAGCCAAGGCGATGAATCAGCGGCCCCAACCCACCGCAAATGATTGCGCCACGGGTAAACAGAATAAGGGGTTAATCAGCTAACCCGCTGTTTTGAATCTCTACCATCCCTGTAGCGTATCGCGGTAAATGATAACGATCGCCCCGCGGCAAGTCGAGCGCATCACTGGCATTTTGCGATCCGGCAGCACGTATCGCTGCATAGCCGCACAAACGTAGGGCATAAAAAAACCGCGCGTCAGGCAGCGGCCCGGCGCGCGGTTTTCTGCACCCGTTATCAGGCCTGGCCGTTGCCGTTCTCGGCGGCGCCCATTTTCTTCAAATCCTTGTCGATGAAGAACAGGCCTTTGCCGCTGGTGCCCACCAGCGCCAGCTTGTCCAATACGGATTTGAACAGCTTCTCTTCTTCGTGTTGCTCGGCAACGTACCACTGCAGGAAGTTGAAGGTGGAATAGTCGTGCGCCGTCATGGCCGCATGCGCCAGTTCGTTGATCTGACGGGTGATCAGCTGTTCGTGTTCGTAAGTCTGCTGGAATACGTCGGCCAGGGATTCGAACTCAACCGGCGGCGCGGCGATGGTGCCCAGCAGCGGCAGAGCGCCGGTATCGCTCAGGTAATCGAACAGACGCTGCATGTGCTGCATCTCTTCCTGAGAATGCTCCTTAAGAAATGCGGCGGCGCCTTCAAAGCCTTTATCGCTGCACCATGCGCTCATTTGCAGGTACATGTTGGCGGAGTAGAACTCCAGATTCAGTTGCTCATTCAGCTTCTTGGTCATTTCTTGCGTCAGCATAATGATTCCTTTTATTTTGCAGGTCGTGAATTTAATTTCGCGCATTATGCCTTGGGTAATTAAAAATAAAAACACCTGATTTACATTAAATCTTTAATTATTTAAAATATAAATAAAAACAACAAGATAAAATATCATTGAGTTGATTGTTTAAATTATTATGATAACTATTTACATCTACAGGGTCGCTCAAAAAGCGAATCGTTCTTATTTAAGAAAATAAACACATTGCATTACCCTTTCGGCAAGAAATAACCTTGCCCCCGCCGAGCGGTTATTTCACCGGCGCAATGGGCTTGCCAAGCGCCGCCGGGTGCATTACCTTCTGCGCAGATTCAATGCGGCAACGGTAAGGAGCAGAAGATGGGTTACAATCTGGCAGAGCTGTCCAAAGAAGAGATGGACAAGGTGAACGTGGATCTCGCCGCCTCTGGCGTGGCGTTCAAAGAGCGTTACAACATGCCGGTGATCCCGGAAGTGGTGGAGCGCGAACAGCCGGAATATCTGCGTGATTACTTCCGCGAGCGCGTGGCGCACTACCGCGTAGAATCGCACAAGTTTTCGCGCCTGCCTTACGAACCCAAATCCAGATAAAAAAGCCCGCCGCTATGGCGGGCCCTGCGCGTTACCTGCCGGCGAACCTGTCGGTGGCCAGCATCAGCTGGTGCAAAATGCCGGGCTCGTCGAACGAGTGCCCCGCCCCCTCCACGATGTGCAGCTCGGCTTCCGGCCAGGCCTGAGCCAAATCCCAGGCGTTTTGCACCTGACAGGCCATATCATAGCGGCCATGGATGATCACCGCCGGAATATGGCGGATCAGCGGCACGTTGCGCAGCAGCTGGTCGTCGCTGTCCAGGAAGCCCTGGTGGGTAAAATAGTGGTTTTCGATGCGGGCGAACGCCAGCGCGAAATCGTCCTCGCCAAACGAGGCGGATTCGGTGCTCGGCAACAGGGTCACGGTTTCCCCTTCCCATACGCTCCACAGCTTCGCCGCTTCCAGCTGCACCTGCAGATCTTCCGCGGTCAACCGCCGGCGATAGGCGGCAATCACGTCCTTGCGCTCCTCCGCGGACAGAATCGACAGCACCCGCTGCCATTTTTCCGGGAAGAAGCGCGAGGCGCCGTCCTGGTAGTACCAGTTCAGCTCCTGCTTGCGCAGGGTGAAGATGCCGCGCAGCACCATTTCGCTGACCCGCTGCGGATGCGTCTGCGCATAGGCCAGCGCCAGGGTGGATCCCCAGGAGCCGCCGAACACCAGCCATCGTTCTACCCCGGCCATCTCGCGCAGGCGTTCGATATCCTGCACCAGATGCCAGGTGGTGTTGTTGTCCAGGCTGGCGTGCGGTTTTGAGCGGCCGCAGCCGCGCTGATCGAACAGCAGCACCTTGTAGCGCTCGGGGTCGAACAGCTGGCGGTGATAAGGGGAAATGCCGCCGCCCGGCCCGCCATGAATGAATACCGCCGGCTTCCCGTTCGGGTTACCGCTCAGCTCCCAGTAGATCCGGTGGCCATCCCCAGTGTCCAGCCAACCGCTGTCATATGCTGCTAACGGCGGGTACAAACCTCGTAATTGTTCCATGGCGCTTCCGTCTCTAAGTGGGTCATGCCTTCATCAAAGCCGAAGCGGCCCACCAGGTCAACGGTAAAACCCGAAAACTCTAACGCTCTCCAATAACTCTGCGCGCGTTTGTTCAAAATGAAGGCGACTTGTCGCTAAAACGCCCGCTAGACCGAACGGTTCAGGTGCGCCACCGCGCTGATTTCCACCAGTTGCTCGGGCGAAGCCAGCCCGGTGACGCCGATCAGGGTGCCGGCCGGGCGATGATCGCCGACATAGTCTCTGAACAGCGCGACGCATCGGGCGAAATGCGCCGGTACGTCGGTCAGGTAAATTTCCACGCAGGCCAGATTCGACCTGTCGGCGCCATGCCCCGCCAACACCCGGTCGAGGTTGTCCAGCGTCTGCCGGGTCTGCGCGTCGATATCGCCCGCGCCGACAAAGCCGCCCTGCATATCGTGGGAAAACTGCCCCGAGATATAAAGCACGCCGTTGACGCAGTACCCCTGAGTCACTCCGTTCCCTTCTTCCCACTCCACCCCGTGATCGTAATGCCTGATGATGTTCGCCATGTCATTTCTCCTGCCGGTTATAGGGTTACGCTGAAGACTATAATCGGATGATTGACGAATGGACGTCGCCACAGAAACGACGCTGACGCCACCGCCGGCAAATCGAATCTGTTATCTTGGCCGCTGGGCCATCGGCTAATCGGGAACCGGGCATGCTGCGCGCAAATCT
This sequence comes from Serratia ficaria, assembly GCF_900187015.1. Taxonomy (NCBI): domain Bacteria; kingdom Pseudomonadati; phylum Pseudomonadota; class Gammaproteobacteria; order Enterobacterales; family Yersiniaceae; genus Serratia; species Serratia ficaria. The sequence goes on along the minus strand of NZ_LT906479.1, from coordinate 2,095,443 downwards.
GAATGACATACAGGTATTTATGGCGGTCGCCGATGCCGGCAGCTTCGTCGCCGGCGGGCTGGCGATGGGGCTGTCGCGATCGGCGGCGGGGAAAGCCGTCGCGCGGCTGGAGCAACGCCTGGGAGTACGGCTGTTGAATCGCACCACCCGGGCGCTGAGCCTCACCGACGAGGGCCGGGAGTTTTATCGGCGCGGCCTGCAGGTTCTCGCCTCGGTCGACGACGCGGAGGCCAGCGTGGCCGGCGCTGGCGGCACCGCACGCGGCGTGCTGCGGCTAACCGTGCCCGCCGCCTTTGGCCGTTTGGTATTGCTGCCGCTGTTGCCGAAGTATTTGGCGGCCTGGCCGGAAGTGCAGGTCGAGATGAGCTTTTCCGATCGGCTGGCCGATCTGGTGGACGAAGGTTTTGACCTGGCGGTGAGGATAGGCGTAACGGCGCCGGACACTCGCCTGGTTTCGCGGCGGGTCGCCAAATACCGCGCATTGTTGTGCGCTTCCCCCGCCTACCTCGCCAGCCGGGGTGAGCCGCGGAATATCGATGCGCTGGCAGAACACCAGTGCCTGTTATTCAGCAGCCGCAGCCAAAAGCAGAGTTGGCGACTGCGTGACGCGCACGGCGATTGGGTCAGGGCGCCGGCTCGCGGCCGCCTGCGTTTCGACAGCGGCGAAGCGCTGCGCGACGCCGCTCTGACGGGGCTGGGCATCGCCTGCCTGCCGGATTTTCTGGCGGCGGAAGCGCTGGCCGCCGGCCGTCTGCGGCGGGTGTTGGCCGGGGTCGAGGGCGAAGAGGTGCGCATCGTCGCGCTCTACCCCAACAAGCGTTTGCTGGAACCGCGCGTCAGGCGCTTTATCGATTTGATGGTCGAGGAATTAAGCGGCTGACGCCGGGGTTATCCGGCCTTGCGCATGTGCGGCTCGCGCATTTCCTGCGCGGTTTTCGCCTCGATGCTCAGCTCGGCGGTGGGCCGCAACAGCAGGCGCGCCAGGCCTATCGGCTCGCCGGTTTCCCGGCAATAGCCATACTCGCCGGTTTGCAGCCGCGCCAGCGCCGCGTCGATTTTCGGTAACAGCCGGCTTTCGCGATCCAGCTGACGGAACAGCAAACGCAGCTCTTCTTCACGCGCCGCCTTGTCCGCTTCGTCGCCGCTGGCGTCGCCGCCGTCGATATCCCGCTTCAGCGTTTCGATATGCAGCAGCAGCTTTTGCCGCTCGTCCAGCAACTTTTGGCGGAAAAACGCCCGCTGCGCCGGGTTCATATAGTCGGACTCCGGCATCGCCAGCAGCTGCTGCGGGCTGAGTAACATCATGGCTGTCATTGCGCTCTCCGATAAATAGCTGATGTTACATTATAACATATCGATTGTTTTTGGCACCCGTTCAGCGAAAACAAAATTACGTGGATAAACAGCCCATTGTTCAAAATGCGCGCATTGCCGCTTGCATCCGGTCGGCGTAAGGGGGTTAATGGCTGAGCAACCCACCCAACCATAGGTAACTGAGAGGCCATCATGAGTAAGGGAATGGATAGCAAAAAAAATGCGAAGAAGAAGCCGTTGAAAACCCCAGCTGAAAAACGTGCCGATAAACGCGCCAAAAAAGCGCATCCATCTGGTGAGTAAGCGTCCTTCCACCCGTAGTTAAACCCGCCGAGGCGGGTTTTTTATTGCCCGAAATCGGCCTTCTGCGCGCCAGGGGTTGGCACGGCCGCGGCTGCCGGTTAAGCTGAATGCCTGCGGCAACTCCGAGGAAACCATGACTTTACGCGTAATAGATACCGAAACCTGTGGGCTGGACGGCGGCGTGGTGGAAGTGGCCTCCGTCGATCTGATCGACGGGCAAATCGCCAACCCGATGAGCGATCTGGTCAGCCCGGATCGGCCGATCGGCATCGAGGCCATGGCTATCCACCACATCACCGAAAAAATGGTGGAGGGTAAACCGCGCATCGCGGTGGCGATCGGCCGTTATCAGGGCAGCCCTTACTATGTGGCGCACAACGCGGCCTTCGATCGCGGCGTGCTGCCGGAAATGAACGGCGCCTGGATCTGCACCCTCAAGCTGGCGCGCACCCTGTACCCGGACATCAAATACGGCAACCAGTATCTGCGCTATGCGCTGGATCTGGACGTGCAGCTGCCGGAAGACGCCACCCTGTACCCGCACCGCGCGCTGTATGACTGCTACGTCACCGCCGCGCTGCTGCAGCGCATCATGAAGGATTCGGACTGGACGCCGGAGCAAATGGCGCAGATCACCGAGCAACCGGTGCTGCTGAAGAAGTTCAAGTTCGGCAAATACCGCGGGCAGGAGATCGATCGCATTGCGCAGGAAGATCCCGGCTATCTGCGCTGGATGCTGAAATCCATCGAAGATCTCAGCCCCGACATGAAGCACACGCTGAAATACTATCTGATCGGTTAAAACAGCGGGCGGCAGAGGCCACCCGCTCCACATTACACCGCCAGCGCCAAAATGAAGGCGTACTCCAGCGCGATATCCTCATAGGCTTTGAAGCGCCCGGACTTGCCGCCGTGGCCGGAATCCATATCGGTGTACAGCAGCAGCTGGCGATCGTCGGTTTTCAGCTCGCGCAGCTTCGCCACCCACTTGGCCGGCTCCCAATACTGCACCTGCGAATCATGCAAACCGGTAGTGACCAGCATGTGCGGGTAATCCTGCGCCTTCACCTGATCGTAAGGACTGTACTGCTTGATGTAATCGTAATAGGCCGGCTCGTTCGGGTTGCCCCACTCATCGTATTCGCCGGTGGTCAGCGGGATAGACTCGTCCAGCATGGTGGTCACCACGTCGACGAACGGCACCTGCGCCACCACGCCGTGGAACAGCTGCGGCGCCTGATTGATCACCGCCCCCATCAGCAAGCCGCCGGCGCTGCCGCCCATGGCGAACACCCGGCCGGCGTCGCCGTAGCCCTGTGCGATCAGCGCTTCGGTGACGTCGATAAAGTCATTGAAGGTGTTCTGTTTGTTGAACAGCTTGCCGTCTTCGTACCACAGCTGGCCCAGCTCGCCGCCGCCGCGAATGTGCGCCAGCGCGAACACGAAGCCGCGATCCAGCAGGCTCAGGCGGCTGGCACTGAACGCCGGATCCATGCTGCTGCCATAGGAGCCGTAGCCGTACACCATCAGCGGATTGCCGCCACGCTGGAAACTGTCCTGGCGGTAGACCAGTGAAACCGGCACCTCGACGCCGTCGCGCGCCTTCACCCACACCCGCTCGCTGCGGCAGTTTTCCGGGGTGAAATGCTTCACCTCCTGCTGCTTGAGCAGCACCCGCTCGCCGCTGTCCAGGTTGAGCTCGTACAGCGTGGTCGGGGTGGTCATCGACGAATAGCCGTAGCGCAGCAGGTCGGTTTCCGGCTCCGGGTTGTACGCCAGCCAGGTGGTGTAGGTCGGATCGTCGAAGGCGATGCGCTTCTCTTCGCCGCTGCGCCAGTGGATTTGACGCAGCAGGGTCAGGCCTTCGCTGCGTTCTTCCACCACCAGCCAATCGCGGAACAGGCTGAACCCCTCCAGCATCACCGCGGCGCGCGGCGCGATCAGCGTTTGCCACTGCGCCTCATCGGCCTGCTCGCTCTGATACAGGCCGAAGTTTTTGCCGTCCCTGTTGGAGCGGATATAGAAATGCTGGTGGTAATGGTCGATGGCGTACTCGTGATCCTTGCGGCGCGGCACAAACATCTGCGGCCGGCTGTCGGCGCGGTCGGCGTCCAGCAGCAGGATTTCCGAGGTGGTCGTGCTGCTCAGATGGATCAGGATAAAGCGTTCCGAGGTGGTTTTTTCCAGCCCGACGTAAAAGGTGTCGTCCAGCTCTTCGTAGATCAGTTCGTCCTGCCGCGGGTCGCTACCCACCACGTGGCGGTAGACCTGATAAGGCAGCAGCGTTTTGGCGTGCTTGCGCACGTAATACACCGTGGCGGAGTCGTTGGCCCACTCGAAGCTGCCGGAGGTGTTTTCCAGCACTTCGCCGCTCCAGCCGTCGTCGCTCAGGTTTTTGAAGCGGATGTCGTACTGGCGGCGCGACAGGAAATCTTCCGCCACCGCCAGCTTTTGATTGTCGGGGCTGACTTCCAGCCCGCCGAGGGTGTAGAACTCGCTGTTTTCCGCGCGCTGGTTGCCGTCGAGCAGCACCTGCCAATTTTCGCTCTCGGCCTCCGGCTGACGCACATAGAGCGCGTATTCATTGCCCGGCTCATAGCGGGTCTGGTAGCGGAAACCGTGCCTGACGTAGGGAACCGAATGCTCCTGCTGCGGGATGCGCGCCACCATCTCTTCATACAGGGTTTCACGCAGCGCCTGCTGCGGTTTCAGCATCGCATCGGTAAAGGCGTTTTCCGCCTGCAGATAGTCCAGCACCTGCCGGTCTGCGCGATCGTCGTCGCGCAGCCAGTAATAGTCGTCCACGCGCGTGTCGCCGTGAAGGGTGATGGGATAAGGGCGTTTTTCGGCCTTAGGGGGTGTCATCATTGCTAAATCATCCGCTTACATTGATTAAGGCAAGAGTGACACGATTCCCCCCGGCTTGCCAAGCGGCGCTATGCCAGCTCGCGCTTTTTCTCGTTGACGTCGTTTTCAATGCCCTGCTTGACGTCCGCCGGGATTTTCAGCGACTGCGCCAGCGCGTCGAGGTAGCCGCGCTCCATAAAGTGATCGACGTCGATCACCATGCAGCTGAGATAATAGACCTCCAGCGCTTCGTCTTCATTTTTCACGCTCTGGGCTATCAGGTCGGGGTTCAGCGGCTGGTCGATGGCCTCCTGCACCCAGGCCTGCGCCTCTTCCCCCACCTGCAGCTGCTCCAGGCTGTGATCGATGGCGCGCTTTTCGTCCGCATCGATATGCCCGTCGCTCTTGGCGGCGAACACCAACGCCTGCACCAGCCGCCGGGCGCGCAGATCCACCGGGGTGGTTTGCAGGCCAAACTGCGGCTCTCCCTGATGGCTTTCCCTGACCCGCTGCTTGTACTTGTTCCACAGCACCGCCCCCACCGCCGCGCTGCCGCCGATGATCAGCGCGTTCTTGCCGAATTTGCCCACCAGCTTGCGCGAAGACTTGTTCGCCAACAGCACGCCAACCAGCCCGCCGAGCGCGGTCGGCGCCAGCAGCTTGCCGATGCCTTCCGAGCCGCCGGCCTTCTGGCCGATCATCGATTGAATCTGCTGCATCCAGTTACTTTTCATCATCTACCCCTTGCGTAAGAAAACGAGGCGCGCAGGCACAGCCAGCCAGACCGCCGGTAAACCGCCAGATTAGGGGATTTTTTGTCAATTTACGTATGGGGGATGCAAACCTGTGTGTAGCGGGGGAAAAACGCTGACGGGCCTGCCCGGCCCGTCGTTAAGCGGATCAGGCCTGTTCTTCGCCCGGCTCTGCGTCTTCATCCTGCTCATACTCCGCCAGCTCATCGCGCATCGCCTGGATGGCTTCGCGAGCCAGCAACGCCAGCGTGCGGTAGAACCCGGTGGTCGAGTGCGCCTCCACCTTGCCGAGGAAACGGCCGCACCACGGCAGCAGATAGTCGTCAAACAGGGTGATTTGCGCCTGCGCTTCGTCTTCCTGCGACTGATCTTCCAGCCAGGAAGCGGCCAACAGCAGCGAACCGAAGTGATCGGCCGGCGCTTCGCCCAGCGGCATGCCGCGCTGCTGCAGGAAAGTGCGCACTTGCGCTTCGCTCGCCCCTTCAACGTAGGCGGAGCGGAACGGCGGCACGCTGCACTCGCCGCCGACGAACATGGCGTTGAAATCGGCGGACAACAGGTTGACGTCGCAGCCCTGCTGCAGCCGCGTCAGCAGCTCATCCTGCTCCAGCGGCCAGTGCTGCTGCAGTTTGCCCTCCTGGATCAGCGTGAACAGCGGCACCAGCAGCGGATCCTGCGGCTGGCGGTAGAACAGCGTACCCAGCACGCGACAGACGACGGAAAACTCATTCATGATAATGCCTTATACAATGCAGAAAAATTTGCCGGGACGATGTCACAAATCGGCCAATTCCGCAATCGCCGGCTTGCCGCGCCGCTCGAGAAAGTCCAACAGGCGGCGCGGGCTGACGTTGAGAATGCGCTCCTGCGGGAAGGCCACCTCTTTGATAATGCGTTCGCAGTGTTCAAAACCGCCCAGCGAAAACGCGATGTGCGAATCCGAGCCCAGCGCCAGCCAGCCGCCGGCGTCGCGCACCGCGGCGGCGATAGCCCGACAGTTGGCTTCGCTGCCCTTGCGCGAATGGGTGAACGACGAGTTGTTCAGCTCCAGCGCCACCTCGTATTTGGCGGCGGCGGCGGCCACCGCGGGAATGTCGATCGGATAGCGCGGATTGCCCGGGTGGCTGATGATGTGCACGTCGCCCTGCGCCATCGCCGCGATCATCGCTTCGGTGTGGGCGGCCCGGTCCTGCGGCGCGAATACCGGCTCGTGGAAACCGGCGATGATCACGTCGGTGGCGTTCAGCATCGGGCCGGTGCAGTCGATGTCGCCCTGCAGGTTTTTAATGTTGGCCTCGATGCCGCGCAGGATCCCCACGCCGTCCACCAGGCGCGGCCATACGTGCATATTCATAAAGTGCCAATAGTGCGGCGCATCGGCCATGTCCGGCCCGTGGTCGGTGATGGCGAACAGCTTGATGCCCTTCTGATGGGCTTCGGCGATGTAATCGTGCAGCGTGCTGTAGGCATGGGTGCTGGCGACGGTGTGCATATGCAAATCAACGGGGTACATTATTTCTCCTTCCTGACGTCCCGCCCGGAGAAGTGCGGGACGGGCACGGTGATAGTTTCAGCTTAGCAGTTACCTCACGCGGGCTGAAGGATCAGTAGCCACGTTGCCGGTCAACGACGCCCGCCGGCGGCTGCCCGGCCTCCAGCGCGCGAACGTTGGCGGCGATCTGATCCATTGCCTGCTGCGGCAAGGTGATGGCAGCAATATGCGGGGTAATGGTGACACGCGGATGACGCCAGAACGCATGCGTCTCGGGCAGCGGCTCGCGCGCGAACACGTCCAGGGTTGCCGCGGCCAATTGCCCCTGCTCCAACGCCTGCAGCAGATCCTCTTCCACCAGATGCGCGCCGCGGGCGATGTTGATCAGATAGGCGCCCGGCGCTATCTGGGCGAACAGCCGGCGGTTAAGGATGCCGACGGTTTCCGGCGTATTGGGCAGCAGGTTGATTAACAGCTTTACCCCGTCGAGGAAAGCCGCGCGTTGCGCCTCGCCGGCGAAGCTCTCCACGCCGTCGATCTGCTTGGGGCCGCGGCTCCAGCAGCGCACCCGGAAGCCGAACTCCGTCAGCTTGCGCGCCACGCTCTGGCCCAGTACCCCGGCGCCGAGAATGCCGATGGTGAAATCATCCAACGAGTGAGGATCGAGCGGCCGCCACTCCTGCCGTTGCTGCAACAGCTGGTATTCATCGAAGCGGCGGAAATAACGCAGCACATAGCTCAACGCGTATTCCTGCATCTGCTGCGACATGCCGGTATCTTCCAGCCGCAGCAGCGGCACGCCGGCCGGCAGCGTGCCGGGGTGCTGACGTTCCTGATCGAGAATGGCGTCAACGCCGGCGCCGAGGACGAATACCGCTTTCAAATCGCGGCGATTGGCCAGCATCGGGTGCGGCGGGCGCCACACCAGCGCATAGTCGGCCGCCCCATCGTCGCCGGGCCGCCATTCGCGAATGTTGGCCTGCGGCAGGCGCCGCTTGATGCCGCTCAGCCATTCCTGGGCGTTAAACAAGGGATGGTAATAAATGATGTTCATGCAGCTTGCTCCCGTCTGTTTTTTGTCTGTTTTCCTCAAGACTTCCGTGATTCAGCGGCGGATGCAAGCGATAAAGCCCAAAATGAAAACAGCCCCGACCAGTGGGGCTGTTTTTAACCGGCTATATTCAGGCGCTGACCGGCTCTTCGCGCCGGATCAGCCGCCGCAACAGCGGAATAAGGATCAGCATCACCATGCCGACGCCCGCCGCGCCCCAGCCCAGCGCGCTGAACACCTCGCTGTAGCCCGGATTGGTCTGCGCCGGGGTGCTGCCGCTGTTTTCCGGCATCAGGCCGGAGACGTAGCCCGCCAGCACCGACGCCACGCCGGTGACCATCATCCAGCAGCCCATCATCACCCCCTGATAGCGCGGCGGCGCCAGCTTGCCGATCATCGCGTAACCGATTGGGGAGAGCATCAGCTCGCCGATGCTTTGCAGCACGTAGCTGATAACGATCCATTTGAACGCCACCAGCCCGTCGCCGCCGGCCAGGCCGATGCCCAGCGGCAGCACCAGCATGCCCAGCCCGATGCAGAACAGCGAGCCGGAGAACTGCATGGGGATGTCGATATTGCAGCCGCGGGCGCGCAGACGATTGAACCACCAGGCCAGCAGCGGGCCGCCCACCACGATCACCAGCGTGTTGATATTTTGCAGCCACTGCGGCGCAACCCGCATGCCGTAAACGTTGAGGTCGATATTGTGTTCGGAGAACAGCATCAGGCCCATCGGGGCTAACTGATACAGCGTCCAGAACACCAGCGCGCCCAGCGCCAGGATCAGGTAGGCCGTCATTCTGCGGCGTTCGCCGCGCGGATGATGGCGCAGCGTCACCACGCACAGCATCAGGAAGATCAGCGCGCCGAGGCCAATCACGAAATGGCCGCTGAATTCGGCGTGGGTAAGCATCACGCGGATGATCGGCACCAGCGCCACCAGCACCGCCAGGCCGACCAGCATGCGCCAGCGGTATTGCGCGCGGCTGGCGTCGTGCAACGGCGTATTGAGATCCGCCAGAATGCGCCAGCGGCTGACGGCGACGATAATCGCCGCCGCGTTGCCCAGGGTGGCGAACAGGAACAGCGCCCGGTAGTTTTCGCTCAGTTGGAAATAGCCGGCCACGGTGAAGCCGACGAAGAAACCGAGATTCATGCCGGCGTAGTTCCACAGGAATGCCAACTCGCGCCGATCGTCATCCGGCTTGAAACGCTGGGTGAGCATCATATTAATGCAGGTGACGTTCAGGCCGCTGCCGGTGAGGAACATCGCCAGCCCCCAGTACAAACCCCAGACGCCCGCCACGGCGATCAGCGCGCAGCCGATCACCTGCAGCACCATGCCCAGCACGAACAGGTTGCGGTTGCTCAGGAAGCGCCCGCCGAGATAGCCGCCGAACATATGCAGGCCATAGTTGAAGGCGCCGAACCCCCCCATCATGGCGTTGGCGCTGCCCTCGCTGAAGCCGAGCCGCTTGGTGGCGTACAACACCAGCGTGGAATACAACACGGCGAAGCCGAGCGTGGCGAAAATCTGGATGAAGAACAGCGCCCCGGCGCCCGGGGGGATGGCATGGCGCGGCGGCGACGCCGGCATGGAGTCTGAAGGAGTCAAAGTGAACCTCTGCGGCATTATTATGTAATAGGTCAGTCCCTGTCTGCGTTATCGCCGGGCGCATCACCCGACAATCTGCGCGGCGGCGTGATATTCCTTGCCAAATCCGCCGCGCAAGCGCCCTTTCATTTAGCGACACATCTGACTAATAATCCAGTATTAATGCATATAACTACATAGCAACCTAAGCAATTGGCGATATATTGAGCTAACAACAAGAGCAAAGGTCAAATATTAATCTGAAATGATATTTTACCGCACGGTTCCCGCAGCGAGGGGCGAAAAACAGCCGCCTATCGCTCGGTAAATCAGCAAATTGCTGTAACTTTGGCTAAACGGTCATGTGAATGTCATAAGGGGGTTGACGCTGGGATCAGATTCTCCTACATTAGCGCCCGTCGACAGCGCAAAGCGTTATCGGCGACAAAACGGTGAGGTGTCTGAGTGGCTGAAGGAGCACGCCTGGAAAGTGTGTATACGCGAAAGTGTATCGAGGGTTCGAACCCCTCTCTCACCGCCATATTCTGAAGAGAAAGCCTGGATTCGCGTCCAGGCTTTTTTGCTGTCTGCAACCGGGCTAACGCCCGGTTTAGCGTCCCCGCCGCGCCTTACCGGCCCGCGGTTCGCCGCAGTTTCCAACAATCTGAACACCGCGTGAGCAGACGCGCCGAAACGCAGAAATTCTGCTTGACCGGTTCGCCCTCACTCCCTATAGTAGCGCCCCGTTGCAGCGATGAGTTCGCAACGAAAAATACGGTGAGGTGTCTGAGTGGCTGAAGGAGCACGCCTGGAAAGTGTGTATACGCGAAAGTGTATCGAGGGTTCGAACCCCTCCCTCACCGCCATATTCTAAAGAGAAAGCCTGGATTCGCGTCCAGGCTTTTTTTTATGCATGGCGCATTGGCCGGGAGGGGTGAAGGGTTCGACAAAACGCATTGCGTTTTGGACCGCCGAAGGCGGCCCGCAGGGTGAGCGCAGCGAATCGAGCCCTCCCTCACCGCCATATTCTAAAGAGAAAGCCTGAGCGAAAACTCAGGCTTTCTCGTTGTCTGGCCCCCCACCGCTCAGTGGTGGGTTCGCCCCAGCGCCGCCTGCGGCTGCGTCAGCGCGCGGCGCCAGTCGCCCGGCGTTTGGCCGAACTGGCGTTTGAAGCTGCGATTGAACGACTGCTGCGAATCAAAACCCAATGAGATCGCCACGCTGACGATAGGCTCGCCGCTGTTGGCCAACCGCTCGGCAGAAACCTTCAGCTTCTGCATGCGAATGTACTCCCCCAACGCGTAGCCGGTCTGGCGCTTGAACATGCGCTGCAGGTGCCACTTGGAGTAACCCGCGCGATCCGCCACGGTGTTGATATCCAGCTTCTCTTCCAGATTGTTGTCAATCCACGCGATCAAATCAGTAATAAAGCCCGTATTGTTCATGCTGACGCTCCCATCATGCTGGCAGGTATGCCCGCTGCCCGATGCCAATACGTTGCAGCAGTTTTGCACTAAATGCAATTTTTATTATTGCATTTATAGGAAACCCACTCCTATAATCCACCCGATTAATGTAACCGATATTGATACATTAATGTGACAACAATGTGTTTCAAAACTTAACGCGGTGTCGATGAACGACGCCGCAGCTCCGCCGCCGGTCGCAGGCCAGGGACGTTACCCGGATTACAGGGCCGGGTGTATGGCCTGACCGCGCTTACTTATCGGAAATAAAAATAATGCCAAGCCAGCCAAACTCATTGTTCAACGTCAGCGGCCGCCTGCACGGCGCCGCCATCGGCCAGCGCCTTTCCGGGGTGGCGCTGCTGGTCGCGCTGCTCGCCGGGTGCGACAACGGCGTCGCCCAGAACGCCGCCCCGCCGCCGCCGGCGGTCAGCGCCGCCAATGTGGTGATCAAACCCATCAGCCAGTGGGATGCCTTCAACGGCCGGATCGAAGCGGTGCAGAGCGTGCAGCTGCGGCCGCGAGTGTCCGGCTATATCGATCGGGTCAACTACACCGAAGGCGACGAGGTGAAAAAAGGTCAGGTGCTGTTCACCATCGACGATCGCACCTACCGCGCCGCGCGCGAGCAGGCGCAGGCGGAGCTGGTGCGGGCGCGCAATCAGGCCGCATTGGCGCGCAGCGAATCTTCGCGCACCGAAAAACTGATCGGCACGCAGGCGATCTCCAGGGAAGTCTGGGAACAGCGGCGCTCCTCCGCCGCCCAGGCGCAAAGCAACGTGCTGGCGGCGCAGGCCCAGCTCGATATGGCGCAGCTGAATCTGGACTTCACCCGGGTGACCGCGCCGATCGACGGACGCGCCAGCCGCGCGATGATCACCGCCGGCAACCTGGTCACCGCCGGCGACAGCGCCAGCGTGCTCACCACGCTGGTGTCGCTCGACAAGGTGTATGTCTATTTCGACGTGGATGAGGCGACCTTCCTGCGCTACCAAAGCCAGGGCCAACGCGGCGCGCAGCTGCCGGTCAGGGTTGGGCTGGTGGGCGAAGAAGGCACGCCGCATCAGGGGCTGGTGGATTTCACCGACAACCAGCTGAACGCCGGCACCGGCACCATCCGCATGCGCGCCCTGCTCGACAACCGCGAGCGCCGCTTCACGCCGGGGTTATTCGCCCGGGTGCAGATGCCCGGCAGCGCCGAATTCAACGCCATGCTGATCGACGACAAGTCGGTGATGACCGACCAGGATCGCAAGTTCGTCTACGTCGTCGATAAAGACGGCAAGGCGCAGCGCCGCGATATCGAAGTGGGCCGCGTGGCCGAGGGGCTGCGCATCGTGCAAAAAGGCCTGTCTGCGGGCGATCGGGTGATCGTCGACGGCATGCAGAAGGTGTTCATGCCGGGCATGCCGGTCGATGCGAAAACCGTCGCCATGGCCGCCAATACCCCCGCACTCAACTAAGCCTCCAGCAGAGAATCCTGACCCATGGACTTTTCCCGTTTTTTCATCGACCGCCCGATCTTCGCAGCGGTGCTGTCGATTCTGATTTTTGTCGGCGGGGTGATCGCCATCCCGCTGCTGCCGATCAGCGAGTATCCGGACGTGGTGCCGCCCAGCGTGCAGGTGCGCGCCGAATACCCGGGCGCCAACCCGAAAGAGATCGCTGAAACGGTGGCCACGCCGCTGGAGGAAGCGATCAACGGCGTCGAAAACATGATGTACATGAAATCGGTGGCCGGCTCCGACGGCGTGCTGGTGACCACCGTGACCTTCCGCCCCGGCACAGATCCCGATCAGGCCCAGGTGCAGGTGCAAAACCGCGTGGCGCAGGCCGAAGCGCGGCTGCCGGAAGACGTGCGTCGCCAGGGCATCACCACCCAGAAGCAGTCTCCGGCGTTGACGCTGGTGGTGCATCTGGTGTCGCCTTCCGGCAAGTACGATTCGCTGTATCTGCGCAACTACGCCACCCTGAAGGTCAAGGATGAGCTGGCCCGGCTGCCCGGCGTCGGCCAGGTGCAGATCTTCGGCGCCGGCGAATATGCGATGCGCATCTGGCTGGATCCGAACAAGGTCGCCTCGCGCGGGCTGACCGCTTCCGACGTGGTCAGCGCCATGCAGGAACAGAACGTGCAGGTCTCCGCCGGTCAGCTGGGCGCGGAGCCGATGCCGACCCGCAGCGACTACCTGCTGTCGATCAACGCGCAGGGCCGGCTGCAGACCGAGGAAGAGTTCGGCAATATTATCCTCAAGAGCGGCGACAACGGCGAGATCGTGCGGCTGCGCGACGTGGCGCGCATCGAGATGGGTTCCGGCAGCTATGCGCTGCGCGCCCAGCTCAACAACAAGGATGCGGTGGGCATCGGTATCTTCCAGGCGCCGGGCGCCAACGCCATCGAGCTGTCGGACGCGGTGCGCGGCAAAATGGCCGAACTGGCCACCCGTTTCCCCGACGGCATGAGCTGGAAGTCGCCGTATGACCCGACGGTATTCGTGCGCGACTCGATCCGCGCGGTGGTGGATACCCTGCTCGAAGCGGTGATCCTGGTGGTGCTGGTGGTCATCCTGTTCCTGCAAACCTGGCGCGCCTCGATCATTCCGCTGCTGGCGGTGCCTATTTCGATCGTCGGCACCTTCGCCGCGCTGTACCTGCTGGGCTTCTCGCTCAATACGCTGAGCCTGTTCGGGTTGGTGCTGGCTATCGGTATCGTGGTGGACGACGCCATCGTGGTGGTGGAAAACGTCGAGCGCAATATCGAAGAGGGGCTGACGCCGCTGGCGGCGGCGCATCAGGCGATGCGCGAGGTCTCCGGGCCGATCATCGCCATCGCCGTGGTGCTGTGCGCGGTGTTCGTGCCGATGGCGTTTCTGTCCGGCGTCACCGGTCAGTTTTACAAGCAGTTCGCCGTCACCATCGCCATTTCGACGGTGATCTCCGCCATCAACTCGCTGACCCTGTCGCCGGCGCTGGCGGCGCGCTTGCTGAAACCGCACGGCACGCCGAAAGACTTGCCATCGCGGCTGATTGACCGGCTGTTCGGTTGGCTGTTCCGGCCGTTCAACCGCTTCTTCGCCAGCGGCTCGCAGCGCTATCAGCGCGGGGTATCCCGCGTGCTGGGCCGGCGCGGCGCGGTGTTCGCGGTGTACCTGCTGCTGCTGTGCGCCGCCGGCCTGATGTTCAAAACCGTGCCGGGCGGCTTTATCCCCACCCAGGATAAGCTGTACCTGATCGGCGGCGTCAAGATGCCGGAAGGCGCGTCGCTGGAGCGCACCGACGCGGTGATCCGCAAGATGAGCGCCATCGGCCTGAGCGTCGACGGAGTGACGGACGCGGTGGCCTTCCCCGGCCTGAACGCGCTGCAGTTCACCAATACGCCGAATACCGGCACGGTGTTCTTCGCGCTCGAGTCGCTGAGCACCCGCACCCGCAGCGCGGCGCAGATCAACGCCGAAATCAACGCGCGCATCTCGCAGATTCAGGAAGGCTTCGCCTTTTCGATCATGCCGCCGCCGATCCTCGGCATCGGCCAGGGCTCCGGCTACTCGCTGTACGTGCAGGACCGCGCCGGCCTGGGCTATGGCGCGCTGCAAACGGCGATCAACACCATGTCGGGCGCCATTATGCAAACGCCGGGCATGGGCTTCCCGATCTCGTCTTATCAGGCTAACGTGCCGCAGCTGGATGCGAAGATTGACCGTGACAAGGCCAAGGCGCAGGGGGTGCCGCTCAACGCGCTGTTCAGCACGCTGCAGACCTATCTGGGCTCGTCTTACATCAACGACTTCAACCGCTATGGCCGCACCTGGAAGGTGATGGCGCAGGCCGACGGCCAGTTCCGCGACAGCGTCGAGGACATCGCCAACCTGCGCACCCGTAACGACAAAGGCGAAATGGTGCCGATCGGCAGCATGGTCAGCATCGGCACCACCTATGGCCCGGACCCGGTGATCCGCTACAACGGCTTCCCGGCGGCGGACCTGATCGGCGACGCGGATCCGCGCGTGCTGTCCTCTACCCAGGCGATGAGCGCGCTGACCCAAATGGCCGGCAAGCTGCTGCCGAACGGCATGAACATTCAGTGGACCGATCTGAGCTATCAGCAGTCGACCCAGGGCAATGCGGCGCTGGTGGTGTTCCCGGTGGCGGTGCTGCTGGCGTTCCTGGCGCTGGCGGCGCTGTATGAAAGCTGGACGCTGCCGCTGGCGGTGATCCTGATCGTACCGATGACCATGCTGTCGGCGCTGTTCGGCGTGTGGCTGACCGGCGGCGACAACAACGTGTTCGTGCAGGTCGGGCTGGTGGTATTGATGGGGCTGGCCTGCAAGAACGCCATTCTGATCGTCGAGTTCGCCCGCGAGCTGGAAATCCAGGGCAAGGGCATCGTCGAGGCGGCGCTGGAAGCCTGTCGCCTGCGTTTACGCCCGATCGTGATGACCTCGATCGCCTTTATCGCCGGCACCATCCCGCTGATCCTGGGGCACGGCGCCGGCGCCGAAGTGCGCGGCGTCACCGGCATCACCGTGTTCGCCGGCATGCTGGGCGTCACGCTGTTCGGGTTGTTCCTGACGCCGGTGTTCTACGTCACGCTGCGGCGCATGGTGGCGGGCAAGGCGCAGCAACAGCCGGCGTAATCGCCTGCAGCAAATGCAAAAAGGTCGGGTGAAAACCCGACCTTTTTTATTTGCGTACCGGCTGGCGAATTATTTGCCGGCGGCCTCAGCCTCTTGCGCCGCGGCGTATTCCGCACAGGCGCGCTTGTCGCCCCGCTCCAGCTCGGCCAGCGAATCGGCCACGGTATGGCGCGCCAGCACGGCGAGCGACGCCTGCTCCGCTTCGTTCACCACCGATTTGAAATACCAGCAGGCGTTGGCGCTCACCAGGCAGCGGGCGGGCACTTCAGGGCGCGCAGCCCAGATGCGTTTATCGTCGATCACCGCCAGATAAATATCCCGCAGGGTGATCTGTTCCGCCGGGCGGCCGAGGTGAATCGAGCCGTTACGGCCCAGGGTGGAGACGATAATGCCGTCTTTGGTCAGCGGCACCATCAGTTTGCGGATAAAGCTGGGGTTGGCTTCCAGACCGGCTGCAAGGATCGCGCTGGTTGAACGCACGCCCTGCTTCTCAGCTACGGCGACGCTAAGGACCATTTGCAACGCTGTCGGAAAGCGGAAATCTAACATATCGTTATCTCTGGGAGACGAAATTCTCGGTTTGCCGGTACGGCTCAGCGCTATACAACATCGCGCTCAATTGCACAATAATATAACAAACGCGGCGGCATTTTTGAAGTTATGCCCGGTGAAATCGCACGCATACATTAGGCTTGAAACCGCCGCGCGGCGGGAGACAGAAAGCAGAAACCCGCGTCAATGTTAACGCCGCTCGCTTAACCGGGTTAAACGATCAGAACTAACACTATCCGCGGGTTTAATTCTTGCCCCTGCAATCAGGCTTTGTTCAGCACCAGTTGGCCGCTCTTGTCCAGCGGGATCTGGGTGCCGGGATCGTGATCCATGCGGATCTTGCCCTGCTGATTGCCGATTTTATAGGTCACGTCATAACCCAGCATTTTCTGCGATTTGTCGTAGACCGTTCTGCAACGCTGCTGCGTGCTGGTGCGTACGTCGTTGTTCTGCATCGCGCCCTGCACCTGGTTGCCGGCATAGCCGCCGCCCAGCGCGCCCACGACGGTGGCGACGTCACGGCCGCGGCCGCCGCCGAACTGGTGGCCAATCACGCCGCCGGCTACCGCACCCAGCACGGAACCGGCGATGCGGTTTTCATCCTGCACCGGCGCACGGTGGGTCACGGTGACGTTGCGGCATTCCTGACGCGGGGTTTTGATGGTTTCTTTAATCGGCGTTGCGGCGAGAACCTGCGCGAATTGCGGACCGGAAGAAAAAACGTCCAGGCTGGCTACCGCGGCAATCCCCAGAGCGGCAGCGATGCCGATGCCAACACCGGCTAACATTGACTTGTTCACAGGAAACCTCCTGAAAGTGTTACCACGCATTTTATCCCGGGAGACGCTACCAACATTGCACCGCGCTTATTATTTTGCGCATGGGCGGCACGTGGTATCCCGGTTTACGGCGTGCGCGACGCGCCGTCTGTAAACGAGGTAAAGTCTGCACAATGTTCTGAAAGCCCGCAATAAGACAAAGGGACCAAAAATGCTGGAAATCCGGCGTTTCGCCGCTGTTTAGGAGAAATCTTAAGAATTTTGCCTATTTCGGCAACAGGATATTCTGGCCGATACCGCGCCCGCAGCATCGGGGGATAAAAAAACCCGCGCGGGCGAGCCGGCGCGGGCGGGGTTCGGCGCGGGGTGTTCAGTGCATTTTCAAACGCGGGCGGATCACCCGGTTAATGCCGCCCACCAGCATCATCAGGCCGGTTTTGATGTAACCGTGCAGCGCCACCTGGTGCATGCGGTACAGCGAGATGTAGACGAAGCGCGCAATGCGGCCTTCCACCATCATCGAACCGCGCATCAGGTTGCCCATCAGGCTGCCGACGGTGCTGAAGCGGGAAAGCGACACCAGCGAGCCGTGGTCCTTGTAAACGTAGGGCTTCAGCGTCTGGCCGTTGAGCAGCGCCAGAATGTTGGTGAAGCAGCGCGATGCCATCTGGTGCGCCGACTGGGCGCGCGGCGGCACAAAACCGCCGCCCTCTTTCGGGCAGGAAGCGCAGTCGCCAATCGCGAAGATGTTCGGATCGCGCGTGGTTTGCAGCGTCGGCTCAACCACCAGCTGGTTGATGCGGTTGGTTTCCAGCCCGCCGATGTCCTTCATAAAGTCCGGCGCCTTGATGCCGGCCGCCCACACCATCAGATCGGCATCGATAAACTCGCCGCCCTTGGTGTTCAGGCCGTTGGCGTCGGCGCTGGTGACCATGGTGTTGGTCAGCACCCGCACGCCGAGCTTGTTCAGTTCCTGGTGCGCGGCGGCGGAGATGCGCGGCGGCAGCGCCGGCAGAATGCGCTCGCCGGCCTCAACCAGCGTCACGTTCAGCGCGCGGTTGTCCAGGCCTTCGAAACCGTAGCTGTGCAGCTGTTTCACCGCGTTATGCAGCTCTGCGGACAGCTCCACGCCGGTGGCGCCGCCACCGACGATGGCGATGTTGACGCGCTCTTTCTGCCCCGGCTGAGCCGAGAACTTCAGGAACAGGTTGAGCATTTCATTGTGGAATCGACGCGCCTGATGCGGGTTATCCAGGAAGATGCAGTGTTCTTTCACCCCCGGCGTGCCGAAGTCGTTCGAGGTGCTGCCCAACGCCATAACCAAAATGTCGTAAGACAGTTCGCGCGCGGGCACCAGCTCGCCGCCCTGCTCGTCGCAGATCTGCGCCAGCTGCAGCGTTTGGGTTTCGCGGTTGATGTCGGTCAACGACCCCAGCTGGAAGCTGAAATGATGGTTGCGGGCGTGCGCCAAATAGCTGAGCGCGTCCACGCCGTCATCGAGGGACCCGGTGGCGACTTCATGCAGCAGCGGCTTCCACAGGTGGCTGTGGTTGCGGTCCACCAGCGTGACCTCGGCCTTGTTCTTGCGACCGAGCTTATGCCCCAGGCTGGTCGCCAGTTCCAAACCGCCGGCGCCGCCGCCGACAATGACGATTTTCTTCTTTGGCGTTGTCAAAATAACCCCCTAAATGTGAACCAATTGTTATCCTAGGGTAAAGAAATAATATCCTTAGAATACATAGGGTTCGCGTAAAATAACCTGCTGTCTGCAGCCAGAATAGCATGTGGGGTTATTTGGTCATACCAAAATTGACGTGCATCAAACTTTTTTGGTTAAAGGCTGGACGAGGGACTTTTTTGAGGATTGCGTATCAAATAGTTAGCGCTGCGTCACAGTTTTGAATTCCGCCGCGGGCTCGCCGAAAACGGGCGCCGTTGCGCATAAAAGCCGCGGCTTATTGTGCCGAAAAGCAATAATCGCGGCCCGTTACGACGTTATGAAACTGTTAACCCAGGCTCTTGAACGCCTTGATGCGCTGCAGGTGCGGCGAGATGTTTTTGAACTTGTGGGTCTGCTGTTCATCCCAGACGATTTCATAATAGTGATGCAGCAGTGCGGCGCTGCGCCGGCTGTCCAGCACCTCATCATGGCGCGACAGCACCACCAGGCAGCGATCGCGGTTTTTCTCGCGGAAGTCCCCGACGCACTTGGTGGCGATATCCCGATATTCTTCGGGCCGGTCTATCTTGCCGTGCATGAGTTCTTCGGGATACAGATTGGGATTGAACATCGCCTGACGGATGCCGCACAGGAAGCCGATACGCTCGGCCCAGAAACCGCCGAGGCCGACGCCGCAGATCAGCGGATGGGGGTCTCCGCCCTGCTGCACCGCCTTGTCCACCTCTTTCAACAGATGCTGCATGTCGTGACGCGGATGCAGGGTGCTGTAGCTGATAAAGCGCACGTCCGGATCGATGAACTGCAGCTGTAACACCTTTTCATGATTGCCGGGACTGGTGGAATCGAAGCCGTGCAAATAGATAATCATGAGGATCCTCGCAACAAGCTGAGGGCTGCGGGCGCAGCCCCCATCATTTCCGCTCTACGCCGCAGCGCGGCGTCCTGGACTCACCCCCGGGAATGCGACTTGCCCTCTTCCCAGCGATCGCTGAGCGCGCTCAGCGCCTGGTGCGCCTGCTGCCAGCGCTCGGAGTCGCGCAGTTCCTGGCGGGTGAACTGACCGCGATGATATAACCGCTTCACCTTCTCTGCTTTGACCGGGGACAGGTTATCCAGCACGCTGACCGCGCCGGCGCGGTTATTGCACACCAGGATCATGTCGCAACCGGCATCCAGCGCCGCCTGGCCGCGCTCGGCATAGCTGCCCATGATCGCCGCCCCTTCCATCGACAGATCGTCGGAGAAAATAACGCCGTCGAACCCCAGCTCCTGCCGCAGGATCTGCCGCAGCCAGTAAGGCGAACCGCTGGCCGGGCGGGGGTCCGCTTCAGTATAGATGACGTGCGCCGGCATCACCGCGTCCAGCAGGCCGCGGTTGATCAGCTCGCGAAATATCGCCATGTCATGCTCGCGGATCTGCGCCAGCGGGCGCGGATCGCGCGGGGTTTCCTTATGCGAGTCGGCGCTGACCGCACCGTGGCCCGGGAAGTGTTTGCCGGTGGTTTTCATGCCGGCGCTGTGCATCCCCTGAATAAAGCGCTCGGCCATCGCCAACGCCTGCTGAGGATCGCTGTGGAACGAGCGCTCGCCGATCGCGGCGCTGCCGTGGCCGATATCCAGCACCGGCGCAAAGCTGATGTCGATATCCTGCGCGATCATTTCCGCCGCCATCAGCCAGCCGGCTTCCTGCGCCAGACGGCCGGCTTCCTGCGGATCGTTCAACGCGGCGAACGACTGCGCCGCCGGCAGGCGGGTAAAGCCTTCGCGGAAACGCTGCACGCGCCCGCCTTCCTGATCCACCGCCACCACCAGCCGATCGTGCGACGCCGCGCGGATCTGGCGCACCAGCTCGCGCAGCTGCTGCGCATCGTGGAAGTTGCGGGTGAACAGGATCAGCCCGCCGACCAGCGGGTGTTTCAAGATCTCACGTTCTTCGGCATCCAGCTCGTAGCTGGCGACATCTAACATTACTGGGCCCACGGCCACCTCACTTCATTATTCATTCAGAACATGGGGATGATGATAAACAAAAACGCCGGCGCAAGGCTGCGCCCCAGCGCAAAAACTCGGCGTCGCCGCTTTGGCGCCAACGCACTTCAAACCACATCAGCATCAGATAGTCCACCCACGGCAGCCAACGCCGCACCTGGGCGTGCAGCCGGCCCGCGTCCGGGTAGCCGCGCCGCGCATAATGCCGCAAAAAAAGCTGCTGCTGTGCGAAGGACCAGCCGTTGCCGCGAAACAGCGCGGCGATGTCCAACGCCACGTCGCCGTCGGCGGCGTACTCCCAGTCGATCAGCCGCAGCCCCTGGGCGGAGGCGATCAGGTTGCCCGGGTGGATGTCCATATGCAGCGGCGCCAGCTGCAGCGGCGCGGGCGGCTCAGCCTGCAGGAAGTGGCGCTGCCAGCGCAGCCAGGCCGGGGTCAGGCGCCGCCGGTCCACTCGCTGCCAATAGGCGGCGAACTGCCGCGGCAGATCCACCGGGTAGCCGCTGAGCGGCCGCCGATGCAGCGCCGCCGCCATCGCCGCCAGTTCACCGCGTTGATTCAGCGCTGCGAAAGCGTCATTTGTGACGGCGTCACCCATGAGCCATTCGAGGATAATCCATTGATTATTTTGCGCTAAAACTCGCGGCCCCAGCCCTTCGCCGCAGCGGCGCAGCAGCCGGGCCTCGCGCCGACGGCAGACCCCCAGCGCGGTTTTTTCCGCGCTTTGATGGCGCGCCAGCAGGGTGACGCCCCCGCCGTCGATACGCCAGCTTTCACCGGTCAACCCCTGCACCGGGCTGAAACGACAACCGGCGGTATTCACCGCCGGCAGCCCGTTATCCATCAATTGTCGCAGCGCGGACTCAGCGTTTAACGGCGCCATTGCCCGACCAGACGATTTCACCGGTTTGCACCAGCATCAGCTGCATATCCAGCGTCGGCGACTTCACATCGCCGCTGACGTCGCTGTACAGCACGTACTGCGCGCTGACGATGCGCGCCAGGCCGATAGCCTTGCTGCGCGAACCTAGGCTGTCATCGGAAGATAGGCCCAGCGTCTGCTTGGCGCTCGCCAGCTGCGCTTCCGGCACCACGCTGAAGGTGGAGTTGGACGCCAGCGCCTTGTGCAACGCCGAGGTGGCCTTCGCCGTTTGCAGCGAACCGTTGGTGTTGTTTTTCACGCTGTCCAGCAGCAGCACGCTGCCGGCGGATACGCCATCGGCCTTGAGCATCTGGTTCACCAGCGGCTGCACGCTGCCCAGCCAGTCAAGCTGCTGGATTTTCGGCGGCTGCGGCACCGGTTCGCTGGTTGGCGGCTGCGGCTGTTCGACCGGCGGCTGCGGCGTCACCGGCTCGACGGTAACCGGCGGCTGCGGCTGATCCGGCGCGGGCGGGCGCGACAGGCAGCCGCTCAGGGTTAATGCGGCCAACGCCACGAATAAATACTTTTTCATTCTTTCTCTCCAAGCCAGGCAAGCGCTTACAAGTACAGATACAGACGCGCGCGTTTGGCGTCCAGATTACCGTTGATCGAATAGATTTTGGCCTCCGAGCCCGGCGCCACGACGATCTCGCGCGGCTTTTCGAAGGGCCGAATATCCAGCCCCTGCGCGTCGTACCAGTAGAAGCGGTAATGCAGGGTCACCGGCGACGTTTGGCTGTTGCTCAGCACCGAGGTGGCCATCACCCGCCCGGACGCGTTAGCGATCGCCGGGGTGTCGGCCAAAATGCCCGCGGTGAGCACCGATGAGTCCATCACCACCGTCTGCCGCTGATTGACCGCGATGCCGGCTGGCGAACTGCAGCCCATCAGTATCACGGCGGGTAACGTCAGCGCCATCAGACAACGCAGGGTTTTGCTATAGCGCATGATTTTCCTCGGTTAACGTGACAGCAGCGGCCCCAGCGAACGGCCGCCGACCAGATGCATATGAATATGATAGACCTCCTGGCCGGCATGGCGATTGCAGTTGAGGATCAGGCGGTAGCCGTCTTCGGCGACGCCTTCCTGCTCGGCGATTTTCGCCGCGGCGGTGATCATGCGGCCCAGCGCCGCCTCGTGCTCGACGGTGACGTCGTTCACGGTCGGGATCAACACGTTCGGCACGATCAGAATATGGGTTGGAGCCTGAGGAGAGATATCACGGAAAGCGGTGACCAGTTCGTCCTGGTAAACCACATCAGCAGGGATTTCGCGGCGGATAATTTTACTGAAAATCGTTTCTTCGGCCATCTGGCATTCCTTGTTTTGCACAATAAGCTGTACGCAGTATGAGTGACAAATTCTACTGCTTTCAACCTGATTGCGCACTTTCCGCGTCGAGTGATGCAGATTCGCGCAGCCGGCGCCGATCATCTGACTTTTTTCACTTTGGTTATTCACTATTGTTGCTTTACTTGCGCCCCGCCGCAGCCAATATTAATCCCATGATTAACAAAAGGATAGAGAGCATTATGCAACTCGGAACCCTGGCGTTGGGCGCGCTGCTGCTGTGCGGCGGCGCCCTGGCGGCCCCTGCGGGCATTATCGATCTGCAGGCCAACCGGCAGCCGCTGCGCGCGGCGAAAAACCCCGCCGCCATCGCGCTGATCCCGGCGGATTACCATTTTGCCGTGCCGGGCAAACTCACCGTGGCGGTCGCTTCCGAGAACTCCCCGCCGCTGGCGCTGTTCGCCGAAGACAACAAAACGCCGATCGGCAGCGATCCGGATATCGCGCGGCTGGTGGCCGACAGCCTGGGGCTCGAGCTGAATCTGGTGCCCACCTCCTGGGAGGACTGGCCGCTGGGCATCACCGCCGGTAAATACGATGCGGCCATCTTCAATATCGCCGTCACCAGGCTGCGCAAAACCAGGTTTGATTTCGCCACCTACCGGGTGGACACGCTGGGCTTCTACGTGAAGTCCACCAGCAAAATCACCGCGATCAACCGGCCGCAGGACGTCGCCGGGCTGCGCGTGATCGTCGGATCCGGCACCAATCAGGAAAACATCCTGCTCGGCTGGGACCAACAGAACCGCGCCAACGGCCTGCCGGCGGTGCAACCGATCTACGTGACCGACGACGCCGCCGCCAACCTGAGCATTCAATCCGGCCGCGCCGACGCCTACTTCGGCCCCCACTCCACCGGCGCCTACAAGGCGGCGCTGACCGGCAAAACCAAGATGGTCGGCATCGGCCCCAGCGTTGCCTACGTGGCGGTGACCAGCAAAAAAGGCAACGGACTGGTGAACGCCATCAACGCCGCCATCAACGGGGTGATCGTCAGCGGCGAATACGCCAGCGTGCTCGATCGCTGGGGCGAGCACGACGAGAAGGTCGAAAGCTCGGTCATCAATCCACCCGGCATCGGCGACTAATCGCCAATCAGCTGCGGCGCGTTCCGGCGCATCCATTCGGCCAGCGAATCCAGCGTCGGCCGCAGCGTTTTGCCCAATGCGGTTATCTGGTATTCCACCCGCGGCGGCACCTCGGGAAACACCTGGCGCGTCACCAGGCCGCGCTGTTCAAACTGCCGCAGCTGGCGCGTCAGCTCCTTTTGGGCGATCGGCGCCACCGCGCGCTGCAGCTCGCTGAAGCGTACCGGGCCGTCTATCAGTATCAGCCGATAGAGGATGGGGATCGCCCATTTTCCCGACACCAGGTTGACGAAGTCCACCATCGGGCAGGGTCTGCCCGCGGTGGGCAAGCGCGCTAAAATATTTTTTGCCGGCAACGGCGCTTCCGTGGTCATTTCATCCCTCCTCGTTCTTTAGTATCCAAAAGGTGCCTACTATGCAAAGGAAACTATAGCGCAAATAATGGCGTAACCAACAGCAAAGAGGAAAGGGTTATGTCACGACTGAAGGGCAAATACGCATTGATCACCGGCGGCACCAGCGGCATCGGCCTGGAAACCGCACGCCAGTTTATCGCCGAGGGCGCCACGGTGGCGATCACCGGCCGCAGCCAGAGCGGGCTGGAGGCCGCCGGAAAAGCCCTGGGCCCGGCGGCGCTGCTGCTGCACAGCGATGCCGGCGATATTCCCCGGCAGCATAGTCTGGCGCAGCGGCTGAGCGCACAGTGGCCGCGGCTGGACGCGCTGTATATCAACGCCGGCGACGTCACGCACCGTTCGCTGCAGGATTGGGACGAGCAGAGCTATCAGCGGCTGATGGACATTAACCTTAAAGGGCCGTTTTTCCTGATCCAGGCGCTGCTGCCGCTGCTGGCCAACCCGGCCTCGATTATTTTGTGCGGCTCGGTGAGCGCGCATATCGGCCTGCCGCAGAGCAGCGCTTACGCCGCCAGCAAGGCCGGCCTGCTGTCGCTGGCCAGAACGCTGTCCGGTGAGCTGCATCCGCGCGGCATCCGGGTCAACGGCCTGAGCCCCGGCCCGACCGAAACCCCGGCGCTCGGCAAGCTGGGGCTGCCGGATACCGACGAACGGGCGCTGCGCGAGCAGATCCACGCGCTGGTGCCGATTGGCCGTATGGGCACCACGCTGGAGCTGGCCAAGGCGGCGGTATTTTTGGCCTCGGACGAGTCGGCTTTTATGGTCGGCGCCGAGCTGCAGATGGATGGCGGCGTGGGGAATCTATAACGTCAGATGACAGAGGCCGCGCGCGGCCTGCCGAGGATCAGGCCAGGCCGGGGATCGCCACGCCGAAGGTTTGCAGCAATAGCACCATGTTGAGCAACACGATGACCACGGTGCCGACGATGGCCGCCAGGCTGGTCCATCGGCCGTTGGCGAACTCGCCCATGATGTCGCGGCGGCGGGTGAACATCACCAGCGCAATCATCGGCGCCGGCAGCGCCAGGCTCAGCACCACCTGGCTGTAGACCAGGGCGTCGGTGGCGTTGACCCCCATCGCCACCACGATAAACGCCGGCACCATGGTCACCAGACGGCGCACCCATACCGGAATGCGGAAACCGACAAAGCCCTGCATGATCATCTGCCCGGCCATGGTACCCACCACCGAGCTGGAAATGCCGGAGGCGATCAACGACGCCAGGAAAATGCCGGCGGCCGCCACGCCGAACAGCGGCGTCAGGGTATGGTAGGCGGTGCCTATCTCGGCCACGTCGCTGTTGCCGGCATGGAAGGCGCTGGAGGCCATGATCACCATGGCGATGTTGACCATCCCGGCGATCGCCAGCGCGATGATCACTTCGATATTGGAAAAACGCAGCAGCTTGCGGCGCTCGCCGTTGTCGCTCGCCGGGCTGCGGTGCTGGGTCAGACCGGAGTGCAGGAAGATGGCGTGCGGCATGACGGTGGCGCCGATGATGCCGACCGCGATGGTCAGCGCCTGCGCATCCGGCAGCTGCGGCGTCACCATGCCGAGCCCCGCCGCCTGCCAGTCCACCGGCACGATGAACATCTCGACCAGGTAGCACAGGGCGATAATGCCCACCAGCCCGCCGATCATCAGCTCAACCGGGCGAAAGCCTTTCTTCTCCACCATCAGCAGCGCATAGGTGATCACCGCCGTCACCCCCATCCCCGCCAGCAGCGGCATATGGAACAGCAGCGCCAGCGCGATCGCCCCGCCGAGGAACTCCGCCAGATCGGTGGCCATCGCCGCCACTTCGCTGAGCAGCCACATGCCGATCACCACCGGCCGCGAAAACTGGTCGCGACACATCTCCGCCAGATTGCGGTTGGTGACGATGCCGAGCTTGGCCGACAGCGCCTGAAACAGCATGGCGATCAGGTTGGCCATCACCACCACCCACAGCAGGCTGTAGCCGTATTTCGCCCCGGCCTGAATATTGGTGGCGAAGTTGCCGGGGTCCATATACGCGATAGAGGCGATCACCGCCGGCCCGGCGAACAGCAGCGGCGTGAAGGCGCCACGCTTGCGCCCGGCAAGGGCTGCGCCGATGGCCAGGTTGGTTCGTTCGGTTAACGATGTGGTGGTCGCCGCATCTCGCATGATTTACCCTCAATCTTTAACTGGTTATTTTTCCACCTGCCCTACAGGCAATGTAGCATCGGCTACACTTTATGCAACAGGCAAAATAAAATGGCTTTGTGTATAGATATTTCTAAATACCAGATTGCGGGGTATCGAATTGATAATGTGTGCTCTTTGGACTAACTTAGGGCAAACCTCCCGGCTTGGACGGGAGCCGTCAGTTTTTATGCTTAAGGACGCCTCACCATGGTAACAAGCGCGCCAGATAACGCCGAACGCCCTGCCCAGACCGAAATGCCGGATGAGGCAGAGCACGCACTGCGTTTTACCCGCGCCCGTGAAGCGCAGTCCAATGCGTTGATCGAAGATTACGTCGAGCTGATTGCCGACCTGCTGCAGACCACCCGCGAAGCCCGAACCACCGATATCGCTCGCCGCTTCGGCGTTTCCCACCCGACGGCAATTAAAAACATCGCGCGGCTGAAAAGCGCCGGGCTGGTGGAATCGCGCCCCTATCGTGGGGTGTTCCTGACCGAAGAAGGCGAACTGCTGGCGCAGAAGGTGCGCCGCCGCCACCGGATTGTGGTCGATCTGTTGATGTGCCTGGGCGTGCCGAGCGAAACCGCCGAGCTGGACAGCGAAGGGATTGAGCACCATATCTCCGACGACACCCTGGCGGTGTTCGAACAGTTTTTGCACCAGCATTCCGCGAAGTAACCCCGCAGCCATAAAAAGGGGGATTTCGCCTCTACATTAATAAAAATAATCCCGCTTACCCTGGGATTAACAATGGATTATTAGCTATCAAGAACTTCATTCAGTCCTGCGATGAGGCCGGGGAAATAGCTCTGATCGATGAGCATTCCCCCTTGCATAGTCCACAAAGTCAACATGCTAGGACAAACTTTGAAGTTGAAACCTATGACGTCAGTATCTTCAGCCTGGACGATTTCACAGTTAAAAGTTGGAATACGTGGAGAGTAGCTGATTTCTTTAGGACAGTCCCCGTGTGATAGAGACTGATAAAATTGCTCTAATTGATCGCGCAATGTCTTAATATCAAACAGACTAAATTCGCACTCGCATTGCAGACTCATCCCAGAGCCCTGCACCTCCAACCAGCAGATAATCAGGTCTTGATTTCTGTCTTCAATTTCTTCCAATCTTTCAACGAACGTGAACCTAAACAGAGAGTCGTCTGCTTTTATCTCAAACATAATCGCTTTTCTCAAAGGGAGTTATCGTAATGAAAGTGCGTAATCGTCCAGTCTTTTTCTCTGACGACCACGTGCAATTTATAACGTGTGCGTACATATTGAAGCTGGTTGCCTACTTTGCGTTTAACCAGCCTGCTCATTTCTGCACGGTAAACAAACTGCCCTGCGACCCCATGAGGGTCAGAACGCCTGACACCATATCTGATGACTTTTTCCTGAATTTGCAATGGCACAAAACGCCCGGGATCTCTCATTCGCCGAGCAACGGTTTCCGTGACTTTTAGGTTCCGCGCCGACAGCCCTAACTTTAGGCGTCCACGTAGAAAACTCATCGTTGCATCACTGAGTTTCACCGAGATGGCAGCCTTAGTACCAGCCTCTAACAGCGCCCGCCCCGTACGAAGAATGCGGAACACACCAAACGCTAGCAATGCAAGATCGGTGGGGTCGATAAGCGGACTTTCTAAAGGAGCCTCTTCCATTCGTACGAATGTGCCCTCTGCATCGTATATCCGCCATAAACCGGGAGCCTGTGTGACAGAATAGCCGATGCACATCCCCGTTTGGTCATCCAAAATCGGTTGCGAATTTAGCGGCTGATTACGAGGTGTAAACTCAAAAAAAACACCTTCTGGAAGCCGTGATTGAAAAGTGTAAAATTTACCCGGTTCTTCCTGTCTTAGGGAGGACGTTCCTGTCACCGTATTACTCCTTTGAGCCCATATAAAAGGATTGTTTATGGGTTATTCCATAGATTTCGAGATCTCGGCCATAGTCACGAGTGCATAACCGCAAAAATGATAGTGCATGTTTTATCAACAAATTCCATTGATACAAAGAGAAAGATTCGTCGACGCTCGCATTGACATAGTTATAATTTATTTAAACGCAAAAAAATAACCATAAAAAAAGGGAGGCTTTAGCCTCCCTCGTCACTCCCCTGCCTGAATCAATGATTACGGATGTATTCGTCCATATCGGTTTTCAGGTTATCGGATTTGGTGCCGAAGATGGCCTGAACGCCAGAGCCCGCCACGACAACGCCGGCTGCGCCCAGTTTCTTCAGGCCAGCCTGGTCAACCTTGGATACGTCGGCCACGCTGACGCGCAGACGGGTGATGCAGGCATCCAGGTTGGTGATGTTGTCCTTACCGCCGAACGCCTGCACCAGCGCCGCAGACATTTCGGAACCGCCCTGCGCCACCTGCTCGGAAGCGGTGTCTTCGCGGCCTGGGGTCTTCAGGTCCAGCTTGGCGATCAGCACGCGGAAGATGGTGTAGTACACCAGACCGTAGATGATACCGACGATTGGGAACAGCCAGATTTTGCTGCTGTTGCCGCTCAGGACGATAAAGTCGATCAGACCATGCGAGAAGCTGGTGCCGTCACGCATGCCCAACAGGATGCAGATTGGGAACGCCAGGCCGGCCAGGATGGCGTGGATCGCATACAGGATCGGCGCAACGAACATGAACGAGAACTCGATCGGTTCGGTGATGCCGGTCAGGAACGAGGTCAGCGCCGCGGAGATCATGATGCCGCCGACTTTAGCGCGGTTTTCCGGCTTGGCCGAATGCCAGATGGCGATAGCCGCAGCCGGCAGGCCGTACATTTTGAACAGGAAGCCGCCGGACAGTTTGCCCGCGGTCGGGTCGCCCGCCATGTAACGCGGGATATCGCCGTGGAACACCTGGCCCGCCGCATTGGTGAACTCGCCGATCTGCATTTGGAACGGCACGTTCCAGATGTGGTGCAGACCGAATGGCACCAGCGCACGCTCAACCACGCCGTAGATGCCGAAGGCCACTACCGGGTTCTGATAAGCCGCCCACTGGGAGAAGGTCTGGATCGCCGTACCGATTGGCGGCCAGATGAAGGACAGCACTACGCCCAGAACGATCGCCGCCAGGCCGGAGATAATCGGCACAAAACGCTTACCGGCAAAGAAGCCCAGATATTCCGGCAGCTGAATGCGGAAGAAGCGGTTGAACATGTAGGCGGCGATGGCGCCGGAGATAATCCCCCCGAGCACGCCGGTATCCGCCAGGTGTTTGGCCGCAATCTCTTCGGCAGGCAGATGCAGCACCAGCGGCGCTACCACCGCCATGGTTTTCACCATGATGCCGTACGCCACCACCGCCGCCAGCGCGGAAACGCCGTCGTTATTGGTGAAGCCCAGGGCGACGCCGATAGCGAAAATTAACGGCATGTTGGCGAAAACAGACCCGCCCGCTTCCGCCATCACGTGGGAGACTACCGCAGGTAGCCAGCTAAAGTTGGCGGAACCGACGCCCAGCAGGATACCTGCGATAGGCAGTACGGAAACCGGCAGCATTAGCGATTTACCTACTTTTTGCAGGTTTGCAAATGCGTTCTTGAACATAGTTGAGTGTGCTCCTGAGTAATAATGCTTTGCTACTTCTCGCGATTGTTCGCGTTGCAAGGGGGGGAGAAAAACCCCTGCAATTCAGGGCGTCTGAGCACCCCTTGAATTTATTACGCAGAGTAAAATAAATGCCCTGCACAATGTTTGATGGCAATCACGTTTCAATGAACAAAGGCGGCAATTTTTCTTGAATCGGCTGTTTTTTGACAAAACAGACGGAAAAACGCTCGCCAGCCGTCCGAAAACGGCTGGGAACATTACCCGTTTCATCGATTAATTACGAGCTTAAAAAAAATTCAGCCGATCGTGACCCCAGCTATAGCCTAGGCCAAAGATCAAAGTTCAATGTGAAATAAGCGTGAAAAGTTGGCGGTGGTGGCTTCGGCCAGGCTTTCCAGGCTGACGCCCTTCAATACCGCCATGTATTCAGCCACATCGCGCACATAGGCGGGTTGGTTTTCTTTGCCGCGGTGCGGCACCGGCGCCAGGTACGGCGAGTCGGTTTCCACCAGAATGCGATCCAGCGGCACATAGCGCGCCACCTCGCGCAGCTGTTCGGCGTTGCGGAAGGTCAGGATGCCGCTGAACGAAATGTAAAAGCCCAAGTCCAGCAGCGCCTCGGCGGTAGCCCGGTCTTCGGTAAAGCAGTGCAACACGCCGCCGCAGTCCTGTGCGTTCTCTTCGCGCAGGATCGCCAGCGTATCTTCACGCGCATCGCGAGTGTGCACGATCACCGGTTTGTTCAGC
This sequence comes from Serratia ficaria, assembly GCF_900187015.1. NCBI lineage: Bacteria > Pseudomonadati > Pseudomonadota > Gammaproteobacteria > Enterobacterales > Yersiniaceae > Serratia > Serratia ficaria. The sequence goes on along the minus strand of NZ_LT906479.1, from coordinate 2,064,735 downwards.
TCACGGCCGATGCGGATATGTTCGCGGAACGACGCCTGCTGCAGCTCGAGATTGTCTTTCTGATAGAAGTAATCCAGCCCGGTCTCGCCCAGCGCCACCACCCGCTCCTCCGCCGCCAGGCGACGCAGCTCGGCGTAATCGTAGCCGTCTTCGATGTTCAGCGGGTGTACGCCGCAGGAAAAGGCCACGTCGTCACGCGCGCCAATCAGCTGGGTCATGGCCTGATAGCCCGGCAGCGTCGTGGCGACCGCCAGCACGTAGCCCACGTCGCGCGCTTTGGCCTTGGCCAGCGCATCGTCGACGTTTTGATGCAGAGTTTGGTAATCCAGGCCGTCAAGATGGCAGTGAGAATCGACTAACAACATAATTTTTAACTCTTTAACTTACAGCGAATGGGGTTGGACAGGGCCGGCAGCGCCAAGCATCTGCTCCCAGCCCAGTAATTGTTCGGTCAGCAGCAGCTCGCGGTTAACGCCGACCACGCTGAGCAACCGGTGGCGGCAGGTCAACCACTGCTGCACGATTTGCTGCAGCGAGGCGCTGCTCAGCCGGCTGGCCAACTGATGCACCAGCGGCTGCTGATCCTGATTGAGCGCGTAGCCCTGCGCGCCCTGCTGCCACTTCATGGCGTCCACCAGCAATGCGCATAACCAGTGTAGCCGCTCGGCGACCTCCTCGTGGTTCAACACCGGCAGCAGCGACAACATGTCATGCTGAGGCAATGCGGCGCTCAGCGCGGCGCACAGGGCGTTGCGCTGCTGCCAGCGTTCCGGCTGCAGCAAGCGTTCGGCGGCGATCGGCGCACCGTCGTGCAGGCGCAGCGCGGTAAGATGATCGACCGGGTTGCCCGGCGTTTGGCGGTTCAGCCATTGCAGGCCCAGCTGCTCGTCCGGGCTGGCCAAATGCCAGTACAGACAGCGGCTGCGCAGCGTCGCCAGCAGGCGCGAGGGTTCGCGGCAGCCCAACAGGAAGTAGGTTTTCTCCGGCGGCTCTTCCAGCGTCTTCAGCAGCGCATTGGCCGCCGCCTCGGTCAGTTGCTCCGCCTGCGCCAGCCAGATCACCTTGGCGCCGCCCTGCTGCGCATGGGAATAAAGCTTTTCGATTACCTGGCGGATAGGCTCAATCCCCAGGCTGCTTTTGCCTTTTTCCGGCGCCAGCACGTGGTAATCCGGATGGTTGCCCGCCAGCATCAGCCGGCAGCTGTGGCATTCGCCGCAGCTCTTCTCACCGTTGCGCCGCTGGCAGATCAGCCAGCGGCTCAGGCCATAGGCCAGCGCATCGTCGCCGTTGCCCGCCGCCGCATGCAGCAACAGCGCATGGTGACCGCGGCCGGTGGCGTACTGGCCGACCAACTGGCGGTAAGGCGCGTTCAACCACGGATACCAGTTCATTACGCGCCTTCCTGCCGCCGCAGCCAGCGGTTGACGCTGGTACGGATGGCGGCGGTAACCTGCTCCAGCGGCTGCGAGGCATCGACGGTGACGATCGTCTCATCCTGCGCCGCCAATTCCAGATAGCGCGCGCGGGTACGTTCGAAGAACGGCAGCGCCTCTTGTTCGATGCGGTCCAGCTCGCCGCGGGCGCGGGCGCGCTGCAGGCCGACTTTCGGCGGCAGATCCAGGTAAAGGGTCAGATCCGGGCGGAACGCCCCCAGCACGGTATCGCGCAGCGAGGCCATCAGCTGCGGATCCACACCGCGCCCGCCGCCCTGGTAAGCCTGCGAAGACAGATCGTGACGATCGCCGACCACCCAGGCGCCGCGCTCCAGCGCCGGCTTGATGACGGTTTCCACCAGCTGCACGCGAGCGGCGTACAGCATCAGCACTTCAGCCTTGATGGTCGGCAGCTCGCCCTCGATGCCGCGCTTGAACAGATCGCGCAGCTTTTCCGCCAGCGGCGTGCCGCCCGGCTCGCGGGTGAAAACGATATCGTCGACGCCGTGTTCGCGCAGCACGTTAACTACGGTGTCGCGCGCGGTGGTCTTGCCCGCGCCTTCCAGTCCTTCGATAACCACGAATTTACTTTTCATTCTTTTCCTTTAGCGCCTGACGATAAACGCGCACCGCCTGGTTATGGCTCGCCAGGTTGGTGGTGAAGGTATGCCCGCCCTTACCGTCGGCGACGAAATAGAGGTAAGGCGTCTTGGCCGGGTTGGCGGCGGCTTTCAGCGAGGCCTCGCCCGGCATGGCGATCGGCGTTGGTGGCAGGCCGGCGATCACATAGGTGTTATACGGCGTGGCGGTTTCCAGATCCTTGCGGGTGATGTTGCCAGTATAGCCGTCGCCCATGCCGTAAATCACCGTCGGATCGGTCTGCAAACGCATGCCGATACGCAGCCGGTTGATGAACACCGAGGCCACCTTGCTGCGCTCTTCCGGCACCGCGGTTTCCTTCTCGACGATCGAGGCCATGGTCAGCAGATCTTCCGGCGTTTTATACGGCAGGCGGGTGTCGCGCTCATCCCAGGCGGCCTGCAGCGCTTTTTCCATGCGCAGATGCGCGCGCTTCAGCAAGGCGATATCGCTCATGCCGGCGGTATACAGGTAGGTATCCGGATACAGCCGCCCTTCCGGGTGGCCGCCTTCAGGCATGCCCAGCGCAGCGGCGATTTCCGCTTCGCTCTTGCCCGCCAGGGTGTGTTTCAGGTATTTGGACTGCTGCAGCACCTGCAGCCAGTCGCGCAGCCGCGAACCTTCGATAAAGCGCGCGCTGAATTGCGCCTCTTTGCCGCTGGCCAGCAGCTTCAGCATTTGCCGCACCGTCATGCCCGGCGTAAAGCGGTAGGTGCCGGCCTTGAATTCCGCCAGCTCCGGCTCCACCCGCAGCAGCCATGGGAACCATTTGCCGTTGCGGATCAGTTTGTCGCGCACCAGCAAGCCTTCCAGCGCCACGCGCCCGGTCCCGGCCGGCAGTTTGAATATCGCTTCCTGCTGAATGGCCAACGGCGTATCGGCAAAGCGTTCGACCTTCTGGTAACCCCAGAACAGCAGGGCCAATGCCAGAACAACAATAAGGGACAGGATCTTCAGCTTTCTTTTCTTCATCAATCAGCCATGGTTAACAGTGTGGACGTAAAAAATCATACAGTTGCCGCGAATGATAACGCCATGATTGCGCAATATTTACCGGCAGCAACGGCATCAACGCATTGCTTACCAGCACTTCATCGGCGTCGGCCAGCGTATCCAGCGGCTCACTGACGCAGTGCAGGCGGTATTCGGTGCCCGCCAACAGCGCGATCACCCGCCGCCGCATCAACCCGGCGACGCCCGCCTGACTCAGGTCCGGCGTAAACACCGCTTTCCCCTTGCGCCAGAACAAATTAGCCGCACAGCATTCCACCAGCATACCGGCAGTGTCAAGCACCAGCGCCTCGTCGGCGGCCGTCTGGTCAAGATGCGCGCGGATCAGCACCTGCTCCAGCCGGTTAAGGTGCTTCAGGCCCGCCAGCAGCGGATTGCGCGCCAGCGGCACCGGGCTGAGCGCCAGGCTGATGCCCTGCTCGCGCCACTGCAGGTAGTGCGCGGGATAGCCGCTGCGCGCGACGATGCGCGTGGGGTTTTCGCACCCCGCCGGGCTGTAGCCGCGCCCACCGCTGCCGCGCGTCAGTATCGCTTTGACCACGCCCAGCGGGATAGATTCTGCCGCCTGCGCCATCTCCGCTTCGAAGGCCGCCCAGTCGGTGGCGGGCAGCATCAGCCGCTGCGCCGCCTGCTGCATACGTTCGATGTGCCAGGGCAACAGGTCGACCTTGCCGTCCCGAACCCGGGCGGTAGTAAAGCAGCCGTCGCCAAACTGCAAACCTCGGTCGCTCGGCGCCAGGGCGGCGTGTCGCTGCCCGTTAATCCAGTACATAGCTCCTCCGCAATATCATCGTGGCTGCGCCGTTATCGACAGGCGCCTGAACGCACAAAACGCATGGTATCCCAAATGGAACGCGCATTCAGCGCACGTTTTCCGCTTAACATAGCCTCTCGCCCGCTCGCATCACCTTAGGTTTGCTCCGACTTTGCGCCGGAGCGCATGGCGTCAGTAAAGCCTATCGCATTAATTTTCGAGCAAAAAAGTGCTAAATCTGCGGCGGCGGAAAAAATTCGGGCATAAAAAAAGCCCGGTTAAAAACCGGGCTTTTCTGCCGACCTGCACAGAGGTTATTACACTCTGCGGAAGATCAGGGAACCGTTGGTGCCGCCGAAACCGAAGGAGTTACACAGCGTGTACTGCAAATCACTCACCTGGCGCGCTTCATGCGGAACGAAGTCCAAATCGCAACCTTCATCCGGGTTATCCAGGTTGATGGTCGGCGGTACCGCCTGATCGCGCAGCGCCAGCACGGTGAAGATCGATTCAATCGCGCCCGCCGCACCCAACAGGTGGCCGGTCATCGATTTGGTCGAACTGACCATCACGCGTTGCGCATCGCTGCCGAATACCGATTTCACCGCCTGCGCCTCGGCCTGGTCACCGGCCGGCGTAGAGGTGCCGTGCGCGTTGATGTAGCCTATTTGTGACGTGGTCACACCAGCGTCAAGCAGCGCATTTTCCATCGCCAGCGCAGCGCCTGCGCCGTTTTCCGGCGGTGAGGTCATGTGGTAGGCATCGCTGCTCATACCAAAACCGACCACTTCGGCGTAGATCTTCGCGCCGCGTTTCTTGGCGTGCTCGTACTCTTCCAGCACCATCATGCCGGCGCCGTCGCCCAGCACGAAGCCGTCGCGGTCTTTGTCCCAGGGGCGGCTGGCCGCCTGCGGGTTTTCATTGCGGGTAGACAGCGCGCGCGCTGCGCCGAAGCCGCCGACGCCCAATGGGGTGCTGGCTTTCTCTGCCCCGCCGGCCAGCATCACGTCTGCGTCATTGTAAGCAATGATGCGCGCCGCATGGCCGATGTTATGCACACCTGAGGTACAGGCGGTGGCGATGGAGATGCTTGGGCCACGCATGCCGTACATGATTGTCAGGTGGCCTGCAATCATGTTCACGATGGTGGATGGCACGAAGAACGGACTGATTTTCCGTGGGCCACCGTTAACCAGTGAACTGTGGTTTTCTTCGATCAAACCCAGGCCGCCAATGCCGGAACCGATAGCGGCCCCAATGCGGCTGGCGTTAGCCTCGGTGATGTCCAGCCCCGCATCCTGCATGGCTTGCATGCCGGCAGCGATACCGTACTGGATAAAGGCGTCCATCTTGCGCGCATCTTTGCGCGAGATGAAATCCTCTGAATCAAAGTTCTTTACCAGGCCAGCAAACTTGGTCGCATAGGCAGTGGTATCGAAATGGTCGATCAGGCTGATGCCACTCTGACCGGCAAGAAGAGCGTTCCATGTGGACTCTACCGTATTGCCGACAGGAGACAACATGCCCAGTCCGGTCACAACTACTCGACGCTTAGACACGTTTGTCCTCCAAGGAGGGAAAAATATGACACTAGGGATAGAAAAAACTTAGGCGGTCGAGTGACCGCCTAGATATGTTCTCTTACTGCTGGCTAGCGTTGATGAAATCAATAGCTGCCTGAACAGTAGTGATCTTCTCAGCTTCTTCGTCTGGAATCTCAGTGTCGAATTCTTCTTCCAGTGCCATTACCAGCTCAACGGTGTCAAGAGAATCAGCGCCCAGATCTTCAACGAAAGAAGCGTTATTTAAAACTTCTTCCTGTTTAACACCCAGTTGCTCAACAATGATTTTCTTAACGCGTTCTTCGATAGTGCTCATACTCTTAAATTTCCTATCAAAACTCGCTTTCGCGATGGTTTTCGTAGTGTATAAAATGTTGAAAAAGATGCAACTAAATCCCGGCTGGTCAAACCACGATTTTACGCTATTTTGCGGTTTTTACCCCAAATAACGCAAATAGTTTTCGCATTTTTTAAATCATGTACATGCCGCCATTGACATGTAACGTTTCACCGGTGATGTAGCCAGCCTCATCAGAGGCTAAAAATGCAACAGCGCTGGCGATTTCTTTAGCATCGCCCAGCCGGTTGGCTGGAACTGATGACAAAATGCCTGCACGTTGATCATCTGTCAACGCCCGTGTCATGTCCGTCTCAATAAAGCCAGGTGCCACGACGTTGACCGTAATGCCACGCGAAGCGACTTCACGTGCCAAAGACTTGCTAAAACCAATCAGACCGGCTTTAGCCGCCGCGTAGTTAGCCTGCCCTGCGTTACCCATGGTGCCGACAACGGAACCGATGGTGATGATACGGCCAAACCGCTTTTTCATCATAGCGCGCATTACCGCTTTTGACAGACGGAATACGGAAGTCAGGTTGGTGTCCAGGATATCCTGCCACTCATCGTCCTTCATACGCATCAGCAGGTTATCACGCGTAATACCGGCATTATTCACTAAAATGTCGATTTCGCCAAATTCAGCACGAATAGATGCCAGCACGCTGTCGATAGATTGCGCATCGACAACGTTCAACATAAACCCTTTGCCGTTTGCGCCCAGGTAGCTGCTGATAGCCTCAGCGCCGCTCTCGCTGGTCGCGGTACCGATCACTTTGGCGCCGCGTGCCACAAACGTTTCTGCAATAGCCCGGCCAATCCCGCGGCTGGCGCCGGTGACCAGAACAACTTTACCTTCGAAGCTCATCATTTTCCTCTTTATTGTTCAAGCGCCGCAGACAGGCTGGCAGCGTCATTTACCGCCGCCGCCGTCAGGGTGTCAACAATACGTTTAGTCAGACCGGTCAGAACCTTGCCCGGGCCAACTTCCAGCAGCGACGTCACTCCCTGTGCTGCGATAAATTCTACGCTCTCGGTCCAGCGCACCGGGCTGTACAGCTGGCGCACCAGCGCGCTGCGGATCGCTTCAGGATCGGTTTCGGTGCGCACGTCGACGTTATTCACCACCGGCACCTGCGGCGCGCTGAAGGCGACGTCCTGCAGCGCCACGGCCAGCTTGTCGGCGGCCGGCTTCATCAGCGCGCAGTGCGAAGGCACGCTCACCGGCAGCGGCAGCGCACGTTTGGCGCCGGCGGCTTTACAGGCGGCGCCTGCACGCTCAACCGCTTCTTTGTTGCCGGCGATGACGACCTGGCCCGGCGAGTTGAAGTTGACCGGAGAAACCACCTGCCCCTGAGCCGACTCTTCGCACGCCTTGGCGATGGCGGCGTTGTCCAGGCCGATAATGGCGTACATCGCGCCGGTGCCTTCCGGCACCGCTTCCTGCATCAACTTGCCGCGCAGTTCGACCAGGCGGATCGCCGCCTTGAAGTCCAGCACGCCGGCGCACACCAGCGCCGAGTATTCGCCCAGGCTATGGCCGGCCATCAGCGCCGGGGCTTTACCGCCCTGCTGCTGCCAGACGCGGAAGATCGCCACCGAGGCGGCCAGCAACGCCGGCTGCGTCTGCCAGGTTTTGTTCAGCTCTTCCGCCGGGCCTTGCTGCACCAGCTGCCACAGGTCGTAACCCAGGGCGGCGGAAGCTTCGCCGAAGGTTTCTTCGACGATCGGGAACTGTGCGGCCAGCTCGGCCAGCATGCCAAGGGTCTGCGACCCCTGACCAGGGAATACAAAAGCAAATTGCGTCATTTTTTCTTCCTGTCAAATCAGAAACGAACCAGCGCCGAGCCCCAGGTAAAGCCGCCGCCGAAGGCTTCCAGCAGCACCAGATGGCCGCGCTGAATTCGCCCGTCGCGCACCGCTTCATCGAGCGCGGCAGGAACAGAGGCGGCAGAGGTGTTGCCGTGACGATCGAGCGTCACCACCACTTTATCCATGCCCATGCCCAATTTTTTGGCCGTTGCGCTGATAATGCGCAGGTTGGCCTGATGCGGCACCAGCCAGTCCAGCGCGCTGCGTTCCATGTTGTTGGCCTGCAGCGTTTCATCAACGATGTGCGCCAGTTCGGTAACCGCAACCTTGAAGACTTCGTTGCCCGCCATGGTGACATAGGCCGGCTTGTCCCGATCCTGACGATCCTTGAACGGCAGCGTCAGCAGGCCGCCGTAGCTGCCGTCGGCGTGCAGATGCGTGGACATGATGCCCGGCTCTTCCGAAGCGCCCAGCAGCACCGCGCCCGCGCCGTCACCAAACAGGATGATGGTGCCGCGATCTTCCGGATCCAGGGTGCGCGACAGCACGTCCGCGCCGATCACCAGCGCATGCTTCACCGCGCCGTTTTTCACGTACTGATCGGCCACGCTGAGCGCATAGGTAAAACCGGCGCAGGCCGCAGCCAGATCGAACGCCGCGCAGTCCTTGATGCCCAGCATCTGCTGCACCTGGCAAGCGGCGCTCGGGAATGCGTGAGTCGAGGTGGTGGTCGCCACCACGATCAGCCCGACGTCTTCTTTAGCCACACCCGCCATTTCCAGCGCTTTTTCAGCCGCATGGAAGCCCATCGTCGCTACGGTTTCATCAGCGGCGGCGATGCGGCGTTCACGGATACCGGTACGCGTGACGATCCACTCGTCGGAGGTATCCACCATTTTTTCAAGATCAGCATTGGTGCGCACTTGTACGGGTAAATAACTCCCCGTACCGAGAATCTTTGTATACATGTACGATCAGTCACTCTTAGGTAATACAGCCTCAAGGCGCGCAGCAATCCTTTCGGGGACTTGCCGCTGCACCGCCTGCACAGCCTGTTCGATTGCGACTGCAAACGCGTGAGGGTTCGCAGCGCCGTGGCTCTTGATTACGGTGCTGCGCAATCCTAACAGACATGCGCCATTATACTGGTCGGGGTTCAGGTGGCCGAAGCGCTTCGCCACCCGTTTTTGCAGCCAACGGCCCAACAATTTTAACCACCACGCCTGCTTGCCGCCGTCTCCGGACGATTTCAGCAGCGATAAGAACACTCTTACCACCCCTTCCATGGTCTTCAGGGTGACGTTACCCACAAAGCCGTCGCAGACCAGCACATCGGTTTTACCGGTGAGCAGATCGTTGCCTTCCAGATAACCAATATAGTTGATTGCCGGAGTATTTTTTAGCGCGGCGGCCGCTTCGCGGATATTATCCAGGCCTTTGGTCTCTTCTTCACCAATATTCAGCAGCGCCACACGGGGTTGCGCAATGCCGACCACCTCTTCCGCCATCACCGCGCCCATCACCGCAAACTGCACCAGCATGGTGCTGTCGCACTCGACGTTGGCGCCCAGATCCAGCACCACGGTTTTGCTGCGCAGCTGATTCGGGATCACCGTCATCAGCGCCGGGCGTTCAATGCCTTCCAGCGGTTTGATCAGCAGCTTCGCCAGCCCCATCAGCGCGCCGGTATTGCCGGCGCTGACGCAGCCCTGCGCCCGGCCGCTGTTGATCAGTTCCAGCGCAACGCGCATCGAGGTGCCGCGGCTGGCGCGTATCGCTTGTGAAGGTTTGGCGTCGCCGGCAATCACTGACTCGGCGGGCACGACTTGCAGACGCTCCAGAAGAAGAGGATCGGCTTTGGCAAGCAAGGGAGAGAGGGTGTCGGGATCGCCGACCAGCAGGAGATGAAGCTGTAAATTAGAGGCCAGTGCCTGCAATGAAGCAGGCACTGTGACGCAGGGACCGAAGTCCCCGCCCATTGCATCTAACGCCAGGGTTAGACGAGTCAAGGTACCGCTACTTAGCCGATAACCTTGCGACCGCGGTAGAAACCGTCGGCAGTGATGTGGTGACGACGATGAGTTTCACCAGAAGTCGCATCTACAGACAAAGTGGTGGTGGTCAGCGCATCGTGTGAACGACGCATGCCACGTTTGGAACGGGTTGGTTTATTCTGTTGTACGGCCATGGACCTTACTCCTCAATTACTTACGCTTTAAACTGGCTAATACGGCAAACGGATTCGGTTTCTCCGCCTCTGCAGGCAGTTTGCCAAATACCATGTCCGCTTCGGACACTTCACAGTGTTCAGATTCATGTACCGGAACGACAGGCAGTGAAAGAATAATTTCGTCTTCAATCATTGCCAACAGATCGACTTCGCCAAATTCGTCGACTTCGATCGGTTCGTACGCTTCCGGTAATGCCTCAGCCTGCTCATCATTGACGACCGGGCTAAAACAATATGTTGTGTGAACATGATGCTCGAACGGGACACCACAGCGTTGGCACATCAGCGTTACCGCGACGTCCGCATGCCCTGTTATCACCGCGAGGCGTTGGTTGTCGATATTAAACGACAACGACGCATCGACATCGCTGTCCACACTGACCACGGAGGCGGCGACACGTGTAACCTGCTCAGGGGTATAGACACCTGCATAATCCAGGCGTCGCTGAGCGGTACGTACCGCATCAATGGTCAAGGGTAATTTTACCTTTTGCATAGGGCGCGCATATTAACTTTGTAACGACGTAGAGTCAAAGAAAAAGGCCGTAAAACGGCACCTTTCACCAATATTCGCTTCCACAGCGGCCGACAGTTTAAAATGCCCTACCTATTTACGCCATGGTTTGCGAAAAAAATTATGCAGAGATTGCTGTTAGCCTCGACTTCACCCTACCGGAAAATGCTGCTGGAGAAGCTGCAACTGCCCTTCGCCTGCGCCGCGCCGGAGGTGGACGAAACCCCGCTGGCCGATGAAACCGCCGAGGCGCTGGTGCTGCGGCTGGCGGCGGCCAAGGCCCAGGCGCTGGCCATCGCCTATCCCGACCACCTGATCATCGGCTCCGACCAGGTCTGCGTGATCGACGGCAAAATCACCGGCAAGCCGCACAGCGATGAAAACGCCCGGGCGCAATTGCGCCGGGCCAGCGGCCAGACCCTCACCTTTTATACCGGCCTGGCGCTGTACAACGGCCGCAGCCGACATCTGCAGGCGCTGTGCGAGCCGTTCCACGTGCACTTCCGCACGCTGAGCGAGGCGGAAATCGACGCCTATGTGCGCCTGGAACAGCCGCTGAACTGCGCGGGCAGCTTCAAGAGCGAAGGATTGGGCATTGCGTTGTTCGAGAAACTGGAAGGGCGCGACCCGAATGCGTTGATCGGCCTGCCGTTGATCGCGTTGCTGGACATGCTGCGGGCCGAAGGCATCAACCCGCTGAGCTAGTAGTCTGGCTTATTTAACCGCCTGCCGGCGCAATACCTGCAGGCAATGGCGCAGTTCTTCATCCATCGGCGCCTCGACGCGCAGGGTTTCGCCGGTGGACGGATGTTCAAAACGCAGCGCCGCGGCGTGCAGGAACAGGCGTTTCAGGCCGGTGCTCGCCAACTGCCGGTCGAATTCGCGATCGCCATAGCGATCGTCGAAGGCGATCGGATGCCCGGCGTGCAGCGTATGCACGCGGATCTGGTGGGTGCGCCCGGTGATCGGGCTGGCCTTGACCAGCGTGGCGAATTCATAGCGCTCTTCCACCTTGAAGCGGGTTTCCGACGGTTTGCCTTCGCTGTTGACGCGCACGATGCGCTCGCCGCTCTGCAAAATGTTTTTCAGCAGCGGCGCCTGCACCGCCTTGCAGTGGGATTGCCACTGGCCGCGCACCAGCGCCAGGTAGTCCTTCTGTATCCCCTTCATCCGCAGCTGTTCGTGCAGCGAGCGCAGCGCGGAACGCTTCTTCGCCACCAGCAGCACGCCGGAGGTATCGCGATCCAGCCGGTGCACCAGCTCCAGGAAGCGCGCTTCGGGGCGCAGCGCGCGCAGCCCTTCGATCACGCCGAAACTCAGGCCGCTGCCGCCGTGTACCGCCGTGCCCGAGGGCTTGTTGAGGATCAGCAGGTGATCGTCTTCATACAGAATGCAGTCGGCCAGCGCCGCCACCTTATCGAGCTTGGCGGAGACCGGCGCCTCTTCGCGCTCGGCCACCCGCACCGGCGGCACGCGCACCACGTCGCCCGCCGCCAGCTTGTATTCCGCCTTGATGCGTCCTTTATTTACCCGCACCTCGCCTTTGCGCACGATGCGATAAATCATGCTCTTCGGCACGCCTTTCAGGCGAGCGAGCAGAAAGTTGTCGATTCTCTGACCGGCTTCGTCGTCAGAAATCGTGATTAATTGTACTGCCGGATTGTTCGTTTTCATGGACCGGGATTCTAAATAGAGCGCGTTAATAGCGCCACATCTTTTTCTGTGCTTAACTGTCTCTCTGACGGCGGGCGAAACCCCAGCGGACAATAAGGCAGCAAGCCGGTTTGAACGTTTGCGATTTCTACCGCAGTTAAGGAAAAGTCACCTTGCTATAACGGTATCAGCAGTGGAATAATGCAGTTACTTTCCGCGTTGATTCTCGTTAAACAGGGAAAACGGTGGAATTATAAAATTTGTCTGATCGCGCAAAAACGCAGCAATGGCGTAAGACGTAATGCGAAATCAAACAATTAGCGGGCTGCGGGTTGCAGCTTGGCCGGCAAATGGAATCAGATCTGTCGACGTAAATCAGAGGCTATTCCCCTAGTAAAAGTGCTGTCTTTCACAAAGAAATACAGGCTTACCGAGATAATGCGCCCCTATGCAGGCGACAACCGTGAGGTTGACGGCTTTGCGAGAAGACACGGGGTTTTCGGTTTTAATCCGGCCATGAGGTTATTTTGCCCGCAGCTTTGTCGATAATGTAAAAATAACGAGTAAGTTAAGATGAAAAGAATGTTGATTAACGCAACTCAGCAGGAAGAGTTGCGTGTTGCCCTCGTAGATGGACAGCGGCTGTATGATTTGGATATTGAAAGTCCGGGTCATGAACAGAAAAAAGCGAATATTTACAAAGGCAAAATCACCCGCATTGAACCAAGTCTTGAAGCAGCGTTCGTGGACTACGGCGCAGAACGACATGGTTTCCTCCCTCTTAAAGAAATCGCCCGCGAATACTTCCCAAGTAACTATTCTTCCCATGGCCGCCCGAACATCAAAGATGTGCTGCGCGAAGGCCAGGAAGTCATCGTTCAGGTAGACAAAGAAGAACGTGGCAACAAAGGCGCCGCCTTGACCACCTTCATCAGCCTGGCCGGCAGTTACCTGGTGCTGATGCCGAACAACCCGCGCGCCGGCGGCATTTCCCGCCGCATCGAGGGTGACGACCGCACCGAACTGAAAGAGGCGCTTTCCTCTCTGCAACTGCCGGACGGCATGGGCCTGATCGTTCGCACCGCGGGCGTCGGTAAATCCGCCGATGCGCTGCAGTGGGATCTGTCCTTCCGCCTGAAGCACTGGGAAGCGATCAAGAAGGCCGCCGAAGGCCGCCCTGCTCCGTTCCTGATCCACCAGGAAAGCAACGTCATCGTGCGCGCATTCCGCGATTACCTGCGCCCGGACATCGGCGAAATCCTGATCGACAACCCGAAGGTTCTCGATCTGGCCAAAGAGCACATCGCTGCGCTGGGCCGCCCGGATTTCAGCAGCAAAATCAAATTGTACAGCGGTGAAATCCCGTTGTTCAGCCATTACCAGATCGAATCGCAAATCGAATCCGCCTTCCAGCGTGAAGTGCGTCTGCCTTCCGGCGGTTCGATTGTCATCGACAGCACCGAAGCGCTGACCGCCATCGACATCAACTCCGCCCGCGCGACTCGCGGCGGCGATATCGAAGAAACGGCGTTCAACACCAACCTGGAAGCGGCGGACGAGATCGCCCGCCAGCTGCGCCTGCGCGACCTCGGCGGCCTGATCGTTATCGACTTTATCGACATGACCCCGGTGCGCCACCAGCGTGAAGTTGAAAACCGCCTGCGCGACGCCGTGCGTCAGGACCGCGCGCGCATCCAGATCGGCCGCATTTCCCGCTTCGGCCTGCTCGAGATGTCGCGTCAGCGCCTCAGCCCGTCGCTCGGCGAATCCAGCCATCACGTCTGCCCGCGCTGTAACGGCACCGGCACCATTCGTGATAACGAATCGCTGGCGTTGTCCATTCTGCGTCTGATTGAAGAAGAAGCGCTGAAGGAAAACACCAAAGAAGTTCACGCCATCGTGCCGGTTCAGGTTGCTTCTTACCTGCTGAACGAAAAGCGCGAATCGGTTAGCGCGATCGAAAAACGCCAGGGTGGCGTGAAAGCGGTCATCGTGCCGAACGATCAAATGCAAACCCCGCACTACTCGGTGCTGCGCGTGCGCAAGGGCGAAGAAACCCCAACGCTCAGCTACCTGCTGCCGAAGCTGCATGAAGAAGAGATGGCTCAGCCGCTGGAAGATGCGCCGATGGAGCGCAAGCGCCCGGAACAGCCAGCCTTGGCGTCCTTCTCTCTGGCCGCTGACGCACCGCCGCCGTCCGAAGAGCCGGCCGTTGCCCAACCCGCCGCCGCCGCCAAACCTGCAGCCGTGGTCGCCGCCAAGCCGGGCCTGTTCGGCCGTCTGTTCGGCGGTCTGAAAGCGCTGTTTGCCGCCGAAGAACAACCTGCCGTCGTCGAAGCCAAACCGGTTGAAGCGCCGAAGGCGGAAAGCACCGGCGAAAACCGTCGCCAGGATCGTCGCGGCCAGCGCCGTCAGGGTACCGGCCGTAAAGAACGCGGCGAGCGCGGTGAGCGTAGCGAACGCAACGATCGTCCGGAACGCGGCGAGCGCAAAGAGCGCGGTGAAGGCCGCGGCGAACGCGACAACCGTGAAAATCGCGAGCCGCGCGACAACCGCGAAGGCCGCGAAAACCGCGAGTCTCGCGAAGAGCAGCGCCGCAACCGCCGCAACCAGCAACAAAATGCGCCGGTTGTCGAAGAGGCCGTGTCGGAAGAAGCCGCTAAAGCGCAGCGTGAAGAACAGCAGCAGCGCCGTGAGCAACGCGCGGAACGTCAGCGCCGCCGCCAGGAAGAGAAGCGTCAGGCTCAGCAGGAAGTGAAAGCGCTGGAAAGCGTTGAGGCTGTAGTTGAAAGCGATGAGGAGCAGGAAGAGCGTCAGCAGAACATGCAGCGTCGCCAGCGCCGCCCTCTGACGCAGAAAGTCCGCGTGCTGTCCGCCGAAGCCGAAGAAGAACTGCATCGCGCAGCGGAAGAACTGCTGGCGCCAAAAGCGCCGATCGCCAAAATCGAAGACGTTCAGCCGGCAAGCGCCGAAGACGGCGTGAAACTGCTGCCGGAAACCGTAGCCGCTCCGTCCGAAGACGATGCGCAGGGCGAACGCGCTAATGGCGAAAACGGCATGCCGCGCCGCTCACGGCGCTCACCGCGCCACCTGCGCGTCAGCGGTCAGCGCCGTCGCCGCTATCGTGATGAGCGTTATCCGCTGCAGTCGCCAATGCCGCTGGCCGGGGCTTTCGCCTCGCCGGAAATGGCATCGGGCAAAGTGTGGGTAAGCTACCCGGTCACGCAAACTGCACAGGCCGAAGAAGTTGAAGTTCAGGCCGCAGCCAGCGAAATCGCCGCCGACAACGTGATGGCGCCGGAAGCCGCCGCCGTTGCCGTTGCCGCGCCGGTTATCGCTGCCGTAGCCGAGCCAGCGAAGGTCGAAGCGGAAGAAACCCAGGCTGCGGCGGAAGCCGTCGAGCCGGCGGTCGACAGCCAGCCGGTTGCAGCCGCTGCAGAAACCGCCGTCGAAGCTGAAACCGTATCCGTAGTGGAAGAAACAGAAGAAACTGCGGTAGACCCTGAAGCGGAAGCCGTTGAGCCGGCGGTTGCAGAAGAAACGCCGGTCGCCGTCGCGGCGGAAGAACCGGCCGTAGAGCCTGCGCCGGCGGTTGTCGAAGCCGAGCCGGCGGTTGAAGCGGCACCTGCCGCCGCTGCTGAAGCTGAAACCGTTGCTGAAGAAACTGCGGAAGTGGTTGCAACGGTGGCGGAAGAAGCGCCACAGCAGGAAGTGGCGGCCCCGGAGGTTGTCGAAACTGCGCCGGTCATTCAGCAGCCAACGCCGGTGAAAACCGTGCAGAACGCGCTGTATAAGCATATCGCCACGGCGCCGATGACCAAGGCCCCGGCGCCAGCCTATGTGCCCGAAGAACGCAAGCACAGCGACTGGCAGCGCCCTTCCTTCAACTTCGAAGGTAAAGGTTCCGCCGGCGGTCACGCCGCGGTGAACCAGGCGACGGCGCCGGCCACCAAACCGCAGCCGGTTAACGAATAAGTTAGCCCATGCGATAAAAAAACCCGCCATTCGGCGGGTTTTTTCTTACCTGCGGTCAGGCAATTTTCTTCAGCTGCTTGATATCCAGCAGGTCCAGCTTGCCGTCTACCTGGCTGACAAACCGCTGAAAATGCGCCGTGGCGTTGTGTTTATTCAGCGCTTCGCTGCTGGCCCAGCGTTCGAAAAACACGAAGGTGCCCGGCTGTTCCAGATCGCGATGCAGATCGTACTGCAGATTGCCCAGCTCCTGGCGGCTTGGTTCGATAATTTCATGCACCGCCTCGCTGACGGCGGATGCAAACTCGGGTTTCGCCTGCAGGGTGGCAATAACGCGTACTTCCATTTCTCTCTCCCTTTCCAGATGATAAAGGTCGACCGCCGGGCGGGTGCCGGGATCGTTAAAATCCTTGCCACTATGCGCCCGACAGCCTACTGATTTCAACTTGCCTGCAACAAACAGATGCATCGCGGGCGCTTTCCGCTTATCCTTACACCCCGGCGTGAATAACCCCCATTATTCGCTTTTACTTAGACGTTTTCTGACCGCCGGAGCCCTGCAACATGACCGCACAACCTCAAGCCCTGAAAATCCGCCGCCCTGACGACTGGCATATCCATCTGCGTGACGACGAGATGCTGAAAACGGTAGTGCCCTATACCAGTCAGGTGTTTGGCCGGGCGATTGTGATGCCGAATCTGGCTCCGCCAGTCACCACCGTGGAGGCTGCGCGCGCTTACCGCGATCGCATTCTGGCCGCGGTGCCGCAGGGCCATAACTTTACCCCGCTGATGACCTGCTACCTGACCAACTCGCTGTCCGCCGCCGAGCTGGTGAACGGCTTCGAGCAGGGCGTGTTTACCGCCGCCAAGCTGTACCCGGCCAATGCCACCACCAACTCCAGTCATGGCGTGAGCGATGTGAAAGGCATTTATCCGCTGTTCGAACAGATGCAGAAAATCGGCATGCCGCTGCTGATCCACGGCGAAGTGACCGACGCTCACGTCGATATCTTCGACCGCGAAGCGCGCTTTATCGACCAGGTGATGGAGCCTATCCGCCAGCAGTTCCCCGAGCTGAAGATCGTCTTCGAGCACATCACCACCCAGGAAGCTGCTCAATACGTGCAGGAAGGCAATCGTTTCCTCGGCGCCACCATCACGCCGCAACACCTGATGTTCAACCGCAACCACATGCTGGTTGGCGGCATCCGCCCGCACCTGTTCTGCCTGCCGATCCTGAAACGCAATATCCATCAGGAAGCGCTGCGCAAAGCGGTCGCCAGCGGCTCCGACCGCTTCTTCCTCGGCACCGACTCGGCGCCGCACGCCAAGCACCGCAAAGAGTCCAGCTGCGGCTGCGCCGGCGTCTTCAACGCGCCGAATGCCATACCGGCCTACGCCACCGTCTTTGACCAACTGGGCGCGCTGGAACATCTGGAAGCCTTCTGTTCGCTGAACGGGCCGCGCTTCTATGGCCTGCCGGTCAACGAAGACTTCATCGAGCTGCAGCGGGCGCCGACCACCCAGCCGCAAGAGATCGCGCTGGGCGACGAATCGGTCATTCCGTTCCTGGCCGGCGAAACCCTGAGCTGGTCGCTGAAGGACTGACAATCTTTTTTTAACGCTGCCTATTGCTCCCGCCAAGGGTTGACTGTATAAATACACAGTAAATCGCTTCGGGGGCAATTATGCGTGTTGAAGTCACTGTAGATAAAACCAAACCCTTGCCGTCGGGGGCCATCGAGGCGCTGACCGGCGAACTGAGCAAACGAGTGAACCGCCAGTTTCCCGGCGCCGTGGTTCAGGTGCGTTATGCCGGCGCCAACGGGCTTTCCGTTCTGGGCGGCGCCAAAACCGACCGGGATCTGATAGAAGAAATACTCCAGGAAACCTGGGAAAGCGCTGACGAATGGTTCAGCGCAGAATAACACTGCAATGCTGTTTTTGCCGGGGGTCGCTCTCCGGCTTTTTTGTTTCTGGCGCCCGGTCCGTTCATCGCTTAACCTTAGTCTGAAATAAAGCCCGCATCTGGTTTGTACTGAATGTTTTAACAGGAGGTATTTAGCATGGCCCCGGACAAGGTGAAAACCGAAGAAGCAATGACCTTTGGCGAGTTGCTGGCGCTGATTGCCGATCAAAAAAGGCGCTTGAGCGTGCTGGAGGTCGCATTCTCTTATCTGGCGTTTGGTCTGGATGACAAAGCCAACCAGTTATTGATTCATAGCCTGAAGCTGGAATCGCAAAACCAGAATCGCGACGCCGAGACGCAAAAGCATTTCGCCCACCTGGCGGAAGAGTTGGAAAAACGCCTGCACAGCGCCCCGCCGTCGCCGGATACCCAATAGCCCGCCCGTTTTTAATCGCTCAACCATTCGCAGACGAAATTGTAGAATAATTGTTCAAATAAATATTTATTTTGCAAAAGAAGCAGGGAAATGCTCCAACGATGAAAGCAGATGCGTATACTGTAATTGCTCTCATGATGATGAGCCGCATTGATCCTCGTTAGTCACTCACGGTAGTTACTACTCAATAAGGGGTCTTTATGGACAGAAATGATGAAGTAATTCAGACACACCCGCTTGTTGGTTGGGATATCAGTACTGTCGACGTTTATGACGCCATGATGATACGCCTTCATTACCTGTCTTCACTAGACCAAACGCCCGAAGAAGCCCAAGTAGACAGAACGCTTTGGCTAACTACAGATGTCGCCCGTCAATTAATCAATATTTTAGAGGCCGGCATCGCCAAGATCGAAGCTACGGATTACCAGGACCTTGACAGAAGAAAGCACTAATTCACCAAACTCAACCCCCTGAGGCGCCGCGATTATTTCCGGCGCCTTTTTCTTTGCCTGCATGGCGCACAACGGATGCATTGCGGCGCTCAACCTTTTATCATAATGCGAAAAGCGACATCAGACAGAGAGGGTATGGCACGTGGAATATGACTTGATTGTGGTGGGCAGCGGTTCAGTAGGCGCAGCCGCGGGCTATTATGCCGCACAGGCCGGCTTGAAAGTGCTGATGATCGACAGCGCCATGCCCCCGCACCGTAACGGCAGTCATCACGGCGACACCCGCATTATCCGGCACGCCTACGGTGAGGGTGAAAAATACGTGCCGCTGGTGTTGCGCGCCCAGGCCTTGTGGAACGCCCTGATCCAAAAAACCGGTGAGGAGCTGTTCCAGTCCTGCGGCGTACTGAACCTGGGGCCGCAGCAGTCCGAATTCATCAGCAATGCCCAGCAGAGCGCGCAAAAATTTCGCCTGAATACCGAAACCCTCAGCGCCGAACAGATTATCCAGCGCTGGCCCGAATTCAAGGTGCCGGCAGGCTATGTCGGCGTCTTTGAGCCGGATGCCGGCTTCCTGCGTTCGGATCAGGCGGTGGCCAGCCTGATCAGGCTGACCAATGAGGCCGGCTGCGGCCAGCTGTTCAATTGCCCGGTCAGCGCGGTAGAGCCGATTGACGGCGGCGTCGAGGTAGTGACCCCCGAAGGGCGTTTCCGCGGCCGCAAAGCGGTGGTAACCGCCGGAACCTGGGTGAAAGCCCTGCTGCCGCAGCTGCCTGTAGCACCGCTGCGCAAGGTGTTTTCCTGGCATCAGGCGGATGGGCGCTACAGCACCAATAATCGCTTTCCGGCCTTCACCGTTGAAGCGCAGGACGGCAACCACTATTACGGCTTCCCGGCGGATAACGACGGGCTCAAGCTGGGCAAACACGACGGCGGGCAGCCGATGGACGCGCCGGAACAGAGGAAACCTTTCGGCAGCTATGCCAGCGACGGCACCGAAGTGTTCGATTTCCTGCGGCAGTTCCTGCCGGGTGTAGGCGTATGTTTACACGGTGAAGCATGCAGTTATGATATGAGCCCGGACGAAGACTTTATTATCGACACCCTGCCGGAGTGCGATAATCTGATGGTCATTACCGGCCTCAGCGGCCACGGCTTCAAATTCGCCAGCGTGTTGGGTGAAGTGGCCGCGTTGTTCGCCCAGGGTAAAGCCCCACCGGTGGACGTCTCGCCGTTCGCACTGAAGCGCTTTGACTGAGTCTTTCCAGCGCGTCCCGCCCCGGCCCTTGGTCCCGGCGGGCAGTCGGCGCCCTGAGTTACAATTCATTAATCTGCTAACTCTTTTAAATATCAAGTAAAAAAGCAGATGACGGAAATTTCTTATATTTGCCCGTCGAATTTCCGAATTGATCCCCCAGGGTGTAAGCCCTATTTTACAGTGGATATACCCCTATCGGTTTTAGCACCATCAACAAGGACGTCACCATGAAACTGCTAGTCGTGGACGAATGCTGCTTCACCCGGGTCGGTATCGCCAGCTATTTTGCTGACAACGGTTTCGCGGCGGTCAAATGCTGCCGCAGCATAGGGTCCGCCATACCGCTGCTGGCCAGCTTTCAGCCAAGCCATATCCTGGTGAACCTCACCAATCACTGCCGTTATGGCGAAGATGACCAACAGCTGCAGGCATTTATGGCGGCCAGTCGGTCGGCGTTGGCCTTCATCTATCTGGATACGCCCTACCCTTACAGCGAAACGCCAATGCGCATCGCCGATAACGCATTCCTGTTCAACAAAAGCGTTCTCCCCTTCGCCCTGCGCAGCCTGCGGGAAAATCCGTTCCCGTTGCTGGACGACAGCGTCGAACACTCGCTGTTCAGCCCGCAGGAGCTGACGGTGATGAAATATTGGATGGCGGAAATGCCCAACTACCGCATTGCGAAAAAGCTGCAAATCAGCTCGCATACGGTTTACGTGCATAAACGGCATATCACGGAAAAGATTAACGCCCGCAACCGCCTGGAGTTTTACTCGCTGTATAACGTACTGCGCTATTTCTACCCGCCCGCCACGCCGGCCAACTCGACGCCGCTGAGCCTGCTGGCGGTATAATATCGGGCCTGCCGCAGAGCAGGCTTTTTTCTGCCCGCTAGCCAGCCCCACGGCCTGCCAAGGTATTAAAGCCGGCGGCAAAAGGACTATAATCTGGGGACTTTATCCTCAGGCGGTTGGAAATGTTAAACAGAATACTGGCGGCTGTCGTCAACAACGTGCGCGAACATCTGGTGCTGTACCTTTGCCTGTGGCTGGTGCTGCTGGCGCTGGACCTCTATTTCTTCCTTATGCTGTAACCATGCCACCGCCCTATCCCCGCCTGAGCTTTCACCGCTTCGGTGAACCGGCGCAGGTGCTGGAACTTGAACATCGGGCCCTGCCCGGGCCGCGGCCCGATCGCGCCTTGCTGCAGATGCGCTATGCGCCGATCAACCCCTCCGATCTGATCCCGATCCACGGCCAATATGCGCATCGGATCGCCCTGCCGCAGGTGCCGGGTTACGAGGGCGTGGGCGAAACGCTCGACCCGTTGACCGGCCGGCCAAGCGGCAGACGCGCGCTGGCGATCATGGGCGATGGCAGTTGGCAAACCTTCGTTAGTCTGGATCGCCACAGAATAGTCTGGGTGCCGGACGATATCGACGACGCCAGCGCGGCGCAGATCTACATCAACCCGCTGACCTGCTGGGTGTTGTTGACCCAGTGGCTGCCGCTAAGCCCCGGCGAAGTGCTGCTGGTCAACGGCGGCGGCTCGGCCGTCAGCCTGCTGCTGGCGCAGCTGGCCGCACAGCGCGGCGTTCGGCTGGCGGTGGTGGCGCGTAATCCCGCTCACCGGCGAACGCTGCTGAATGCCGGCGCCTGGCGGGTGATAGAGGCTCCGCAGCTGCGCGGTATGGCCGGTTTTGGCGCCCGGGCCGCCATTGACTGCGTAGGTGGAGAGCAAGGCCTGCAGCTGGCGCGGGCGGTTCGCACCGGCGGCGACTTTGTCGCTCTCGGCCTGCTCGGCGGTAACCAGTTGGAGTGGCGGCGCATCGTGGATGAGCTGAAGCTGCGCGCCTCGCTGTTTCATCTGCGCAAATGGAATGCGCAAGCCGACGCCGTACAATGGCAAACGGCGTTTCATCAATTGTTCCAGCTATTGCGCCACGGCAGGCTGAGGCTGCGCCCGCCGGCCGCGATTTACCCGCTGCATCAATATGCCTCGGCGCTGCAACACGCCGCGCAGCCCGGCGTAAACGGCAAGATCTTTTTCACTCCGGCGGCAGCGCCGCCTTGTCCGGGCGGCCGTCACCCAGAATAACCGCCAGCCGGTGCCCGCTCTCGGCGGTCTCCAGCGCGATGCGGGCGATAATCGTCAGCGGCATGCCGACCGGTCACTTGCGTTTTGCCCATGACTTTTCCTTGGCATTCCATGGAGATATCCGCTCCGATGGCGCCGCAAGATACAGCCATGTTAGCAAACTCCCGCCAGGGTCCACTGGCAAATTAGCGTCGCTGGTCGGATAAACGTCGATTTTATTCTTCCGCCGCTGGAAATAATCGGCAAGCTTTGCTAGCGGCTTATCGCCGCTGCCGCCGCGACTATTTACGTAACATGACAAAAGCTGACAGTAATAAATAATAAGCCGATATTTCAACAACTAATGAAAATAGCTTTTTAGAAAAATAATATGCACTCCAACGATTTAATTGATTAACTCTTACCTTCTTCAGCAAAACCATTGATTAATATTTCAAAGTAGTAACATAGTTAAATTTATTATTGATTTTATGTTTCCTAAAGTTTAATCATTGCACTCGGAAATTGAGGAAAGTAAGGAAACGGCATGCTCTGGAAAAATACCCCCGACCGCTTCGGTCACATTTCCGTGTTGATCCACTGGCTGGTGGCGCTGACGGTGTACGGCATGTTCGCCCTCGGCCTGTGGATGGTGACGCTGGGTTATTACGACGTCTGGTATCACCAGGCGCCCGAGATCCATAAAAGCATCGGCGTCCTGCTGTTTATCGTCATGGTGGTGCGGGTGATTTGGCGCTTCGTGTCGCCGCCGCCCAAGCCGCTGGCGAGCTATGGCCGTTTTACCCGCGTCAGCGCTATTCTGGCCCATCTGGCGCTGTACGTAGTGCTGTTCAGCATTCTGATCAGCGGCTATCTGATTTCCACCGCCGACGGCCAGCCGATCGGCGTGTTCGGCTGGTTCGACATCCCCGCCACCGTCACCGGCATGGCGGAGCAGGCCGATACCGCCGGCGCCATTCACCTTTATCTGGCCTGGGCCGTGGTAGTGCTCTCGGTACTGCACGGGCTGGCCGCGCTTAAGCATCACTTCGTTGATCGTGATGTCACTTTGAAACGGATGCTGGGTAGCAGCGCCGATTAACCTTTGGATTTATGGAGATTGCTATGTTGAAAAAGACCGTACTGGGCCTGACCGCAGGCGCCCTGCTGCTGAGCGCCGGTTCCGCATTGGCCGCGAACTACAAAATCGACAAACAGGGGCAACACGCCTTTATCGAATTCCGCATCCAGCACCTGGGTTACAGCTGGCTGTACGGCAGCTTCAAAGATTTTGACGGCGGCTTCACCTTCGACGAAAAAGATCCGTCCAAGGACAAGGTCAACGTCACCATCAACACCGCCAGCGTCGACACCAACCACGCCGAGCGCGACAAGCACCTGCGCAGCGCGGAATTCCTCAACGTCGAGAAAAACAAGCAGGCCAAGTTTGAATCTACCGAAGTGAAGAAGAGCGGCGACGGCTATGCGGTGGTCGGCAACCTGACGCTGAACGGCGTTACCAAGCCGGTCACGCTCGACGCCAAGCTGATTGGCCAGGGCAATGACCCTTGGGGCGGCTACCGCGCCGGCTTTGAAGCCAACGGTAAAATCAAGCTGAAAGACTTCGGCATCACCACCGATCTGGGCCCGGCGTCGCAGGACGTGGAACTGATTATTTCCGTGGAAGGCGTGCGCGAGAAGTAATAAAAAAAGCGCGGCGATCGCCGCGCTTTTCATCAGGCTCAGCGAGCTGGGCCGTCTTCTTCCGGTGCCGGAATGTGCATCGTGGTCTGCAGCAGCCCTTTCGACTTATTGAAGATTTTAATGCCGTTTTCGCGGCCGGCGCGGCGGGCGCGCTGCTCTTCGCGCGGCAGCTTCAGCTCCTCGCGGCAGATCTCGCTGCAGCAGCCTTCAAACCTGGCGGCGCAGCTCGGGCACTGAATAAACAACAGGTGGCAACCGTCGTTCTTGCAGTTGGTGTGGGTATCGCAAGGCGCGCCGCACTGATGGCAATTGGCGATCACGTCCTCGGAGATCCGCTCGCCCATGCGCTCGTCGAACACAAAGTTTTTGCCGACGAACTTCAACGGCAGCCCCTGCTCTTTCGCCTTGCGCGCGTACTCGATAATCCCGCCTTCTACGTGATACACGTTTTTGAAGCCGTTATGCAGCATATAGGCGCTGGCTTTTTCACAACGAATGCCGCCGGTGCAGTACATGACGATATTCTTGTCTTTATTGTCCTGCAGCATTTCCACCGCCATCGGCAGCTGATCGCGGAAGGTGTCTGAAGGCACCTCAATGGCGTTCTCGAAATGGCCGACTTCATATTCGTAGTGGTTGCGCATATCGACAAACAGCGTGTTCGGATCGTCAATCATCTGATTGACGCGATCGGCCTGCAGATACTCGCCCACGTTCGCCGGGTTGAAGCTTTCATCATCGATGCCGTCGGCCACGATGCGGTCGCGCACTTTCAGACGCAGCACCCAGAAGGATTTGCCGTCGTCTTCCAGCGCGATATTCAGGCGCACCTGATCCAATGCCGGATGCGAAGCGAACAGCGCAGCCTTGAAGGCGTCGAAATTGTTTTGCGGCACGCTGATCTGCGCGTTGATGCCTTCTTTCGCCACGTAAATGCGGCCGAATACCTTCAGCTGGTCGAACTGAATATAGAGGCTGTCGCGAAACGCTTTCGGGTCGTCGATGGTGAAGTATTTATAAAAAGAAACTGTGGTGCGCGGCTCGGTTTCGGCCAGCATGCGCGCCTTCAGTTCCTCATTAGAAATTCGGTTATGTAACACTGGCATGGTGTACTTTCCTGTCTCTCGGGAGGTGACTGAGTTACCGCGCGCAGGCGCTTGGCCCGCGCGCGGCGCACATGATACCCGAAAATCCGACGCCGCGCAGCATTAGCCAGGCGTGCCCCCGCGTCGGCTGAAACTTGACGACGCTCACAAATCCCGATAAGCCTAATGATAGCTCGCTATCGATTTATTTATCACGGATCAGGAGAATGTCATGAGTCAGCTGTTTAGCCCGATCGCCCTGGGGCCGCTCACCTTGCCCAATCGCATCGCCATCGCGCCAATGTGCCAATATTCCGCCGATAACGGCCGGGCCACCGAGTGGCATACCATCCACCTCGGCCATCTGGCGCTGTCCGGCGCCGGCCTGCTGATTGTCGAGGCCAGCGCCGTTTCGCCTGAAGGGCGCATCACCCCCCAGGATCTCGGCCTGTGGGATGACGCGACCGAACAGGCGCTGGGCAAGGTGGTGCAGGCGGTGAAAAAGCACGCCACCCTGCCGCTGGGCATTCAGCTGGCCCACGCCGGGCGCAAAGCGTCCTGCGCCGTGCCCTGGGAAGGCGGCGCGCAAATTGGCGCGGCCAGCGGCGGCTGGCAAACGCTGTCCGCCTCTGCGCTGCCGTTCGCCGCGCATGACGAAACCCCGCAGGCGATGAGCCTGGAGCAAATCGCCGGGCTGAAGGCACAGTTTGTCGCGGCGGCCAGGCGCGCCGACCGTTTGGGGTTTGAGCTGATCGAACTGCACGGCGCGCACGGCTACCTGTTGCACCAATTCCTGTCGCCGCTGGCCAACCAGCGCAGCGACCAGTACGGCGGTTCCTTGCAGAACCGCATGCGTTTGCCGTTGGAGATTTTCAGCGAGGTGCGGGCGGCATTTTCACCCGGCAAGGCGGTTGGCGTGCGCATTTCCGCCAGCGATTGGGTCGAGGGCGGCTGGGATCTGGCGCAGTCTGTCGCGTTGAGCAAAGCGCTGAAAGAACTGGGCTGCGACTATATCCACGTCTCCAGCGGCGGGCTGTCGCCCCGGCAAAAAATTCCGGTCGGCCCCAATTACCAGGTGCCGTTCGCCGAAGCGATCAAACGGGAAACCGGCCTGCCGACCATCGCCGTCGGTTTGATTACCGAAGCGGAACAGGCGGAGGCGATAGTCGCCACCGGCCAGGCCGACATGGTGGCATTGGCGCGCGGTATTCTCTACGACCCGCGCTGGCCATGGCATGCCGCGGCCAAGTTAGGCGACAAGGTCAATGCCCCGCCGCAGTACTGGCGTTCCGAGCCCCACGTGCTGAAAGGGTTGTTCAACAACGTCTGAATCGGGTAACGGTGGGCGTTCAGCGCCCACTCTCGCACTCGGTAAAACCGGATGTCACCATCCCCGCCAGCAACATTACGCCGGCCACCGCCAGCAGCGGGTTGCATTGCAGATGCGCGCCAAGGCTGCCCAGCAATGCTCCCAGGACCAACAGGCCCGCACTTAACCATGACGCCGACATGACTCTCTCCAAAATAATTACTCTGCTATCATATTGATGTCGCAGAGTTCTGTCTTATTCTTTTTGTGGATTTACGCAACGGCGGCAATACCCAGGTGCAAAACCATCACTAAAAATTATGTTTTAATGCGCTGAATTTTCCCGTTGCGCGAGAAAAATGCCACAATAGCGGACAATAAACGGCAGAAAAAGACCTGCGCGGCTGGGCTCCTCCGATTTCCAGGCCGGGGTATGTCTCTGTTATTATCGTAAAATGACTGCTTTCAAGCTGAGAACACATGACTCAAGTTCCCTCTTTCAATCGCTCTTTGCTGCATCCGCGTTACTGGCTTACCTGGTTCGGTATCGGTTTTCTTTACCTGTTGGTGTTGCTGCCTTATCCGGTGATCTATCGGCTCGGCACCTCGCTCGGACGATTTTCGATGCGCTTTCTCAAGCGCCGGGTCGCCATCGCCCAACGTAACCTGGCGTTGTGTTTCCCGGAAATGCCGCAGGCCGAACGCGATGCGCTGGTGGTGAAAAACTTTGAGTCGGTCGGCATGGGGCTGTTCGAAACCGGCATGGCCTGGTTCTGGCCAAACTGGCGTATCGAGCGCTGGTTCCAGGTCAGCGGGCTGGAGCATATTCAAAAAGCGCGGGACAACCGCCAGGGCGTGCTGCTGATTGGCCTGCACTTTCTGACGCTGGAACTGGGCGCGCGCATCTTCGGCATCCATAACCCGGGCATCGGCGTTTACCGGCCGCACGACAACAAACTGATGGACTGGCTGCAAACCTGGGGCCGCATGCGCTCCAATAAATCGATGCTGGACCGCAAGGACGTGAAAGGCATGATCCGCGCCCTGAAACAGGGCGACATTATCTGGTATGCGCCTGACCATGATTACGGTCCGCGCAGCAGCGTGTTCGCCCCGCTGTTCGCGGTAGAAAAGGCGGCCACCACCACCGGCAGCTACGTGCTGGTGCGGATGGGCAAGCCGGCGATCATTCCTTTCACCCCGCGCCGCCTGCCGGAAGGCAAGGGTTATGAGCTGATTATGCAGCCGGCGGTAGAAAACTTCCCGTTGGATAATGAACTCGAGGCCGCCGCCTTTATGAACAAGGTGGTGGAGAAAGAGATCCTGATGGCGCCGGATCAGTACATGTGGCTGCACCGCCGCTTCAAGACCCGCCCGGAAGGCGAACCTTCGCTCTACTGACCCCAAACCCGCCGACCGGCGGGTTTTTTTGATCGGCGGGGCTTGAGAATCGGCGACAAGGGTGGGATGTTAAAACCCTCAGCGCTAACCCGGGAGCCGTTATGTACATTGTAAACCTGACCTATCACCGCCCTATCGGCGAAGTCGACAGCCATCTCGACGGGCACATCGCCTGGCTGAAGAAATACTTCCAGGACGGCACCTTCGTCGCCTCCGGCCGCAAGAACCCGCGCACCGGCGGCGTGATCCTGGCCAAAGGCATTGAGCGTGCGCGGCTGGACGCCATTCTGGCCGAGGATCCGTTTAACGCCGTCGCGCATTACGACGTGACGGACTTCAGCGCCACCACCACCGCCGCCGGGTTCGAAGCCCTGGCCGGATTATAAAAACCCATAAATTCCGCGCGTTAAGCGCGGAATACCGCTAATAACTTATTATTAAAACTTTATTTCATTTTCCTGCGAAATGCCGCCCTGCAATTGCCGTCCCCGCCGTTAAGGCGCATACTTATCAGGCTAACTTTCACGCTTTGCCCTCCTCTTCGCCCGCGAGCAAAGCGCGCCACCTTCTCAGCAGCGGTAATTTATGGCTCCGGCGTCAGAACCTGTTAACTGGAAACGTAACCTTTTCGTCACCTGGCTGGGGTGTTTCCTCACCGGTGCGGCCTTCAGCCTGATCATGCCGTTCCTGCCGCTGTACGTAGAGGCGCTGGGCGTTACCGGCCATCAGGCGCTGAACATGTGGTCCGGGCTGGTATTCAGCATCACCTTCCTGTTCTCGGCGATCGCCTCGCCCTTCTGGGGCGGCCTGGCGGATCGGCGCGGGCGCAAACTGATGCTGCTGCGTTCGGCGCTGGGCATGGCCATCGTGATGGCGCTGATGGGCATGGCGCAGAATATCTGGCAGTTTCTCGCCCTGCGCGCCGTATTGGGGCTGCTCGGCGGTTTTATCCCCAACGCCAACGCGCTGATCGCCACCCAGGTGCCGCGCAATCGCAGCGGTTGGGCGCTGGGTACCCTGTCCACCGGCGGCGTCAGCGGCGCGCTGATTGGCCCGCTGATCGGCGGGCTGTTGGCCGACCAGTACGGCCTGCGGCCGGTGTTCTATATCACCGCCGCCGTGTTGTTCGCCTGCTTTGTGCTGACGCTGCTGTGCGTTAAAGAGCAATTCACCCCGGTACAGAAAAAAGACATGCTGCACGCGCGGCAGGTCTTCGCGTCGCTGAAAAGCCCAAAGCTGATCCTCAGCCTGTTCGTCACCACCATGATTATCCAGGTCGCCACCGGTTCGATCGCGCCAATCCTGACGCTGTATGTGCGTGACCTGGCCGGCGACACCCACAATCTGGCGTTTATCAGCGGCCTGATCGCGTCGGTGCCCGGCGTCGCGGCGCTGATGAGCGCCCCCCGGTTGGGCAAATTGGGCGACCGCATCGGGCCCGAGCGGATCCTGGTGTTCATGCTGATCGTATCGGTGCTGCTGCTGATCCCGATGGCCTTTGTCCAGACCCCATGGCAGCTGGGCGTGCTGCGTTTCCTGCTGGGCGCCGCCGATGGCGCGTTGCTGCCGGCGGTGCAGACGCTGCTGATTTACAACTGCACCAATCAGGTGGCCGGGCGCATCTTCAGCTATAACCAGTCGTTCCGCGACGTGGGCAACGTCAGCGGCCCGTTGCTCGGCGCGGCGGTCTCCGCCAGCTACGGCTTCCGTGCGGTATTTTGCGTCACCGCGCTGGTGGTGTTGTTCAACGCCGTTTATTCGTGGTGGTGCCTGCAGCGCCGGCCGGCGCGGATGCGTGAAGACACCCTGCAGGAAGAGCGATAGGCCAATTTATCACCAGCTTCTTGCCTTGAACGGGCCAATGGCCCGTTTACCCTACTTTTAACAATGCCTCCCTCCGGACGGCGACTTTTCCTTCCATTAAGAAAAATCCCATCCCAACGTTTTGTTTATAAAAGGTTAATTGTCTTTCTGCGCATAAAACCCGCTGTCAATCATATTCCTGTCGCAACCAACGTAAAAACCAAGAAAGTAGATGTTTGTCGACTTTTCATCTAAAAAATGGGATACAGGGACTAGACAAAACCATCATCCAGTTATCAAATGGTTAAATAATATCACGCCAGATGTAAAACATCGGCTAAGTGAAAAAATGGCCGGCGCGCTTTCCACGGTTTACAGGCGCTGCGGCTGAGGTTTTGTCGGGTAATCCGCATTGGGCGGATCGCCTTGCTTAAATACACATACATACCACAGTATCCGCTGCCGCAATGCGGCGCACTTTATTGGGAAGACGTTATGCAATCCTCTGTTAACAAACAAGAAAGCCGGACCTTCTTCGGCCACCCCTATCCGCTTGGCTCGCTGTTTTTCACCGAAATGTGGGAGCGATTCTCGTTTTACGGCATTCGGCCGTTACTGATCCTGTTTATGGCGGCCACCGTCTATGACGGCGGCATGGGGCTGGCGCGCGAAAACGCCTCGGCGATCGTCGGCATCTTCGCCGGCAGCATGTACCTGGCCGCGCTGCCGGGCGGCTGGCTGGCGGATAACTGGCTCGGCCAGCGCAAGGCGGTGTGGTACGGTTCGATTCTGATCGCCCTCGGCCACCTGTCCATCGCCCTCTCCGCCGTGATGGGCAACAACCTGTTCTTTATCGGCCTGATGTTCATCGTGCTCGGCTCCGGCCTGTTCAAGACCTGCATCTCGGTGATGGTCGGCACCCTGTACAAAAAAGGCGATGCGCGCCGTGACGGCGGCTTCTCGCTGTTCTACATGGGCATCAACATGGGCTCGTTCATTGCGCCGTTGATTTCCGGCTGGCTGATTAAATCGCACGGCTGGCACTGGGGCTTCGGCATCGGCGGCATCGGAATGCTGGTGGCGCTGGTGATCTTCCGCGTATTCGCGGTGCCGGCGATGAAACGCTACGATCGCGAAGTGGGCCTGGACTCCACCTGGAACAGCCCGGTCGCCAAGAAAAACGGCGTTGGCGCCTGGCTGCTGGCGCTGGCGCTGGGCGTGGCGGTGATAATCACCCTGATCGCACAGGGCGTGATCGTCATCAACCCGGTCGAGGTCGCCAGCGCGCTGGTGTACGTGATCGCGGCGTCGGTCACCCTGTACTTCATCTACCTGTTCGTGTTCGCCGGCCTGAGCCGCAAGGAGCGCGCGCGTTTGCTGGTGTGCTTCATCCTGCTGGTTTCCGCCGCCTTCTTCTGGTCGGCGTTTGAGCAGAAACCGACCTCGTTCAACCTGTTTGCCAACGACTATACCAACCGCATGATCGGTGGCTTCGAGATCCCGGCGGTCTGGTTCCAGTCGATCAACGCCCTGTTCATCATCCTGCTGGCGCCGGTATTCAGCTGGGCATGGCCGGCGCTGGCGCGCAACAAGGTGCGCCTGAGTAGCATCACCAAATTCGTGATCGGCATTCTGTTCGCCGCCGCCGGCTTCGGCCTGATGATGCTGGCCGCGCAGAACGTGCTGAGCAACGGCGGCGCCGGCGTATCGCCGCTGTGGCTGGTCGGCAGCATTCTGATGCTGACGCTGGGTGAGCTCTGCCTGAGCCCGATAGGCCTGGCCACCATGACCCTGCTGGCGCCGGAAAGAATGCGCGGCCAGATGATGGGCCTGTGGTTCTGCGCCAGCGCGCTGGGCAACCTGGCGGCCGGCCTGATCGGCGGGCACGTCAAGGCCGACCAGTTGGACATGCTGCCGGACCTGTTCGCCCGCTGCTCAATTGCGCTGTTAATCTGCGCCGCCGTGCTGATCGTCCTGATCGTGCCGGTGCGCCGCATGCTGGCCAATACCCAGACCAAGAGCGAGCAGAAACCGCTCACCAGCGCCTGACGGAAGCCAGGCTGGTCCCCTGCAGCCGGCGCTTGATGCGCCGGCTTTTTTACTGCGGCCAGTCCTGGCGCTGCAACACCACGCGATAGCCGTCGACATCTTCGAAAGTGCGCCAACATATACCCTGTCCCCCTGCGGAAGCTGACTACCTGACAAGAAATGCGGCGCGCCTGCGCCACAGGCTGGTGCGGGGGCATGGCGCATGGCATGCTGTCGTTATTACCCCAGCCTGCGGAGGCCGCCCGACGATGTTGCTGTTTCACGATTTCCTGCCGGCCGACGAAACGATCAGGCCGCTGGCCAAGGACTACCTGCACGGTGATTTCGAACCCGACCACTATCACAACTGCGCGCAGCTGATCCACAGCCTCAGCGGCGTGGTGCAGGTCGATACCCGGCTGGGCAGCTGGGTGGTCCCGCCCGGGCGCGGCGTCTGGCTGCCGGCCCAAATGGTGCACAGCCTGCGCATCACCGGCAAGGTGGCGGCCAGAACGCTGTTTATCGATCCGCTGGCGCGCGCCGATCTGCCCGCGCAGTGTCAGGTGGTGCAAATCTCACCGCTGCTGCGCGAGCTGATTATCAGTGCGATGGACATTGCGCCGGGCTATCCGCCGGGCGGCCGCGATGAGCGGGTGATGGAACTGATCCTGGATGAGCTGCGGGTGTTGCCCATTCTGCCGCTGCATTTGCCGGAGCCGCGCGATGCGCCCCTGCTGGCGCTGTGCCGCCATATGCAGCAAACGCTGGCGCAGCCCTGGGAGCTGGAACAGGCGGCCGCTCATCTCAACGTTAGCGGTCGCACCCTGTCGCGCCGCTTTCAGCGCGAAACCGGCCTGCGTTTTGGCGACTGGGTGCGCCGCGCCCGCCTGCTGGCGGCGCTGAACGCGCTGGCGGCCGGGCATTCGGTGCTGGAAGTGGCGCTGGATCTCGGCTACGACAGCCCCAGCGCTTTCAGCGCCATGTTTCGCCGCATGCTGGGCGTAGCGCCCAGCGAATATTTCAGCAAGATGCCCCAAGATAGCGACCGGCGACGTTGAACAGCGCCTGCAGCGAGGCGCTGGCGGAGTCGACGTCGATGCCGACGCCATAGGCCGCCTCGCCGTGCGCCAGGGTGCAGCGAATATAGGCCACCGCACGGCTGCTGCTCTGATGCCCCAGCGTATGTTCATGATAGTCTTCTATCGCCAGGCTCAGGCCAAACCGCTGGCGCAGCGCATCCACCGCGCTGGAAAGCAGCCCGTTGCCGGCGCCCAACAGCCGCAATTGTTCCCCCTGCCACAACACCCGGGCGCTGAAGCTGTAAGCCTCGACGCCGTGGCTTTCCGTTTGATAGCTCAGCAGCTGCAGCCGCGGCAGGTCCACCAGGCCATAGCTGTCGCGAAACAGTCGCCATGCTTGCGCGGAGGTCATCTCTTTGCCGCTGCCGTCGGTGGCCTGTTGCACCCGCTTGCTGAAATCGATTTGCAGCCCGCGCGGCAACGACAACCCATGATTCTGCTCCAGCAACCAGGCGGCGCCGCTTTTGCCGGACTGGCTGTTGACCCGGATCACCGCCTCATAGCTGCAGCCGACGTCGGCGGGATCGAGCGGCAGATAAGGCACCTGCCACAGCCCGTCCTGCCGCTGTTGCTGCGCGATGAAGCCTTTCTTGATCGCATCCTGGTGAGAACCGGAGAACGCGGTGAATACCAGCTCACCGGCATAGGGATGCCGTGGATGCACCGGCAGCTGATTGCATTGCTCCACCACCTCCACCACCTGTTTTAAGCGGCTGAAATCCAGCCCCGGCGCCACGCCCTGGGTATACAGATTGAGCGCCAAGGTCACCAAATCGACGTTGCCGGTGCGCTCGCCGTTGCCGAACAGACAGCCTTCCACCCGGTCGGCGCCCGCCAGCAGCGCCAGCTCGGCGCAGGCCACCCCGGTGCCGCGGTCGTTATGCGGATGCACACTGATTGTCACCTGCGCGCGCTGGCTGAAATGACGGCAAAACCATTCAATCTGATCGGCGTAAACGTTGGGCGTGCTGACCTCCACCGTCGCCGGCAGGTTGATGATCATCGGCCGCTGCGGGCCGGGCTGCCAGACGTCGGCCACCGCTTCGCAAATTTCCAGCGCGAACTCCAGTTCGGTAAAACAGAAGGTTTCCGGCGAATATTCAAAGGTCCAGGCCGTTTCCGGCTGCTGTTCGCACAGGCGGCGAATGCGCCGCGCGCCGTTTACCGCCAGCGCCACGGTGGCGGCCTTGTCCTGGCGAAACACGATGTCGCGAAACATCGGGGCGGTGGCGTTATACAAATGCACGATGGCGCGCGGAACGCCCTGCAGCGCCTCAAAGGTGCGGTCGATCAGATCGTCCCGCGACTGGGTCAGCACCTGAATGCTGACGTCGTGCGGGATCAGCTGTTCGTCGATCAGCCCGCGCACAAAATCGAAATCCGTCTGCGACGCCGAGGGAAAAGCCACTTCAATCTCTTTAAAACCGCACTGCAGCAGCAGCCGATAAAACTGGCGTTTGCGGGCGTTATCCATCGGCTCCGCCAGCGCCTGATTGCCGTCGCGCAGATCGCTGGAACACCAGCGCGGCGCCTGCTGCAGGGTGCGCCCCGGCCATTGCCGATCGGCCAACGCCACCGGCGGGAAGGGACGATATTTGCCTGAAGGGTCGATTAACATAAAATTCTCCTGGGACTGGGCTGAACGTTAGGGCCATTATTTCCCGCCGCGCCTTTCCCTGCGCCCGCCTAACGGACAACCGTCGTCGCAAAACGGACAACAAAAAAATTTGCATCCTGCGCCAGTGAAGCAACAATTAATTCTGACGTTTGTCATGACGCTGGCCCCTACCCCCTCATCGTCAACGGAGGCGAACATGAGCCTGTATGCAACCCTGGAAGAAGCCATCGAAGCAGCGCGCGAAGACTTTATCGATACCGCCGAAGGCGGCAATGGCGACGAGCCGCCGGTGCCGCAACAGTTCAACCTGCAGAAATACGTGATGCTGGATGGCGACATCATGTGGCAGGCGGAATTCTTCGAAGAGGAAGGCGAGGCGGTCGAGTGCCTGACGCTGCGCAGCGGCGCGGCCGCTCAGGCGATTTTTGACGGCGATTACGACGAGGTGGAAATCACCGCCGAATGGATCGATGAAAACACCCTGTACGAATGGGAAGAAGGCGATTTCCTGCTCGAACCGCCGCCGGACACCGAAGAGGGTCAGGCGGCCGCCGACGAGTGGGATGAGCGCTGAGCGCCCGCTTGCCGCCGTCCTGGCGCGAACCCGCGCCGATTTTGACGTCGGGCGCTGTTTATCGACGACGATAACCCGCATTCGCCGGCGGCTCAGGTGCAGGGGCTGGGCATGACGGCGCTGGCGCCCTTCCGTTGCGGCCAGAAAGGCTATCGGCCGGCGGTATTCGCCACCCGCTGATGCGGATTATTCATACGGGCCATGCTGCGCGTCGAACGGCAGCATAAAGGTATCCACCACCATCGACAGCGGCACGTCTATCACCGTGATATAACGCCACGGCGTATCGCGCAGATCCCA
Organism: Serratia ficaria; assembly: GCF_900187015.1. Taxonomy (NCBI): domain Bacteria; kingdom Pseudomonadati; phylum Pseudomonadota; class Gammaproteobacteria; order Enterobacterales; family Yersiniaceae; genus Serratia; species Serratia ficaria. Next base: position 2,029,780 of record NZ_LT906479.1, on the reverse strand, counting down.
CTGTACGCCGGGATAATATTGATGGCCGTGCCCGGCGCCGGGCACGGTACGGCTGATGATGCTGCCGCAGCCGGACAAGGTCATCAGGCTGGCCGCCAACAGGGCCAGACGGAATAAAAAGGAGAGCTTCACCACATTGACTCTTCGCCATGGTTGTTCAGGAAGTAAACAACGCGTCGCGCAAATTCTACCATAGATTGACGCCGGCGATTTGTCAGTAATCCGTAAGCGACGGGCAAAAAAAACGGGGAACGCGCCAGGCGCATTCCCCGCAGGAACAGCGGATGCTGCGGTTAGCCTTGCCCTGCCGGATGCGCCAGCGGGTTATGCGGCAACTGCCGGTAGTGCTCGCGCCAGGCGGCGCCTTCCGGCTGCAGCCAGACGCGCTGGTGCAGACGCGACAGCGCCACCGGATCGCTCAGCAGCTCCAGGCGTTTGCCCTTCACCAGTTTTTCCGGCCCCAGTTCCAGCGCCTCGTTCACCCGCGCTTCGCGGTTGCGTTCGATCGCCGCGCGCAGATGGTGCCGCGCCGTCGCCAGCGCGGTGGACAGCGCATTGAAGGACGGGTTGACCACCGCATGCATAAAGCCGTTGGCCAAAGCGCGTTCGCGGTTGAGCTTCAGATACTCCTCCGTCGCCAGCAGTTCGCGCGGCGGCGAGTATTCTTCCGGGATCAGGAACAGCTTGGCGCGCTTGCTCTTCATGCCGAGGGTTGCACGGCTCGACAACACCGAGACGAACGGCGACAGGATCAGCGAGAACACGATCGGCGACAGCCACCACAGGAAGCGCAGGTCCAGCCAGGCCATGCCGCCGGCCCACACCAGCCCCAACAGCATCTGCGAACCGTGGCGTTTGAACGCTTCGCCCCACGGGGTGTCGTCGTCGTCACGCTGCGGTGAATTCCACACCACTTCCCAACCGAGGAAGGCGCTGACCACGAACACGGTATGGAACAGCATGCGCACCGGCGCCAGCAGCACCGAGAACAGCATTTCCATCAGCATGGAAATCAGCAGGCGGAAAGCGCCGCCGTACTCTTTCGCGCCCTTCGCCCAGATCAGCACGATGCTCAGCAGCTTCGGCAGGAACAGCAGCACCAGAGTGGTGGAGAACAGCGCTATCGCCAGCTCCGGCCGCCACTGCGGCCACACCGGGAACAGCTGGCGCGGCTGCAGGAAGTACTGCGGCTCCATCAGGGTATGCACCACCTGCAGCGCGGTGGACAGCGCCAGGAACATGAACCACAGCGGCGCGGACAGATACGACATCACGCCGGTCAGGAACACCGCACGGTGCACCGGGTGCATGCCTTTCACCAGGAACAGGCGGAAGTTCATCAGGTTGCCGTGGCACCAGCGGCGGTCGCGCTTCAGCTCGTCCAGCAGGTTAGGCGGCAGTTCTTCGTAGCTGCCCGGCAGGTCGTAGGCGATCCAGACGCCCCAACCGGCGCGGCGCATCAGCGCGGCCTCGACGAAGTCATGCGACAGAATCGAGCCGGCGAAGGAGCCCTCGCCCGGCAGCGGCGCCAGCGCACAGTGTTCGATAAACGGCTTCACGCGGATGATCGCGTTGTGGCCCCAGTAGTGCGATTCGCCCAACTGCCAGAAATGCAGGCCGGCGGTGAACAGCGGCCCATAGACCCGGGTGGCGAACTGCTGCACGCGAGCGTACAGGGTATCCATGCCGGACGCCTTCGGCGCGGACTGGATAATCCCGGCGTTCGGGTTGGCTTCCATCAGGCGCACCAGCCCGGTGAGGCACTCGCCGCTCATCACGCTGTCGGCGTCCAGGATCACCATGTAGCTGTACTCTCCGCCCCAACGACGGCAGAAGTCGTCGATGTTGCCGCTTTTGCGTTTCACGCGGCGGCGGCGGCGGCGATAGAAGATGCGGCCGTGGCCGTCAACGTCGCGGCACAGCTCCATCCAGGCCTTTTGCTCCGCCACGCAGATATCCGGATCGTAGCTGTCGCTCAGCACGTAGATATCGAAGTGTTCCAGCTGACCGGTGGCGGCGACGGACTCATAGGTCGCGCGCAGGCCGGCGAACACCCGCTCGACGTCTTCGTTGCAGATGGGCATGATCAGCGCGGTGCGGTGCGCCGGGTTGATCGGCTCATCGCCCTTGATGGTGGAGGAGATGCTGTATTTGTCCTTGCCGATCAGCAACTGCAGGAAGCCCATCAGCGCGGTCCAGAATCCGGCGGACACCCAACAGAACAGAATGGCGAACAGGATCAGGATGCCGGTCTGCAATACGTAAGGCAGCAGCTGCAGCACCGATTGCATCAGATCCTGATCCAGCATGGCGAGCGGGTCGATCAGCGCCCATCCCTGATACGGCAGGATGGTTTTCATGTACCAGGTGGCGATGCCGGTCTGCACCAGCATCAACACCAGCAGCACATAGCGGCGCATGGAGCCGACGGCGCGCCAGCGGTTCTCCGCCGCCGCTTCCTCTTTGGACGCGTGGCGATTATGCGGCGTGCGGCCCAGCAGCGAGTCCCAGAAGCGCGCCACCGGGTTGGTGCGCCAGGCTTCGGGGAACATGCTGGTGCGCTTGATCGGCGGCGTCGCCTTGAGGATCGTCCGCCCTTCCGGGTCGGTATCGAAGTCGTCGTCGCTGACCGCATCCGGCCAGGCGCTTTCAATACGCGTCTTGACCGAGGCCAGCGCCACGTCATCCGCCGGCAGGCTGTCGACGTTGGCGTCGGCGGCGCCCATCTGACGATGCAGCGCCTCCAGCGCCAGGGCGTCATCCGCCGCCGGCTGTGGTTTGAGCGCCTCTGACCGCGCGGCGGTCAGAGGCATTGCCGCAAGATAATCCTGGGCAGATTGAGTAGGCTTATTCATTGGCAGGTAGCTGATAGCTCCAGGTTTCCGACAGGGTCTTATCACCATTGACCAGCGCAGCGCGCATTTCTACCGGCTTCTTGTCGTCTTTCACTTTCAGACGCACCGTCAGACGCCAGCCTTTGGTCACTGGATTATAGCGGACATTGTTTTCCACCAACTCACCGTTGTCGCCGATGCTGACCTGAGAGGCGATCGGCGTGTTGGCGTCCAGGTCTTTCAGCACCGGGCCGACGAAGTCAACCAGGAACGCCACGCTGCCGTCAGGCTCGCGGATCAGGTTCGACTGCTTCACGTCGCCGGTGGAACGCATGGTCTGGCTGACATAGGCGATATCCTGCGAATGCAGCTTGTCTTCATCGCGGGTGAAGTGCAGGCGGTAGCTCAGCGCCAGCGGCGTTTTAGCGTCCGGCAGCACGTCCGGGGTCCAGAAAGCGACGATGTTGTCGTTGGTTTCATCCGCGGTCGGGATCTCCACCAGCTCAACCTTGCCCTTGCCCCAGTCGCCGCGCGGTTCGATCCAGGCGCTTGGGCGCAGATCGTAACGATCGTCCAGATCTTCGTAATCCTTGAAGTTGCGGCCGCGCTGCAGCAGACCGAAGCCTTTCGGATTTTCGACGGTATAGGTGCTGACGGACAGGTGCTTCGGATTATTCAGCGGACGCCAGATCCATTCCCCGTTGCCGGCGTGGATCGACAGGCCGTTGGAGTCATGCAGCGCCGGGCGGTAGTTCAGCGTCGGCGAAGGCTGGCTCGGCCCGAACAGGAACATGCTGGTCAACGGCGCCATGCCCAATTTGCCGACCTTGTCGCGCAGGAACACTTTGGACTGGACGTCCACGGTGCTGTCGCGGCCCGGATAGACCACAAAGCGATAAGCGCCGGTGGCGCGCGGAGAATCCAGCAGCGCGTAGATAACCAGGTGCTTGTCGCCCTGCTTCGGACGCTCGACCCAGAACTCGCGGAAACGCGGGAACTCTTCGCCGGACGGCAACGCGGTGTCAATCGCCAGGCCGCGGGCGGAAAGCCCGTATACCTGGCCTTTACCCACCACGCGGAAGTAGCTCGCGCCCAGCAGGCTCATAATCTCGTCGTTCTTGTCTGCGCTGTTGATCGGATACAGCACCTTGAAACCGGCGAAACCGAGGTTCTTCACCGATTCAGGATCGTGCTTCACCGAACCGAAATTGAAGTAGTCCGGGTTGTACTTGATCTCTTTGACGCTGGTGGCGGTCACTTCGTTGATCTTCACCGGCGTGTCGAAGTACATCCCCTGATGATAGAACTCAAGCTTGAAAGGGGTTTTCAGCTTGTTCCAATAGGCTTTATCGTGATTGAACTGAATCTGCTGATAGTCCGCGAATTTCATCTCGCGGAACTGAGAAGGAAGGTTGCTCTTCGGCGCCTCAAAGCCTTTTCCTGCCAGATCCTGCGCCTGCTTGGCCACATCATCGATGGAAAAAGCCCATGCCGGCGACGTAAACAGCGTGAACAATACGGTAGCACCTAACCAACGTACGCTCGCGGCGCGTGGTTGTCCGGATAATATATTAACTAGCACATCCCCCCCTATTCGTGTGCTCAAAACATTTAAATCCATATTAATGGATTATTCAGCTTTCCGACAACATGATAAATGGATGGTTCATGTTTGTGGCTCATAGTTTAAGCAGCTGACGAAACACCAGCGTAGCAAGCCGCGCTACAAGACGCTATGGAAAAATGAGAATCGGTATAGTAGGGTTCCGGATAACGATTTAACCCTTGACGACTTATTAAGCGTGTTAATGATCATCCGATTAAATCACCAGCGGTAACCTATGACTGACGGCAGCAAGCAACGCGAGTACTTTCTTGATTCGATCCGGGCTTATTTGATGCTGCTCGGCGTTCCGTTCCATCTTTCTCTGATCTATTCCGGCCACGCCTGGGCGGTGAACAGCACCACGCCGTCCTTTTCCCTGACGGTGCTGAACGATTTCATCCACGCCTTTCGCATGCAGGTGTTCTTCGTGATCTCCGGCTACTTCTCCTACATGCTGTACCAGCGCTATGAGCGCCGCCAGTGGCTGAAGGTCAGGCTGGAGCGGGTGGCGATCCCGCTGCTGAGCTCTATCCCCCTAATCACCCTGCCGCAGTTTTTTTTGCTGAAAAACTTCACCGATAAATTAAACGGCTGGGACGCGTTCTCTCTCTATCAGAAAATAAATGTAACAGTTTGGGAGCTGGTTTCTCACCTGTGGTTTTTATTAACCCTCTCGCTGCTGACCTGCGTCTGTTTTTACCTGTTCCGAAAAATTAAGGCGCAAAAGAAAGATCGCGTTCCGGCGCTAATAAATAAAATGACCGGATTAGGAAACATCTCACTGCTCTTTCTTATTTATGCTTTATTCTATTCGGCCGCGCACCGCATTATTTTAATTCTTGCGCCGCAGTTATTGTCCAACGGCCTGTTCAACTTCGTGGTGATGGAAACCCTGTTCTACCTGCCGTTCTTCATCCTCGGCGCTTACGCCTTCAAGTACGTGTGGCTTAAGGAAGTTTTCCTGCGCCGCTCCCCGCTGGCGCTGCTCGGCTCGCTGCTGTTGTTCATCGCCTACATGCTGAATCAGAAGCTGTTGGCCGACAGCAGCTACATGTTTGAGCTGGAAGTGGTGATCAAAACCCTATTGGGCATCCTGACGACGAACCTGGTGTTCTCTTTCGGGCACCACTGGCTGAACGCCCATTCGGCGCGCATCACTTACCTGGTAAACGCCTCGCTGTTTATATATCTGGTGCACCATCCGCTCACCTTAATATATGGCGCTTTCATCACGCCTTATATCAGCAGCAACCTGCTGGGATTCCTGTTGGGCCTGCTGTTTGTCTTCTCCCTGGCCTTCGCATTATATGAACTGCACAAGCGCATTCCCCTGCTGCGTTTCCTGTTCTCCGGCAAGCCACAATAACCTTTAACCCTGCAAACATTAATGATTTGCAGGGTTTCCTCTGTCATCCCCCGGAAAGTTAAAGCGCGTATCATTCATTTTGCATACGCAGCACACATTGCTCAGCCGCCGATCGGAAGTTAGTGCAAAGTTATGCTGGAGCATATTGCAGCGAGTTGTTATAACTGCAATGCATAAGTGGAAATCCACATCCCTGCCTTACGGTAGCGATTGGGCTCAATGAACCCTGAGGGAATGCGCGACAGCTTAAATGAACGCGTTTGCCGTATCTCCCTTCCGCACGACAGAGAGGATTTTTGATGACCGACAAAGACACCACGGCGCCGGAAGCCGTGCCGGAAAACGCCACGCTGCTGAAGATCCTCGGCAGACTGCTCTCCGCGCTGGACGCCTCCATCAGCGGCAAAGATCGCAGCATCCTGGTAACCGAACTTTCCAACCTCAATCTTGACGGCGTGTCAGAGGCGGAAAGGAAGCTGGCCGCCGAGCTGATCAAGCGCGCCTTGCAATCCCTCGACCATTAATCACCCCCCGTCAGCAAACCATTAAGCCTCCTGGCGGGGGCTTAATGGTTTTTCCCCACGGCGCCGCAAACCGGGATTATTGCCAAAGTAAAAATACAGTAGCCTGATAACTATAGATAAAAGCAAGAACTCCACCTGTTCCCCGCCGTTGATCATCGCTTCCTGACCAAACGAGAATAAATGCCAGATTGTTTTATCAATCAGCCTTGGCGTTTTACCCACTAAACACGTTATCATCATCGGGCTCATTGCGCTTACGCGCCGCCGCCCAGCCCAACCTCAGGAGAACGTTATTTTGGATGCCAGCACCATTAACAGTCTGTTCGTCATCGGTGCCGTGCTGGTGGGGGCAAGTATTCTGCTAAGCTCGTTTTCTTCGCGCCTCGGCATCCCGATCCTGGTGATATTCCTGGCGATCGGCATGCTGGCCGGCGTCGACGGCCCGGGCGGCATCGTTTTCAGCAATTATCCGGTCGCCTACCTGGTCAGTAACCTGGCGCTGGCGGTGATCCTGCTCGACGGCGGCATGCGCACCCGCGTCAGCTCCTTCCGCGTCGCTTTGTGGCCGGCGCTGTCCCTCGCCACCGTCGGCGTGGTGATCACCGCCGGGCTTACCGGCATGGCGGCCGCCTGGCTGTTCGATCTCGATCTGCTGCAGGGCCTGCTGATTGGCGCCATCATCGGCTCCACCGACGCCGCCGCGGTGTTTTCGCTGCTGGGCGGCAAAGGGCTGAACGAACGCGTCAGCGCCACGCTGGAAATCGAATCCGGCAGCAACGATCCGATGGCGGTCTTCCTCACCATCACCCTGATCGCGATGATCGCCGCCGGCGAAACCACCGTCAGCTGGATGTTCCCGCTGCACCTGATGCAGCAATTCGGCATGGGCATCGTATTTGGCCTCGGCGGCGGCTGGCTGCTGCTGACGCTGATCAACCACATCAAGCTGGCCGAGGGCCTGTATCCGCTGTTGGCGGTAAGCGGCGGCATACTCATCTTTGCCCTGACCACCGCGCTGGACGGCAGCGGCATTCTGGCGGTGTATCTGTGCGGCCTGCTGCTGGGCAACCGGCCAATCCGCAACCGCCACGGCATCGTACAGACCTTCGACGGGCTGGCGTGGCTGAGCCAAATCGGCATGTTCCTGGTGCTGGGTCTGCTGCTCAACCCGCACGAGCTGCTGCCGATCGCTATCCCCGCCCTGCTGCTGTCGCTGTGGATGATCCTGTTCGCCCGCCCGCTGTCGGTGTTTATCGGTCTGCTGCCGTTTCGCAGTTTTACCCTGCGCGAGCGCGGCTTTATCTCCTGGGTCGGCCTGCGCGGCGCCGTGCCGGTGATCCTGGCGGTGTTCCCGATGATGGCCGGATTGCCGAATGCGCAGCTGTTCTTCAACGTCGCCTTCTTCGTGGTGCTGGTGTCTCTGTTGCTGCAGGGCACCACGCTGTCCTTCGCCGCCAGAAAAGCCAAGGTGATCGTGCCGCCGGCGCTGACGCCGATTTCGCGCGTCGGGCTGGACGTGCATCCGGAAAACCAGTGGGAGCAATTCGTCTACCAGCTCTCGGCCGAGAACTGGTGCGTCGGCGCGGCGCTGCGCGAGCTGAAAATGCCGCCCAACACGCGCATCGCCGCCCTGTTCCGCGGTAAAGAGCTGTTGCACCCCAGCGGCAGCACCCGGCTGCGTGAAAACGATATTCTGTGCGTCATCGGTCACGAGCATGATTTGCCGATCCTCGGCAAACTGTTCAGCCAGGCGCCGACCGTCACCCTCGACGAGCGCTTCTTCGGCGACTTTATTCTGCAGTCTGACGCCCGCCTGAGCGATATCTCGCAGCTGTACGGTCTTAATTTGCAAGAGGACATGGACGATCAGCAGACCCTCGGCCAGTTCGTCATTCAGCTGATTGGCGGCGAACCGGTGATCGGCGATCAGGTGGAGTGGGACGGCCTGACCTGGACCATCGCCGAAATGGAAGGCAATCAGGTCAGCAAAATCGGCGTAAAAATAGTGACCGACTGAGGCTCAGCCCTCCCCGCTGCGCGGCCAATGCCCGCAGCGGCTTCTCTCGCCTGGGGAACTTATCGCGGCCCGCAGGCTCTTAATCTCTGTGATTATTTATAGAACCGTATTCCAGGCCGGTCATATCCCATTGATAAATTTACCATTAATGAAATATTGACCGTCAACCGCAGCGGTAATAAAGGCGGGATATGAACAACAAAACTCGATTTCTTTCGGTAATGGCGATCATGGTGCTGGCAGTGGTAGCGCTGGATTTGGGCATCGCCGATTTGGTCCATAGACTTTTAATTGGATAAGCTTAACGTGACACAGCAGGAACAAGATAAGGACATTCTGGGAAAAATACTGGTGACGGTATCGGCGCTCTGCCTGATTATCGTGGCCGGGCTGTTGATCTGGGGATTCGTTCTGGATTAACCGGCCGCGACGCACACTGGCCATCACGCTCATTTTGTTACAATGTTGCTGCTTCTCATGCCGCAGGTTGAGCGTATGCTAAACAAACATGGAATAAATAAACAACAAACCCTCATACTACTTAAAGTGTTGGCCCGCCTGAAACGGGCTTTTTTTTTGCTCCGCGCTTTACTCCAGGCATAAAAAAACCGCCGTAGCGGTTTTTCAACTGCGCAGGCGATCAGATCTTGCAACCTTCGCAGTCCGCCTCGTCCTCGAGGATCTCAGGGACTTCTTTTACTTTTTCCGCCGCTTTTTCTTCCGCTTTGGCTAATTCGGCATCGATATCGAAATCGAAAATATCATCACTCATCGCTAGGTCCTCTGGCTTACCTCGGTTCAGCACCGAGTATAATCGACAAGCGCGCGGGCGGAAACCCTCAGTTGAGCGCCGCGACCTGCGGCTGGGCATCCTGCGGCTTTTTTGAATACGCCAGGTCATAGACGTCATAGAAGTCGATTTCGCCCTTGTTGGCGATGATTTCCCGCATCCGCGTCTTCAACGCCGGGCCGATCGACGGTTCATCCAACAGCTGCTGAACCGCCTGCGGCGACAGTTCGCGGGTGAAGTACCACTCGCCGTTGTAGCAGACGCGCAGGTCCAACACGCCGATGTCTTCGAAGCGGTACACCGGCCTGATCTCAATCAGCAGCATGGCGAACATGAACAGCACGAACGCGGTAAAGGCCAGGAAAGCATAGAACCCCATATAAGGCACCGGGTACATCACGCCGATCACGGCGAAGTAGCCGGCGAACATGGCGAGACACAGATAACGGTGGGTGCGGGCGAATTCGCCATTGAATCGCGGCTTGCCGTCGCGCCCTTCGCGCCGGTTAATCTGTTCTATTTCTTTAACCAAGATGCTTTTAATCGCGTCCATCGTTACAACCTTATGCTGAAAGCATTATTGCCATCAAAAATCATCCCTCAAACTACCATAGGTACAGTTTGGCCAGGTAGATCAGTTAAACAATTAAAAACCGGGAACTGTTATAGTCGAGCGCTCAGCGAGGTTGGGAGGTTTTGCCCTGAGCGAACATAAACATGCGCTGAGCAACGTCGTCAGCCCGTTTGATTTTTTGTTTCTGCGGTTCATTGCTGCGCTGGATAGCGCGGGCGTAGGCAATCTCGTGCGCCTGGTCGATCATCGCAATAATCCGGTCGCGATCGGTCTTGTCCAGATTGCCGAGCATGGTGGTGATAATCGCCTGATAGGCGTTGGAAGCGGCGGTCAGCGCTTGCTCTCTGGCCTCGAGCGCCGCGACGCGTTGCAATAGCTCCTGCAGTTGATCGGGCTGAGACATATCGACCTCCTGTTGCCGGGCAGCAAGCCTGCCTGTTTACAGTTTAGCAAAGGATCGACGTCGGCAGGGCCGGGAAGCGGCGGTTAGGGTAAAGCGCACCCGAAAATCCCAACGAGGAGCCGATAGTGCAAATCAACCCGGGTGCGCTTTAGCCTAACGGCGGATAAAAAGGAAGCTGGCGCGCTATGCAGGACTCGAACCCGCGTCTATCAATTTCTAGCCAAAACAAGCCATTATAAAACCAATCACTCTGCCAACTGAGTTAATAGCGCGTTCCTTCGCTTCGGGTCGCCATTATCCATATTAATGCTGTGGGTTCAAGCCGCTAAAGCAGGATCGCCTGATTTTGCAGATAAATCTCACTCGCACACCAGCGTTATCCTAGCTGGACAGTTCAATAATCCGGTAGTCGCCGCCCATCAGCGGCTTGCACAGGATCTTGTAACCGTCGCTGTCGAAATGGCTGGCGGCGCGCTGCAGGGTATCGACCCGCTCCAGGCTGTCGACCGAGCCCAGATAAAACCAGTTGTGGATCACGTGATACTGGCGCAGGCCGTTCCCCTGCTCCTCCAGCGCCACCCGGCCCGCATAGGGCCAGCAGGCGATGCGGGTTTGTTCCAGCGCGGCGGCCAGCCGCTGCCGATGCTGCAGTTCAGACTCCGCACCGCAGCAGGCACCGGCGCATTTGCGCAGGCTGAAGCGAAAACAGGCCCTGCCCGCCGGCAGTTTGTCGATGCCCAGCCGGCCATAACACAGCCGGTGCTGGTCGGCGATGGCGCGCAGCTTTTCCTGCGCGGCGCCGCGGTTGGCGAACAGCCCGTACAAATCGGGCGTAGCGGCAAAATCGATGTCTTTGGCCTGTACGATCTCTACCCGCGTCTCGCTCAAACGCAGCGAACACAGCTGCTTCGAACGCCGCAGCCGTTTGTTGAACAGCGGCTGCCGCCGCTTGATCAGCTGCGCCTCCAGCAGCAGCGCCCCCAGCTCTCCCGCCGTGGCGATGCAGCTGATGCGCTGCGTCTGACGCAGCAGTTTGGCTTCATCCCGGGCGCGGAAATGCGCCATCACCCGGCTGCGAACGTTGACGCTTTTGCCGATGTACAGCGGCATGCTGTCGCTCTGGCCGTGAAACAGGTAGACGCCCGGCGCCCTGGGCAGCTGCTCCAGGCTGGCGCGCAGGTGTTCCGGATACTGATAAATGTCGAGCTCCGGTTCGAGGCGATTTGGCATCATGATGGCTTTAGACGGTGGCTGGATTGCGATACATGGGTTTTTATCCAGTATAACGCCAATGTGCGCAAAATGCATGCAGCGGATTACTCATGACGCGCCGTGATATTTAGCAAAAAAATCATTACTATCGTTTCACGGCGGAAAACGCCGGGCGTTTATCGCCAGTTAAGGCTGACGCTGCCATTATGGCGGTCGACTGGAACTGCAGCTTTTATCGTTATGGAAAACCTGGGCCTACTGCTAATGAAACTCACCTCTCGCCGCCTGGCGCTTATCGCCGCCGCCTTGCTGATTATTTTCGTCGCCGCGCTGGCGTTCTTTCTGCAGCGTTCGCCGCTGCCGGCCTATGTCACCGCTCCGGCGCGCCTGGGCGATATCGAAAATGCCGTACTGGCCACCGGCCGGCTCGACGCGATAGAGCGCGTCAACGTCGGGGCGCAGGTTTCCGGCCAGGTAAAATCGCTGAAGGTGAAGCTGGGCGACCGCGTCGCCAAAGGGCAGCCGATCGCCGATATCGACGACCTGCCGCAGCGCAACGACCTGCGTACCGCCGAAGCGGCGCTCAACCTGGTTAAAGCCGACCTGCAGGCCAAACGGGCGCTGCTGAAGCAGGCCGAGTCGCGCTTCAAGCGCCAGCGCCGGATGCTCGACGATGAAGCCAGCTCGCGCGAGGACTATGAGTCCGCCGAGGCCAACCTCGCCACCGCCCGCGCCGAGCTGTTGTCCCTCAACGCCAAGCTGGTGCAGGCGCAGATCGAAGTCGACAAGAAAAAGGTCGACCTGAGCTATACCCGCGTCCTGGCGCCGATGGACGGCATCGTCATCGCCGTCGTCACCCAGCAGGGGCAAACGGTCAACTCCAGCCAGAGCGCGCCGACCATCATCAAGCTGGCTCGGCTGGACGTGATGACCATCAAGGCCCAGATCTCCGAGGCCGACATCACCCGCATTACCGCCGGGCAAAAAGCCTACTTCACCATCTTCTCGGAACCGGACCGGCGCTACGACGCCACGCTGCGCACCATCGAACTGGCGCCGGAATCGGTGATGAAGGACGATTCGCTGGCCGGCAGCAGCTCGGCCTCCGGCTCCGGCACCTCGAACGCCTCGGTGTATTACAATGCGCTGCTGGATGTGCCGAATCCGGAAAACCGGCTGCGCATCGCCATGACCGCGCAGGTCTCGCTGCTGCTCGGAGAAGCCAAAAACGCCCTGCTGGTGCCGATCCAGGCGGTGCATGCCGGCGAAGGGAAAAAGCAGCAGGTTCAGGTGCTGACCCCGAATGGCCAATTGGAAACCCGCACGGTAAAAACCGGCATCACCGACAACGTCGATATCCAGATCCTCGCCGGGCTGAAGGCCGGCGAAACCGTGGTGCTGTCGCAGCCGAGCGCCCAACCGGCTGAAGGCGGCTTCTTCCTGTGAACAACATCATCGAACTGACCGGCATCGGCCGCACCTACACCAACGGCGGCCAGGCGTTGACGGTGCTGAAGGACATCAACCTGACCATCGCCGCCGGCGAACTGGTGGCGATCATCGGCGCCTCCGGCTCCGGCAAGTCTACCCTGATGAACATCATGGGCTGCCTCGACGTGCCGGACTGCGGCGCCTACTGCATCGGCGGCCAGAACGCCGCCCAGCTGCCGCCTGATGAGCTGGCCAGGCTGCGCCGGGAACACATCGGCTTTATCTTCCAGCGCTATCACCTGATGCCCGACCTCAGCGCGCTGGGCAACGTCGAGATCCCGGCGATCTACGCCAACCGCCGGCGCGACCAGCGTCGCCGCCGCGCGGCGGAGCTGCTTGCCCGCCTGGGGCTGGAAGGCCGCGAGCACCACAAACCCGGCGAGCTTTCCGGCGGCCAGCAGCAGCGCGTCAGCATCGCCCGATCGCTGATCAACGGCGGCGAGATCATTCTGGCGGACGAGCCGACCGGCGCGCTGGATTCCCAGTCCGGGCAAGAGGTGCTGGCGATCCTCAACGAGCTTAACCAGCGCGGCCACACGGTGGTGATCGTCACCCACGACATGCAGGTGGCGCAGCATGCGCAGCGCATCATCGAGCTGCGGGACGGCGAAATCGTCGCCGACAGCGGCGGCCGCCCCACCGGCGTCGAATCGCTGCCGCCGCCAAACCGCAGCAGGCAGAGCGGCTGGCAAAGCCTGCTCGACCGCACCCGCGAATCGCTGCAGATGGCGCTGAAAGCGATGAACGCCCACCGTCTGCGCACCGCGCTGACCATGACCGGCATTATCTTCGGCATCGCCGCGGTGGTCACCGTGGTGGCGCTGGGCGAAGGCGCCAAACGGCGCACGCTGGAAAACATCAAAGGGCTGGGCACCAACGTGGTCAGCATTTACCCCGGACGCGATTTTTTCGACGACGCCATCGACAGCATCCGCACCCTGGTGCCGGCCGACGCCGAGGCGCTGGCGAAGCAAAGCTTTGTCGACAGCGTCAGCCCCGAGGTGAACGCCTCCGACAACATTCGCTTTCGCGGCAAATCGGCCAGCGCCTCGATCAGCGGCGTCGGCCGCGACTATTTCCGCGTCAACGGCATGACGCTGCTGCAGGGCACCACCTTCCGCGACGACCGCAATGCGCTGCAGGAGGCGATCATCGACGACAATGCCCGCCGCGCGTTGTTCGGCGATCAGGGGGGAGAGCCGCTCGGCCAAGTCGTGTTCCTCGGTGCCGTGCCGGCGCGGGTGATTGGCGTCGTCAAAAGCAAGCAGGACTACGCGCCGAACCGCATCAACGTTTGGATGCCCTACAGCACGGTGATGTATCGCATGGTCGGCAAGCCGACGCTGAGCAGCATCAGCGTACGGTTGAAGGACGACGTCGACAACGCGGCGGCCGTCAGCGCCATCACCCAGTTGCTGACCCAGCGCCACGGCGTGAAAGATTTCATGCTGTTCAACCGCGATCAGTACCGCAAGTCAATTGAGCAAACCTCGATGACCCTCAGCCTGCTGATCCTGATGGTGGCGTCGATCTCGCTGGTGATCGGCAGCCTGGGGGTGATGAATATCATGCTGGTCTCGGTCACCGAACGCACCCATGAGATCGGCGTGCGCATGGCGGTTGGCGCGCGGCGCGGCGACATCATGCAGCAGTTTATGATTGAGGCGGTGCTGGTCTGCCTGATCGGCGGCGCGCTGGGCATTGCGCTGTCGTTTGCCGCCGGCTCGCTGTTCACCGCGCTGGCGGGCGGCATGCTCACCGCCATCTATTCCTGGCAGGCCGCCGCCGCCGCGTTCTTCTGCTCCACCCTAATCGGCATGATCTTCGGTTATCTCCCCGCCCGCAAGGCGGCACGGATGGATCCGGTCATCTCTTTGGCCAGCGAGTAACCCATGAAAATTTTATCTCCCCTGGCTTTATGCCTCGCCGCCCTGCTCAGCGCCGGCTGCGGCAACGCGCTGAAAAGCGATTATCAAACGCCGCAGGTCGCGTATCCGGCCCAGTGGCAACATGCCGATGCCGGCGACGTTCCGCCGCCGTTTGACTGGCGCGATTTTCGCGATCCGCAGCTCGACCGGTGGCTGCGGCAGGTAATGGCCGGCAACAATGACCTGGCCGCCGCGGTGCTGCGGCTCTACCGCGCCCGGCTGAATGCTGAACGGGTCGACGTCAGCAACGCCCCCAGCCTCAGCGCCACGCTGAACGCCGGCAGCGGCAGGCCGTTGTCCGAATCCTCGCCCTGGACCAAGAGCAGCAGCGCCAGCCTCAGCACCGGCTATGAGCTCGACCTGTGGGGCAAGATTGCCCGCCAGCGCGACGCCGCCGAGTGGGCCAGCCAGGCCAGCGAGCAGGATTTGCAGGCATTCCGCCTGACGTTGCTGAGCGACGCCAGCAACAACTACTGGCGCCTCGGCTACATCAACCAGCAGATCGCCGTCAGCCGACAGAGCATCGCCTATGCCAGAGACACGCTGCGGCTGGCCAACGCCCGCTTTCACGCCGGCAGCATCTCGGCGCTCGACGTGGTGAATGCCGAACGCAGCCTGCTGACTCAGGAAAACCACCTGCTGGCGCTGCGGCATCAACGCCAGCAGGCGCTGAATGTGCAAACGGTGTTGCTGGGCGCGCCGCCGGGTCATGCCGTAGTGGAACCCGCTCATCTGCCGACGCAGCCGCTGCCGCAGGTCAACGGCGGTATTCCGGCCAGCGTGCTGGGCAACCGGCCGGACATTCGCGCCAAAGAGCTGCAGCTGCGCGCCGCACTGGCCAACGTCGACATCAAACGCGCCGAGTATTACCCGACCTTTAATCTGACCGGCTCTCTGGGCACCAGCAGCACCGCGCTGCTGGAGTTTCTGCGCAATCCGATCGGTACCGTCGGCGCCAGCCTGACGCTGCCGTTTCTCCAATGGCGGCAAATGGGCCTGGACGTCAAAATCGCCCGCAACGACTATGAGCAGCGGGTACTGGCGTTCAAGCAGTCGTTGTACAAAGCGATGGCCGACGTGGACGACGCGCTGTCGCTGCGGGCGCAGCTGATGGCGCAGGAGACGCATCAACGGGCGGTGCTGGCGCTGGCGCGCAAATCAGAACGGCTGAATGAGCTGCGCTACCGACAGGGCGCGGTCGCCATCACCGACTGGCTGGATGCGCAGGAACAGCGCCGACAGGCGGAACTGGCGCTGGATGAAAACCGATTCAGCCAATATCAAAACCTGGCGAAAATTTATCTGGAATTCGGCGGTTCGCCGCCATGATTCACCGGCCTGGCCCTGGCGTCAGGCCGTTCCTTTTCTTCGCGCGAAAACGCATTAATTTTGCCCGCATTCGCCGCGCCGGCTCCTATACTTCAATCACGGTCAATCAGACAAAAAACCGCCGATTTGCACAATTATCATTCTAAAATAGCACTATTTCGGTGCAAACATATAAGATAAACTGCTAAATTTGATCGCCACGGGATATAACGTTAAGCTATAGATGCAAAATAATTAGTCACCTAAATGACATAATATCGGTAAAAACCACTTTGTTTTGTGATCCATATCTCATGAAGATCATGGAGGCTCACCACCTGAAACAACAATATGATTAGCCAAACTGATGGCTCGCGACAGAAAAGTGAACGGGGATTACGAATTCACGAACAACTAAAAATTCATTAAGGGATGATTATATGAAGTTAAGAAAAAAACGTCATAAACCGATGCACATTAATGACATCACCATCATCGACGACAGCAAGCTGAAGAAGGCGATCACCGCGGCCGCATTGGGCAACGCGATGGAGTGGTTCGACTTCGGCGTTTACGGCTTCGTAGCCTACGCCCTTGGGCAAGTCTTCTTTCCCGGCGCCTCTCCCGGCGTCCAGATGATCGCCGCGCTGGCGACCTTCTCGGTGCCTTTCCTGGTACGTCCGCTAGGCGGCCTGTTCTTTGGCGCCATGGGTGACAAATTCGGTCGCCAAAAAGTCCTGTCCATCACCATCATCATCATGGCGGTGAGCACCTTCTGTATCGGCCTGATCCCGTCCTACGCCTCGATCGGCATCTGGGCGCCGATCCTGCTGCTGCTGGCCAAGCTGGCGCAGGGTTTCTCCGTCGGCGGCGAATACTCCGGCGCGGCTATCTTCGTGGCCGAATACTCGCCGGACCGCAAGCGCGGCTTTATGGGCAGCTGGCTTGATTTCGGCTCCATCGCCGGCTTCGTGCTGGGCGCAGGGGTGGTGGTACTGATCTCGAGCATCGTCGGCGAAGCCAACTTCCTCGACTGGGGCTGGCGTATTCCGTTCTTCATCGCCGCGCCGCTGGGCCTGATCGGTTTGTACCTGCGCCACGCGCTGGAAGAAACCCCGGCGTTCCAGCAGCACGTGGACAAGATGGAGAAAGACGATCGCAACGCCATCGAAAACCCGCCGAAGACCTCGTTCAAAGAGATCGCCTCCAAACACTGGAAAAGCCTGTTGGTATGCGTCGGCATCGTGATCTCCACCAACGTGACCTACTACATGTTGCTGACCTACATGCCGAGCTACCTGTCGCATAATCTGCACTATTCGGAAGATCACGGCGTACTGATCATCATCGCCATCATGATCGGCATGCTGTTCGTGCAGCCGGTGATCGGCCTGACCAGCGACCGCGTCGGCCGCAAGCCGTTCATCATCGGCGGCAGCATCGGCCTGATGGCGCTGGCGGTGCCCTGCTTCATTCTGATCAACAGCAACGTGATCGGCCTGATCTTCCTCGGCCTGCTGGTGCTGGCGGTGCTGCTGAACTGCTTCACCGGCGTGATGGCCTCCATCCTGCCGGCGATGTTCCCGACGCACATCCGCTACAGCGCCCTGGCGATTTCGTTCAACATCTCGGTGCTGGTCGCCGGCGCCACCCCAACGGCCGCCGCCTGGCTGGTGGAATCTACCGGCAACCTGTACATGCCGGCCTACTACCTGATGGTGGTCGCGGTGATCGGCCTGATTACCGGGCTGTACATGAAAGAAACCGCCAATAAACCGCTGCGCGGCGCCACGCCGGCCGCTTCGGACCGTGCCGAGGCCAAGGAGCTGCTGCAGGAAACCTACGACAACATCGAACAGAAGGTCGAGGATATCAACGCGCAGATCGCCGAGCTGGAAAAGAAAAAGCAGACGCTGATCGACCAGCATCCCAAGCTGGACTAAGGACGTCTGATGTCAAAAAGCCACCCGCGGGTGGCTTTTTCATTGGTGGCGCGGCGTGAATTATTTGAATTGAGACGGAATATTGCTTTGGCTCGCTTGCTGCGCGTCAAATGCCTCTCTGGCGGCATCGATATCTGCAATATGATCATTTGCCCAGGTTCCAAGCGCGATAACAGGCTCCGTGAGCGAGCGTCCAAGCGGCGTCAATTCATATTCCACATGCGGCGGCATCACCGCATAAACCGTTCTTTTGATAAGCCCGTCCCGCTCAAGCCCACGGAGGCACAGCGTCAACATTCTTTGCGATATTCCATTGATAGCCCGCTTGATTTCCGTAAACCTGCGCGGGCCGCTGGCCAGAAGCATAATAATGAGGATGCTCCATTTTTCCCCGACGCGGGCCAATACCTGGCTGATCTTTTGACAGTCGGAATTTCGAAGATCATGGGGTTGGCCGGTTACATTCATGATACTGAGTTCTCTTAATGTGCCGTATTGCACGCGGTTAATGGGGTAGTTACATTGCTAGTCCAGGTTACAATTTTATACCAGAGGACCGAGCAAATGACACTTCTTCATATCGACGCCAGCATTCTGAACGAACAATCAGTGAGCCGCCAGCTCACGGCCGCCATCGTCAAGCGGTTGAGCGAAACCGCTTCTGACATCGAGATCGTCCGCAGCGACCTTGCCGCAGAACCGATCGGCCACCTCTCAACGCCTGAGTTCCTGGCCTTCCAGGGAATCGAGCCAGAGGACGCCGCCGCCAGGCAGGCAGTCAGCCGCAACGCCAAGCTATTGAACGACTTCCTCGCCGCCGACACCGTCGTCGTGGGCGCCCCCATGTACAACTTCTCGCTGCCCTCGCAGCTCAAGGCCTGGCTCGACCGGATCGCCGTGGCCGGCAAAACCTTCCGTTACAGCGCCAGCGGTGTTGAGGGACTGGCCGGCGGCAAGCGGGTCATAGTGGCGTCCACCCGCGGCGGACAGTACAGCGAAGGAGCCCCGGCGGCCTTCCTCGATCATCAGGAAACCTACCTGCGCGGCTTCTTCGGCTTTCTGGGCATCACCGACGTGACCTTCGTACGCGCCGAGGGGCTGGGTTTGGGCGACGACGCCCGCAAGGCGGCCATCGACGCGGCGGTGGCCGACGTCGAGAAACTTAGCGCCTGAGACGCAAAACGACCATTCGAGAAAGGCCGCCATGAGCGCTTCACTGGCGCCAGGCGTGCCGACACCCGACAGGAGAAAGCTTATGAACACCGTTTTTGCCCGTAACGCCGAGCCCCCAATGCGGCGCATCGCGCATCGCACGCGGGGCCAGGGCCACGGGCCTATCACCCGGCTGATGAGTCCTTCCGATCTGGGCCAGGTAGTCAAGCCCTTCGTGTTTCTCGACCTGTTCGATGCGGACCAGCACACCATGCAGGCGATGAGCGCGATGCCACTGCATCCGCACTCGGGCATCGCCACTGTGACCGTGCCGGTCGAAGGCGCTTTCCGCTACGCAGATCCCGCCAGCGGCACCTCCAGCACGCTGACCTACGGTGGCGTGGAATGGTCACATGCCGGGGGCGGCATGTGGCATGGCAAGGAATTGTCCGCCGCCGACGTACCGCGCATTCAGGGTTTTCAGCTTTGGCTGGCCTTGCCCGCGGAACTCGAGGGCAGCGAGTCGATAAGCTGCTACATCGAAGCCCAAAACATGCATCAGGACGGGCCGGCGCACGTCATCGTCGGCAAGCACCAGGGGGCGCAAAGCCCGGTGCCCGCACCGGCAGGCATCAACTACCTGCTGGTGACGCTGCCGGCCGGTGAACGCTGGTCTTACCGCCCGCCTTCCGGCCATACCGTCGGCTGGTTGGCAATGGCGAAGGGCAGCCTCGATGCCGGTGCCGGCGCTTCGGTCAGCGCGGGAGAAATGGTGGTGTTCGAGCCGGGCGAAATGCCCATTGAGCTTGAAGCAACCGGCAAGAAAGATGCCGTATTCGTCCTTGGTTCGGCCGTACCGCATCCCTACCCGCTGCATCTTGGCTCTTACTCGGTGCATACCTCCGCGCAGGCGCTGGAAGCCGGCGAGCGCCGCATCGCTGAACTGGGCAGGAAGTTGAAGGAAGCCGGAGATCGTCGTACGGCATCGGGGACGATCCCGGTATTCCGCTGAGCGCCATAGGCCACCGACGCCCCCATGGCCGCTATCCGGACCGTTTCGCTGCCGAGTCAGCGTTGAATAAAAAAACCGCCGTCCGGCGGTTTTTCTTATTCAACGGCGGCGGATCAGTTAACCTGGCACCAGTTGCGCTGTTTGACGATGCCGCCGTCCGGCGAAGTGTAGCCAATGCAGCCCAATATGCTGTCGAACAACTTCTCATGGAACACCGGCGTCTTGGCCTGCTGCAGCGCCTTCAGCTGGTTGAACGCCGCCTGATGATCGGGCTGGCTGAGAAACTTGTCCGACGCCCAGACCATGATCGGAATGGTGCGCTGCTCTTTGGGCGCGTGGTCGCGCGGCGTGCCGTGGAAATGCAGGTTCTCGGAGATCGATTCACCGTGATCCGAAGCGTAAAACACGATGGCGTTGCGGCTGCGCAACTGGTTGAACACCTGCTCCAGGAAGGCGTCGGTGTACAACAGGCTGTTGTCATAGGAATTGATCATCTCCTCGGTGGAGCAGGCGTCGTCGATGCCCTGGCATTCCGGCTTATAGCGGGCGAAGGCGCGCGGGTAGCGTTCGGTATACATATAATGCGAGCCTTTGGTGTGCAGAATCACCAGGTGCTTGCCCTGCGGATGGCGGCCCAGAGAGTCCTGCAGCTCGTTAATCAGCGCCATGTCGTCGACGGGTTTGCCGGCGTTGCGTTTTTCCGCCTGAATGGTTTCCCGCAGCGCATAGTCATCCGCCTGAGTCTTGTTATAGAACCAGGCCTCGCTCTGCATCGAGAACAGCTCCGAAGAAAAGCCCTGCTTTTTCAGCACCGAGAAAACGTTCATTTCCTTCAGCGTGCGCTGCGGCGCCTCCGAGGCGCCGCCCTCGCGCACGAACATGCAGCGCAGGGAGAGCTTGGTCGAAGTATCGCAGGAGTAGCCCTGCAACACCGCCAGATTCGCCTCTTTGTCCAGGTTGGGCGTATTGTCGCGCCGGTAGCCGTAAACCCCCATATGGTCACGCCGCGCACTTTCGCCGATCACGAACACCACATAAAGGTCATCGACGTCCTTCGGCGGCTGATAGGTAAAATGCGCCGCCGGGTCGAACAGATTGCGGCTGTCCTCCGCCTGGGTGTAGGCGCTGTAGGTGAATAGGCCCAGCGCGGACAACCAGTTGGAAGGCGAATAGCTGCCGGCCACCACGCCGCCGTAGCTGGCCATCATCTGGTTATTCTCTTTGTCGTGCTGGTCCTGCACCTGCCCCATCAGCTTCAGCGGCAGCCAGCAGCACAGCCCGGCGGCCAGCATGATCCCGCTCTTTTTCAGCAGCGTACGGCGGTTGCCGGCGCGCAGCGAGGCCTCCGCCATCGGCGCCAGCCAGATCAACAGCAGCGGCAGCAGGCTGACCAACACCATCCACACCACGAAATGCCAGCCCACCGATTCTTTGGACAGGTCGACGTCGGTAGTCATCACCGCGGCCAGAATGCCGTAGCCGATATCGACATGGAACAGCACCATATAATAGCTGGCGGCCACCGAGCTCAGCACCAGCAACGTAGCCAGCATGCGGAACAGACGCCGCCCCAAATGGGAAATCAGCAGCATGATGAAGCACACCAGGCTGAAGGCGGCGAACGCTTCAATGCTGATGGACAACACATTGTCATAGCGCAGCTGCTGATAGCGACGATAGAAAATGGGGATATTGAGTAATACGCCAAGATAAAACGCAATGAAGAAGCAGACCTGCAACTGGGTCCAACGTCGGAATTTCTGCATTATTTGATACCGTTCCCGCCAAAAAAAGTAGCTTGTTAGCCGATTGCTGACACAGCTTGTTGAGAGCCATGCCCTCACCTGCTGTTTAATTAATGGATGTCAGACAGACAATATGGCCGGGCGTTGCCGAAAAGGAATGGTTTAGCGTTGTTATAGTGTAACAAGTCATGTGCAACGCGGCGGCGGCGCTGCAGGAACGCCGCCGCCGCGAGGTTGCCGTTAGGACGATACCGGGCTTTCTGCGTTGACGGCAGGCTCCGCCGCCTGCGCCGCCTGATGCTCTTCGCGGTATTTCAGCCGGTCCCAGGCGCGGAAGAACGGATAGTAGATTGCCATCGAGATCAGCAAGTTAACCACCTGAATCACCGTGCCGGAAATATGGCCGCCGGTCGCCAGATAGCCGCTGATGAAAATGGGCGTGGTGAACGGCAGCGCAATCCCTACCGGCGGCGTCACCAGCCCGGTGGCCATCGCGCTGTAGGTGACGATCACCAGCACCACCGGCGTTAAAATAAACGGCAGGAAGAAATACGGGTTCATCACCAGCGGAATGCCGAACACCATCGGCTCGCTGATATTGAACAGGCAGCCCGGCGCGGCGATTTTGCCCAGCTGCTTCATTTGCGCGCTGCGGCTGCGGATCAGCATAAAGATCACCAGCCCCAGCAAGGCGCCGGTGCCGCCGGGCGCGATCCATAAATCATAAAACTGTTGGGTAATGATGTGCGGGATCGGCTGGTTATTCTGGAACGCCACCAGGTTTTCCGACATGTTGGCCAGCCACACCGGCTGGATAAACACCAGCACGATGGCGTCGCCGTGCAGCCCCAGCGTCCACAGCAGCCCGATCAGGATCACCGAGAAAATCATCCCCGGCAGGGTGCCGCCGACGTGATGCATCGGGATGCCGATCAGCGTGGCGATCATGGTGTTGATGTCGCCAAACGGCGTCGCCTCGACGATCAGGCGCAGTATCAGGATCACCGCCAGCACGCAAAAACCGGGGATCAGCGCCAGGAACGATTTGGCCACCGCCGGCGGCACCCCTTCGGGCATGTTGATCACCAGATTGCGGTTGTGGACGAAACGGTAGATCTCCGTCGACAGCAGCGCCACCACGATCGCCACGAACAGCCCCTGGCTGCCGATAAAGTTCATCGGCAGCACCCCTTTGACAATCTGTTCCGCCGCGCCCTTCACCGGGGCGAACAGCGTATGCTGAGGAATGGTCATGATAAACGCCACCAGCGACACCGCGCCGGTGCTGAGCGGATCCATGCCGCGGTACTTCTCCGCCAGCCGGTAGGCGATGCCGAAACTGGAAATGATCGCCATGATGTCGTAGGTCGCCTTGACCGGGTACAGCAGCTTGTCGCGCCAGGCCGCGCCGAACACCTCGCTCATCAGCCCGGCGTAGCTGGGGATCGGCAGGTAGGCGAAAATCAAAAAGAACGAACCGATCAACATGAACGGCATATTCAAAATAATGCCGTCGCGCACCGACAGAATATGTTTTTGCCCGGCAATCTTCAGCGCCGTCGGCAATACGTAACGTTCCAGAATGCTATTGAGTCCCGCCATCATTCCCCCCGTCCGGCCGCGCCGGCTATCATCATGTGCGATTGTTATTATGGCGCCGCAGCTCAGTTGAACTGCGGCAAGTAATCCCGATTCAGGCTCAACACCTCGTCCAGCAACGGCTCGGCGATGCCGGCGCCGCCGATCAGCGGGTTCACCACCAGCGCCAACAGCGCGCTTTGCCGATCGCCGTGCACCGCCGCCTCGATGGTCAGCCGCTCGAAGTCTTTCACCTGCTGCGTCAGGCCGTTCATCGCCAGCGGCAATCGCCCGAAGCTCAGCGGATGCGCCCCCTGCGCGTCGATCACGCAGTTGGTTTCGATCACCGCATCATCCGGCAACCCCTGAATGGCGCCGTTGTTGCGGGTGTTGACCACCATAACTTTACCGCTGTTGTTGTGAATGGCGCGGAGCAGCTCCACCGCCACCTCGGAATAAAAGGCGCCGCCGCGCAAGCTCAGCTGCTCCGGCTTTTTATCCAGCGCCGGATCGGCATAAAGTTCGAACAGCTCCGCCTCCACCTTCATCACCTGTTCGGCGCGGGTGCCCTGCGCGGCGGCGGCTTCCAGCTCCTCT
Source organism: Serratia ficaria (assembly GCF_900187015.1). Lineage (NCBI taxonomy): Bacteria > Pseudomonadati > Pseudomonadota > Gammaproteobacteria > Enterobacterales > Yersiniaceae > Serratia > Serratia ficaria. The sequence continues at coordinate 2,005,700 of NZ_LT906479.1, read as the reverse complement.
TCCAGCATGTCGGCAGTCTGATAGAAATAGCGGTGATAAGGGCAAGGAATGGCGCCCAGCGCCTGCAGGAACGCCGGCGGCCAGGGCAAATCCTTGATGTTGTTCATCGACAGCGTTTCGCCGCTGCTCAGCATCTCCAGCACCGCGGCGGTCACGTCGACGCCGTTTTGCGTCACCTGATGGACCCACACCATATGGTTCAGCCCGGCGAAGCGCAGGTCCACCCGATCGAAGGGCGCCTTCAGCATATTGGCTATCATATGGTGCATGGTGATCGGCACGTTGCACAGGCCGATAATCTTCGCCTTGCTGTAACGGGATACCGCCTCGGTGACAATGCCCGCCGGGTTGGTGAAGTTGATGATCCAGGCGTCCGGCGCCACCGCCTCCACCACCCGCGCCACCTCCAGCATCACCGGAATGGTGCGCAGCGCCTTGGCGAACCCGCCAACGCCGGTGGTCTCCTGCCCCAGCCGCCGGTATTTCAGCCCCAGCCGTTCATCGGCGGCGCGCGCCGCCAGCTGCCCGACCCGCAGCTGCGTCAATACGAACTGCGCGCCGCGGATCGCCGGCTCCAGCGAAAAATGCACCGACACTTTCACCTGATCCAGCCCGCTGCGTTTCAGCATTCTTTCGGTCAGTTCGGCGATGGTCGTCACCTTCTCCCGACCGGCCTCAACGTCCACCAGCGCCAGCTCGCTCAGAGGCACCTCCCGGTAGTGGGCGATCAGCCCTTCGACCAGTTCCGGCGTATAGCTGCTGCCGCCGCCGATTACCGCTATCTTAGTCATGGTTCGCTCCCGATGTTGAACGGCGATAAAGTTCGATCATGTCGGTGGCCAGGTCCTGAATCAGCATGGCGTTCATCAAATGATCCTGCGCATGCACCACGATCAGGCTGAGCGGTATTTTTCCCGCGCCCTGGTCGATGCCAATCAGCGCGGTCTGCATGCCGTGCGCTCTGCCTATCGCCGCCCGCGCTTCGGCCAACGACGCCTCTGCGGCGTTAAAGTCGCCGCCGCGCGCCTGCTGCAGGCCCGCAAGCAATGCGCTGCGCGCGCTGCCGGCCTGCACCAACAGCTCCATAACGCTGGTTTCCAAATCCATTCGCTCCTCCCCGCCGGCTTATTCAAGGCAAAACGATGCCGCGGCGAATTAATCAAATAACCCGCCAGCCGAACGATAAATTGTATTATTCGGCGGGAAGTCCGCCGATGACGGTTTAAGCCAGCAGGCCCAGCGCCTTATCCAGCACCTTGTCTCCGCGCAGGGTGCCGTAATCCAGCATATCGATCACCTCCACGGTCTTGCCCAGGGGTGCGGCCAGCGCCGACAGCCGCGCATGTTCGTATTTCACCTGCGGCCCCAGCAGTACGATATCCGCTTCCCCGACCACGCGTTCAAAATCCGCCACCGGCACCGCTTCAATCTCGATCTCCAGCGCGCGCTTTTGCGCTTCGGTTTTCATTTTTTGCACCAGCATGCTGGTAGACATGCCTGCGGCGCAGCATAAGACGATTCGTTGCATGTTTTATTCTCCCTGTGGTGAGCCACGTCGGCTGCACAAACATAAAACAACCCTGCAACACGCTTGTAAATACCTTGATTCCATACGATTTAATTATGATTTTCACTTAAATCATATAAAACAATCGGTTAAAGAAAACGTTTCGTGAAAATTTTTTTCAACACTGTGATCCATGATCGGATTATCTTTATGCCGGTGGCTACGGTTAACTATTTATCCTTTAAAAACATAGAAATACTTTGGATCCGAAAAAGATTGCGAGAAGGTCGCGGTTTTTGGCTCCGGCTGATTGAAAATTATTTTCATTAATTTATTCTGTCGGTTATGACTTTATGCCGCACGAAAAACAGGCTAGTTTGGCTAAGATCGCCGGTTGGCGTAACCAAGGGACACCGCTGTCATGGATCTCGTTTACCACATCCAGTTTCGACAAAATCCGTTCAGCCGGCAGGAAGCGAAAGTAGCCCGCACGCTGCTGGATAACCCGGGTTTTGCCGCCATCGCCACCATCGAACAGCTGGCGGCGCGCGCCGGCGTCAGCACCGAGATCGTCGGCCACTTCGCCAAATCGCTCGGTTGCCAGGATCTCAACGATTTTATCGGCCTGATGCGCGCCCAGCCGGCGGCGCAGGCGGCCGACGGCACCGCCGTGCCCCAGCCGGTACTGGGCGGCATGGACGTCGCCTTCGCCACCGCCGCCGACATCGGCAAGCTGCCGGGCGTCAACCCGGATACCCTCAGCCGCTTCGCACGATCCATCGGCTGTGAAGACATCGCCGACATCGTCTACCAAATTCGCGCCCGGCAAAATCAGTTGAGCCAACAGGAAGCCAAGGTGGCGCAAACCATCCTGGACGATATCGCCTTCGCCTCCTCCGCCACGATCGAACAGCTGGCGGCCCAAGCCGCCGTCAGCCCGGCCACCATCACCCGCTTCGCCAAAACCCTGGGCTGCGACGACATCCGCGATCTGCGCATGAAGCTGGCGCAGGCCAGCGTGGCGGGGTCCCGTTATCTGAACGGCGCGCCGCCCGCCGACGACAGCGGGCCGCGCCTGTGGCGGCAGCGGCTCGGCGATGTGGAAAGCACCCTGCATCAGCAGATGCAATCGCTGGATCACGCCGCGCTGATCGCTGTCTGCCAGCGCCTGAGCCAGTCGAAAAGCGTCCATATTTTTGGCGTCGGCAGCATGACGCTGTATGTCAACGACCTGCAGCAGCGCCTGGTGGGCATGGGCTGCCCGGCCTTCGCCTGCCTGGATCCGGCGCTGATGCGCATGACCGCCTCCACCCTCGGCGCGCTGCAAAGCGTGATCTTGCTGTCGGGCGGCGGCGAAAACGGCGACCTGCTCAATGCCGCCCGGCTGACCGCCGCTACCGGCGCCTACAGCGTCGCCCTTGCGCCCGCCGGCAGCACGCTGGCCGGATTGACGGACAGCCTGTTGCCGATCGGCACCGGCAGCGCGGCGCGCTATGGGCTGATGCTGACCCTCGATCTGCTGCTGGCGCAGCTGTTGCCGGAGAGCCTGAACGCGCAGGCGGCGGATTGATCGCCGGCGCGGCGCTCTGTGGCGCAGAGTCATCTACACTTACTGGCAGCGCAGCCAGATGCCGTGCATAAGGATGATAAAATGACCGACTACGTATTCTGCAATCAGATTTTAACCCGGCTCGCCGCCAACCACCCCGGCACGCTGGACGCCAAAACCTACGAGTATTGGAAGCAGGACGCCACCAGTCCCCACGCCTTCGCCGACCCCTTCGCCTATCTGCAGGCCAAGGGACTGATACAGGCCTACGTGATGAGCGACATCGACGAAAATAATTACGATATCGACCCGCACCAGACCAAAATAACCGCCGCCGGGCTCGATTTCATTCGCGACGGCGGCTTTAAATAACCTTATCGCCCCTCGAATTTCAGGCATAAAAAAACCGCCGAACGGCGGTTTTTTATTCGCTGGCCGCTGTTTTCAGCCAACCGGGAAGGGGCGGTAAAAGATCCGCAACACTTCAGTATCGCCCGGGCGCACAAATCCGCCATCCGGCTGCCAGCGCAAATCGCGCGCCAGGTTAAGATTCTCCCAACCGACCGCGCCGCCAACGCCGATACAGGCATTCTTGTTACCGGCCGCGAATCCCGCTCCGGTGCCGATCATCGCATGCAGAAGCCGCGGTGCGGCGGCATCCCGCATCGAGAAAAAACCAATGAAACACCCCTGCGGCGCACGCAGCATATCAGCCATGGTGCTTATTTCCGTGTCGTCCGGGCTCACGAAATGCTTATATTGCTTATCGAACACCTTATACCACAGCTGATTATATTTGGCCTGACTGATGGCCCCGGATTTATGGGCGCAGAGCACTACCGCATCCCAACAGATCTCTCCGCTCAGCGACATGAATTCTGCCGAGCCGAACTGCGACTGGTCCGCATAATGTCGCGCATATTCGGCCGCATTCAAATGTGGGGGCACGGTCTGCCTGGCGGCGCCGCCGGTGTTGCGCTTGAAATTAAACCATTGCATGGGGGTTCCTCTCCCTTGTAATTGATGATAACCCCTGCGGGATCATTGTATCAGACGGGCCATCAGGTCCAGGGCGTCGTCAGCGGCCGCAACCGCGCTCTCGGTCACTCCCGGGCGCTCCACCGCCACTTCGATGGCGTCCATCACCGCAGGCGCGCTGGTTTCCCCGCCCAGCTTCACCACCTCCAGGACCGCTCTGCCGATGACCAGGCAAATCTCTTCGTCAAACTCAATGGGTTTATTCGGATGCATAGCCACCTCAGTCAATTTTTTACCGATAAATACTAGACCAGAATGCGCTATTTCGCCTGGGATCGGTTGACGGCTGTCACAACAAGGATGAAAAAATGGCTCTGGAATCAAACAAATCGCGGAACGGCGTAAAATAGCACCGGAGGAACGGAACGAAATTGCGGGCACAAAAAAACCGCCTCTCGGCGGTCACGACATTACTGCTTATTGCTTTGATTATTCGGTATTTATTCCCTGGTACCCGGGGCGGGACTTGAACCCGCACAGCCATAAGCCGAGGGATTTTAAATCCCTTGTGTCTACCGATTTCACCACCCGGGCTCGGGAAAATTGGAGGCGCGTTCCGGAGTCGAACCGGACTAGACGGATTTGCAATCCGCTACATAACCGCTTTGTTAACGCGCCTTAATTCTGTTTGCCTTTTCAGGCTAAAGCCGGAAAACACCAGCTTCATTAAATTTGGAGCGGGAAACGAGACTCGAACTCGCGACCCCGACCTTGGCAAGGTCGTGCTCTACCAACTGAGCTATTCCCGCGTTAATCAGAACTTACTGATTTTTTTGCTATCTTTCGGCGATTCGTCGCTGCCGTCTGATGCGATGCATTCTACTTACCTGACGTAATGAGTCAATAAAATTGTTGGCTCATTACGTTCGTTTGCCGATTTTTGCAGCGCTTTGATCAGGGTTCAAGCAGATCGTTTCGCGCAGCGTTCAAATATTGGAACATCGACCAGAAAGTCAGCACCGCCGCGATGTACAGCAGGCCAAACGACACGTACTCGACGGAGCGATCGGGGCGCCACAACAGCCCGACCAGCGACATCATCTGCGCCATGGTCTTCACTTTGCCGATCCACGATACCGCCACGCTGCTGCGCTTGCCGATCTCCGCCATCCACTCGCGCAGCGACGAGATGATAATTTCGCGGGCGATCATGGTCGCCGCCGGCAGCGTGATCCACCAGCTGTGGTAGTGCTCGGCCACCAGCACCAGCGCCACGGCAACCATCACTTTGTCCGCAACCGGGTCGAGGAACGCCCCAAAGCGGGTGGTTTGCTTCCAGCGACGGGCTAAAAAGCCGTCAAACCAGTCGGTTACTGCAGCAAACACAAAGATGATGGCGCAAACCATCGGAGCCCAGGTGAACGGCAGATAAAATGCCAGCACAAAGAATGGGATCAGAACTACGCGAAACAGGGTAAGCCACGTCGGTATATTCAATTGCATAATGCTACGGTAACTATCTGGCTGGAGTGGGAATTAAGAGTATGTTGCTACATTGCCCTCAGTGTTTCAATGCATTGTAGATCTTTTCTGCCAATGCTTGTGAAATACCCGGCACTTTTGCAATTTCCTCAACGCTGGCGTTCAATAATGGTTGAAGTCCACCCATATACTTCAACAGCACCTGTCGCCGTTTTGGTCCAACGCCATCGATCAGCTCCAATGCGCTGGTATTTCTTACTTTTGCCCTTCTCTGGCGGTGCCCGGTGATCGCATGGTTGTGCGAATCATCGCGGATATGCTGGATCACGTGCAGCGCCGGCGAATCCGGCGGCAGCGAAATCCCCTCGCCTTCCGGCACGAAGAACAGCGTCTCGAGCCCGGCCTTGCGATCGGCGCCTTTCGCGATGCCGATCAGCAGCGGCTTGTTTTTATCCCAGTTGACGTTCAGCGCGTTGAACACCTCGATCGCCATGCCTAGCTGCCCTTTGCCGCCGTCGATAAAAATCACGTCCGGAATTTTTTTCTCTTCCAGTGCCTTACCATAGCGGCGTTTCAACACCTGCGCCATCGCCGCGTAATCATCGCCCGGGGTAATGCCGGTAATGTTGTAGCGCCGATACTCTGAACGCAGCGGCCCGTTGCCGTCGAACACCACGCAGGAAGCGACCGTTTGCTCGCCCATCGTATGGCTGATGTCGAAACATTCCATGCGGTTGATCTCGGAAAGGTTCAATACCTTGGCCAACTCCGCCAGCCGTTGATGAATGGTCGACTGCTGCGAAAGCTTGGTGGTCAGCGCGGTCGCCGCGTTGGTGCGCGCCAGCTTCAGGTAGCGGGCGCGGTCGCCGCGCGGCTTGCTCTGAATTTGAATCTTGCGCCCCGCCAGCTCGGAGAGCGACTCCGCCAGCAGGTCTTTTTCCGGCAGATTGAAATCCAACAGGATCTCCGCCGGCAGCGTGCGCGCCTGGCTGCCCTGCAGGTAGAATTGGCCGACGAAGGTCTGCACCACCTCGCCCATATCCGTGCCGCCCGGCACCTTCGGGAAGTAGCTGCGGCTGCCCAGCACCTTGCCCTGACGGATGAACAGTACGTGCAAGCAGGCCATGCCGGCCTCAAACGCCACGCCGATCACGTCCAGATCGTCGCTGTTGCCGGAAACAAACTGCCGTTCGGTCACCCGCCGTACCGCCTGGATCTGATCGCGAATGCGCGCCGCCTCTTCGAAATTCAGCAGCTTGCTGGCGTTTTCCATTCGCTCGATCAGCTGATGCAGCACCTGCTGATCTTTGCCGGACAGGAACAGGCGCACGTAGTCCACCTGTTGCCGGTACTCCTCTTCGCTCACCAGCCCAGCTACGCAGGGCCCCAGGCAGCGGCCAATCTGATATTGCAGACACGGGCGCGAGCGATTGCGGTATACGCTGTTCTCGCACTGGCGGATCGGGAACAGTTTCTGCAGCAGCGCCAGCGTCTCGCGCACGGCATAGGAATTGGGGAAAGGACCGAAATACTCGCCCTTGGCGTGTTTGGCGCCGCGGTGTACCGCCAGCCGCGGATGGCTATCCGCACTGAGGAAGATCAGCGGATAAGATTTATCGTCACGTAAAAGAACATTATATCGCGGCTGGTACAACTTAATGTAGTTATGTTCCAGCAACAGCGCTTCTGTTTCGGTATGCGTAACAGTTACGTCTATTTGCGCAATATTTTTGACCAACGTCTCGGTTTTGCGGCTGCCGACCTGCTGGCGGAAGTAGCTGGCGAGACGTTTTTTCAGGTCTTTGGCTTTACCGACGTAGATAACCGTGCCAGTGGCGTCATACATACGGTAGACGCCGGGCTGGCTGGTTACGGTGCTGAGAAAAGCTTTGGCATCAAAACGGTCACTCACTGCTTAACAACGTCTCCGCATTGAACAATCCGTGTCGGATAGCCAGATGGGTCAGCTCAACATCGCCGCTGATATTCAGCTTGCTGAACATCCGGTAGCGATAACTGTTCACCGTTTTCGGGCTGAGACTCAGCTGCTCCGAGATCTCATTAACCTTTTTGCCCTTGGTGATCATCAACATGATCTGCAACTCCCGCTCGGACAGGCAGCTGAACGGCGTTTCGGTCTGCGGCTCCAGCTGGCTCAACGCCATCTGCTGGGCGATATCAGACGCGATGTAACGCTGCCCAGCATGCACCGAACGCAAAGCGTTGATCACTTCTTGCGGCGCGGCCCCTTTGCTCAGGTAACCGGCGGCGCCTGCCTGCATCACTTTGGCAGGCAGTGGATTTTCTGTGTGTATAGTCAACATGATGACCTTGACATCCGGCGCGTAACGCACAATTTTGCGCGTGGCTTCCAGCCCGCCAATGCCCGGCATATTCATATCCATCAAAACGATGTCAACGGCGTTGCCACGGCACCATTTTACGGCGTCTTCACCGCACTGGGCCTCTCCGACAACTTTTATACCTTTGATATCTTCAAGAATGCGTCGTATCCCTGCGCGCACCAGTTCGTGGTCATCAACAAGAAGAACGCTAATCAAGGAAAAATCTCCAAAAAAAGGGAGTAACGCAATCAGCCTCTGTTTTCGCCAGAGATATTACTTGTTTTTCAGCCAAGAATGAATACAGATTAATACATATTCCCGATTAACTTTGCGGAGCAGAGCTGATTTTTCAATTTTAGCCGTCTATGCCGCCGATAAACCGTCCCTATAGCGAGAATCAGACGATAAAAATAACCGCGCCCCGCGACCGACAACATATGATACTGCAGCAATCGCGCAACGGAGGGGAAATCAGTGTAAGCAAGCGCAACAGGAATAATATTAGCATGCGCGCCCGGCTTTTGTAATCCTTTGAAATTCAACAATACCGCGAGGGTCCCTGCCAACAGACCGGTATAGTGCCGCACCAAAAAACAATTATTCAGCGAAAACTCCGGAAAAAGCGGAGAAAATGCCGCTATGCCAATTAAAATAACCGGGGATGTTTAACAATGCCGCCTCGGGTAAATACTTATTACCGCGATCAAAATAACTCGGCCATTATTGCGCCCGCCATACCGGCCCCTTCCCACCGGCATGGCGGGCAGTGCGCTCGGTACAAATGAGCGCCGCATGCTATGCTATACTCCGCGCCCAGTTAAATGCGCCTCCGCGCGTCCGGCCGTTCTGCCGCGCCGCGGAGGCGCACCGAAATGCATTGTGCTTCAGGCTTCGGCCTCAAAAATCAGGAGAGAAAATGAGCAACGTTGACTTCACTACGTCTGCAAACCCGGAAATCTTGGCGACCGAAGTCGCCTGCCTTAAAGCCACGCTGACGCTGATCCTTAAATCGATCGGCCAGGCTGACGCCGGGAAAGTCATTATCAACATGGAACGCTTTATCGCTCAGCTCGAGGACCCGACCCAGGCTGAAATCTTCAAAAACAGCATCCAGCAGATTAAACACGCCTACCGTCAATAATCCGCCGCAGTGCAGGTCTGCTCGCCCCGCAGACCTGCTTTTTCTGCCGGCCTCTCGCCAAGGATTGATCTTGCCCGCGCTTTCGGGCAGTGTATTTTCTTTTACTTCAGAGGGGCTTATGGGCATCCTTTTCAAAGCGCTGATCGGCGCTCTGGTGGTGGTGTTAATCGGTGTGCTGGCCAAAACCCGCAATTATTACATCGCCGGCCTGGTGCCGTTATTCCCCACTTTTGCGCTAATCGCCCATTATATCGTCGGCAACGAACGCTCGATCGCCGCGCTGAAAACCACGCTGATTTTTGGCATGTGGGCGGTTTTACCCTACCTGGTGTATTTGATATCGCTGTATTTTTTGCTCAACAGCCTGCGCTTGTCACTGGCGTTGGCCGCGGCGGTACTGTGCTGGATTGCGGCGGCATGGCTGCTGATCACGCTGTGGGGATGGTGGCAAGGGCGCTGAATGCCCCTTGCCGAGCATATCAAGGCTGGCTGGCCTGCAGGACGAACCCGCGCTGCATATCGCCAGCTACGCGGAAGTAACGGCTCTCCCCGGCGCGCAGCGTCATCGGCAATGCGCCGCGGGTGTCGCGCCAGATGCACAGGCTGTTTTCGATCATATCCTGTCCGATGCTCACCTCGTTATTGCCCACCGGTACCCGGAACGTCGCTTTTTCCTTGGCGGCCAAAGAGGCGGCGAACTCGCCGTTAATATAAACGCCGGTACGGCAGCTGCCCGCCAGCATGCCGCTATCACGCACCACCACAATGCTGGCGTAGGGGGTTTGCGGCGTGTTCTGGTACAGCAACAAACGGCTGGGCGGCGGCGACTCGGCCTGCTGAGGCGGAACGGCCTGTGTGGCGCACCCCGTCAACAAAGCAGAAGTAAGAAATAACGCGGCGTAATGCTTCATCCTGAGCTCCTGAGGAAAACCAACGTTTATAGTAGCAATAGAATACCCCGCGCCTGTAGCACTCATCCGCCAGAGAGAGAAAAATAGGATAACTTCCCACTCTCGGCCGGGCTGCCCGGCATGAGGATAAGAAGATTCTGTGTTTAGCGCCTTGAAATAAATAGTATTTTTATGTTTACCTCATAGTTTTACCATGCCGTTTTTGATGTCAGCCTCAAAGAGATTGACGACATAGTTAAATCCATCTCGCGTCACGTACACCCGCGAATATCCGGTATCCAACAGCGCCGTGACCATATATCCCGCACTGATCATCTCTGTAGACGGGGCATTCATCGGCGTCAGAAATCCACGCCCGCGGCACCATTGATAAAAACGGGTACGCCCATACCCCAGGGCGACCCCTACCTCGGAAAGCGGCTTCATTTGATCATAATCGTCTGATAGTGAAGATAAAGCGTCACTACCTTCAGGTGTTTTCTTTTTCCCCTGCAAAATAAAACTCCCTTTATCATTTTGGCATCATCATGACCGCTATCGTTCTGCGCTGAATCTAAAAAAACCGCTATTAAAATGCAAACTCATTACCTCAATACGATATGCAATTATCGAGAAATAAAAAATAAAATTTTGCCCGATTAAAATAGAAAAATGGAGAAATGACGCATAAATCCAGATAAAAATATTGCCGATAGGTAAATATCCTAATTATGAATTTCACTTTTCAGCTAAAAAAAACTCAGCGACAGACGCCATAGCCGCGCATGCCCAGATGAAAATGATTGGCGTGCGCGGCGTTATATTCCGGCCCCAGGGCACTGCCGAAAAACCCGCATCCTTCCTGAAACAATGTCCGCAAATAGCGACCTGACGCGTCCGACGACGCCCAGTCGTTCAACACCCGAAGCCGACGACCGTTGGCCAGACGAAAGCCGGCGATGTCCAGCGCCTCCGCCGTGGCATGCTCGCTGCGCCGGCCTACCGGCCGGTGATACACATTGCGGCAGGCATAACTGCCGAGATGGTCAATGCGCGCCAACCCAACGCCAAACTGCTGCTGCGCCTGCGGCGCGGCGACCTGCGCCACCCACATGGCGCTGCTCAGCGCCAGCGGGCAACTGGCCAGGAAACTTGAGCTGAGGCGCACCGCGCCGAAATTTCTCACCCGCACCGGCGCAACCAGCGGGCATTCGCCGCGGCTGTCGCCCGGCAGGCTGAAGGCGATCATCCCGGCTTCGCGCGCCTGGTTTATGATTCGCATGCAGGCCGCGGGATCTCCGGCCAGCAGTCTGAGCTTAATGCGGGTTATCAAGGTAGGCGGATCGTTCAGCTTTAACGCGGCAAAAGGCCGATAACCGGGAGGAAAATAACGGCTTAGCCAAAAAAACAGCGCCAACAGCGCCAGCAATACCGCGCCAGCTCGGATAATTCGCCCCATCTCCCCTCCTGACATGCTCGGCGAAACGCGCGGCCATGACCTCAATCGCAGTTAAACAAGAACTATTATCATTTCCAATTCACCCCTCAGTTTATTACACTCTTTCGGGCCATTGACTAGGAATATTCCTAGCAAGAGCCGTTTTATAATGGATAGAGGAATCGTTAGGGACACCATGAAGAACTGCCGTTTTTTGATCGTATTATCGATATTGACGCTGACCGCCTGCACGCAATGGGAAAGACCCGGCGCGGTGAACAGCACCCGCGATGCTGAATATGCCGAATGCCGAAGCCGGGGCTATGAGCGTTTTCCGCCCGATATGGTGAGAGACGTTGAGTTCGGCTATGAAGACGAATATGTGCGCTGTGAAAAAAATAAGAAAGACTGCCCGGCAGGTTATCGCTATGAAAAGCAACCGTCGTTTAAAACGGTGCAAAACGATCGCAACGCCGCCGCCCGAGACGCCACCATCGAGGCCTGCATGTACGGCAAAGGCTGGCGCGAGAAAACCTACTACTGGCCACAGTGGTAATGCAGCCCGAAGGCGGAGCCAGGCCCGGCTCCGCCTTCGGGCTTTCCGGCCCGCTATTGATCGTCGCCATGCGGCATGCCGGTTTTAGGCTTGCCTTTGTCCCCCTGCGGTTTTCTATACTTCGCCGAGGCCAGCGCCCGGCCAACCAGCCACAGCAGCAACGGTATCAACAGCAGGCATAGCCCCAGCGTAATCAGTGCGTTAGTCATCCATCAACCGCCTAAATCATCCAATCATTATCTCTGAGTGTAGCATTATTGGCCGTCGCGCTCTCCTCGCCCCAGGCTAACCAAGGTTTCAGTCCGCACCGGCGTTAACGGCGCCCTCGGCGTCGGCAGCGGCCAACCGAACAGCTGGCGCGTGGCGGCAGCGCAAATTTTACCCTGGCAGGCGCCCATGCCACAGCGGCTGGTCAGCTTCGCCGCCCCCCAGTCCGGTTGCCCGGCAACCTGCGATATCGCCACGTCTTCACAGCGACACAGCAGGGTTTCGGGCGTAGCCAGCGAGTTCAGCTGCGGATCGAGCCTGAAGGTTCGCGCCACCGCGCCGGCGAAACGCCGCCATTTATCGCGTTGCGCCATCAGCGCCTCGGCCCGTAGCTCTTCGCCGGCCGCGGCATAGCCGGCGATTGCGCCCTCGACCAGCGACAGCTCGCTGCCGCCAACGCCGGTGCATTCTCCGGCGGCATAGACCTGCGGCAGGCTGGTGCGCTGCCAACCATCGACAGCCACGGCGTCATCAACAATGCGGCATCCCAGCAGCATCGCCGGCTCGATATTGGCCACCAGCCCGAAACCGCAGGCCAGACGATCGCAAGCGATGGTCCTGACGCCGCTCCCCTGCCTGACGCGCACCGCTTCCAGCCGCCGTGAACCCAACGCTTCCAGCACGTGGCTGCCGCTGCGGTATCGGCGATTGAACAGCGAGCAAGCCTGCCGCAGCTTCGTCGGCCAGCGCCACAGGCCGGCGGCGAAGGCCGCCAGGCGCGCCGCGGATGCCTGCTCCGCCAGCAACACCACCTCGCCGCCGCCGCGCACCACGCTGTCCGTCACCGCCAGCAGCAAAGGGCCGCTGCCGGCAATCGCCACCCGTTCGCCCGCGATCGGTACCCCCTGCTTGATCTGCGCCTGCAGCCCGCCGGCGCCGGTCACGCCCGGCAGCGTCCACCCCGGAAAGGGCAACAGCAGCTCCCGCGCGCCGCAGCACAGCACCAGCCGCCGATAGCCGATGACGCCGCAGCCGGCGGCATCCTCATAGACCAATTGCCCTGGGCCGCGCTGCGCCACCAGCCGGCAACCGCGATGCAGCGTCACGTTGGGCAGTTCTTCAACGGCGCGCCGATACTCGCGCGCCAGCGCCGGCAGCCGCACCTGCGGGCCGTCGCGCCAAATTTGCCCGCCCGGGTGCGGATTATCATCCAGCAACCGCACCGCCTGGCCGCTTTCCGCCGCCGCGCGCGCCGCCGCCAGCCCCGCCGGCCCTGCGCCGATAATCAGCACCTCACAGTGAATCTCATTCATCGCCGATCCTCTCGATACGCATCTCGGGCTGACACAGGGTCTGGCACGCCAGGCGTCGCAGCCCGTTGATCGTCACCCGGCATTCCTGGCAAATGCCCATGCCGCAAAAGGGCGCGCGCTGTTTTTGGTTGACCGACAGCCGACAGCGGTCCTGGCCGCTGAGGTTAAGCGCCGCCGCCACGCTTATGCCCGCCGGCACGCGGCGGCGTTCACCGTCGATTGTCAGCGTCAATAGTTTGCGATTTTCGCTCATGCCGTCGCCTCCCCGGCGGTCAGCATGCGCGCCGCAAGATAGGGAGTATCATCAATCTCCGGCCGCCGTCGCCGGATCTGCGCCGCAATCAGGGCGGCGCTGCCCAGGGCGGTTGTCACTCCCAGCCCTTCATGCCCCAACGCCAACCACAGCCAGGGATGCCGCGGATGCGGCCCCAGCAGCGGCAGCCCATCGGCGGAAGCGGCGCGCAGGCCGGTCCAGCAACGGATAATGTTCATCTGCGCCAGAGAGGGTAAAAAATGTTGCGCGCGCGCCAGCATCGCCGCCAGCAGCGGCGGGTCCAGCGAGGCGTCGGGAGCGTCGAACTGCCGGGAGGAGCCGATCAGCAGCTGGCCGGTGGGCCGGGCCTGCACGTTAAAGGCCACCGAAGTGCCGTCGCTGGCGTGCGCGCTGGCGCCATAGCCCAATTCAACCAGCTGATGCCGAACCCGCGGCGGATAACGATCGGTGATCGCCAGGTGCCCCTTCTTGGCCTTCAGCAGCGGCCGCTCCAGCAAACTGTCCGCCCGCAGCCCGCAGGCCAGCACCACCACCGGCGCCGCCAGGCGTTCGCCATCGGCCAGCCGCACCGCCCCCTGCTCCAGCGCAACCGCTTCGCCGCCGGTCACGGTTAGCGCGGCGCCGCCGTCCGCCAGCAGCCAACGCGCCACGTTAGGCGCATACAGGATGCCGTCGCCCGCCACCCGCAACCCTCCGGCCAAACCGGCGCGCAGCATCGGTTCCCGTTCGGCAATCTGGCCGGCGCTCAGCATTTCCGCCGCCACGCCCTGTTCCTCCAGGCGCGCGCGTTTCAGTTCGGCAATGGCCATTTCGTCCGGCCGCTCCGCCAGCCACAGCGTGCCGCAGCCGCGCCAGGCGCAATGCGCCGGCATGCGCGCCACCACGTCGCGCCACAGCCGCAGCGAATAGGCGCTCAGCGCCAGCTCGGCGGGGTTGTCGTCCATGCAAACCAGGTGCCCCATGCCGGCGGCGGTCGCCCCGGCACGCCGATCGTCCACCACCCGCACGCGGTATCCTTCCTGCGCCAGCCGCCAGGCGCAGGCGGCGCCGATGATGCCGGCCCCCACCACAATCGCATCCGCCGATTGGCCGCCGGGCATCAGCGGATCCCCCAGACAAAGGGATCCCGCTCATCCAGCAGCAGCCGGCTGTCGGCGCACACATAGGCTTGCCCGCGGATAAAAGGCGTCACCCGGTCGCCGCTGCGGCGGTAGTGGGCGCTAAACTCGCTGCCGATCACGCTGGCCTGCCGCCAGATCTCGTCCGGTTGCAGCTTGCCGTCCGCCGCCAGGCAGGCCAGCTTGGCGCTGGTGCCGGTGCCGCACGGCGAGCGATCGTAAGCCTTGCCGGGACACAGCACGAAATTGCGGCTGTCGGCCCGCTCATCGTCGGCGAAAAGTTCGATATGGTCGATCGCGCCGCCGTCTTCGCCGCAAATCCCCGCCTGTTCCAGCGCCTGTCTGACCGCCCAGCAGAAGGCGGTCAGGGCGTCCAGATTTTGCGTAGTGATAGCCAACGGCGTCTCGCCAATCAGGAAAAACCAGTTGCCGCCCCAGGCGATATCGCCCACCACCGGGCCATAACCGCTGACCTGAACCTGAACCTGCCGGCGGTAACGGTATGCCGCCACGTTTTCCACCGTGACGCTGCCGTCGTCATGCAGCGTGGCGCTCACCGTGCCGACCGGGGTTTCAATCAGGTGCAGCCCGGCGCCGATGCGGCCCAGATACGCCAGCGAAGCCACCAGCCCGATGGTGCCGTGGCCGCACATGCCCAGATAGCCGGCGTTATTGAAGAAAATCACCCCGGCGGTGGCCTGCGGTGAACAAGGACGGCACAACAGCGCCCCCACCAGCACGTCGTTGCCGCGCGGCTCGAGGATCGCCGCGCTGCGCCAGCGGTCGTAATGCTGCGCAAACCGCGCTTTTCGCTCGGCCATGCTGCCGGCGCCGAGATCGGGAAACCCGTCAATAATCAGGCGGGTGGGTTCCCCGCCGGTATGGGAATCAATCGCCCGCAAGGCGGTCATCTGCGAAGGAAGAGCCATCGGAATCTCCTGAGTTAACGAAATGTTACCAATGACGTTAGCCTGAACGAATACGCCCGCGGCGGCTTGATGCATTTCGGCGCGGTGAATGAAGAAATCAGCACAGTGCTCACCGCAGGATCCCCCGGGCGCATGCCCCAACGCCGTCGAGGGGCCATAAGAAGAGGTTATTTATCATGGCATTACTTATGTGCTACACCGGATAATTGCGTGATGTGCCGCCGTTTGCCGCAGGTTATTCCAGGGCCGTTCGGCAAAAGTATGCGGCAAACCGCATATTTGGCAGCGGCCGGGAAATAGCGCTTGATAAGTTACATAAAAGTTAATATTGATGCGAAAGCGCCAACCTGAACCTCAGACTCTGCGGCATAACGCCGAAAAAGGTATTGCCATGCGATTAACCCCAGACCATCAGGTTTCCTCCCCGCCGCCACCGGTGATTGGGCCGGCGGAAGATAACGATTTCGCCGTTGAGCACCTTTCACGCCTGTGCGACGGGCTGGCGCAGCAGCGCCCCGGCAGCCTGCGCGACCTGCTGAATTCCCTGGCGTTGATCGCTCCGCTGCTCAACGCCATTCCCAACGTGGTGTTTTTTATCAAGGATGAGCGGGCCCGCTACCTGTTGGCCAACCTGACGCTGGCCAGGCGCTGCGGCTTCAAGACCGTCGCGCCGCTGCTGGGCAAGACCTCGGCCGACGTTTTTCCGGCGCAGCTCGGCTCCGGCTATACCGAGCAGGATCTGCGCGTGTTGCGCCACGGCGTGGTGATTCAGGATCAGTTGGAAATGCACCTGTACAACGGCCGGGAAACCGGCTGGTGCCTGACGCAAAAGCTGGCGCTGTACGACGCGCAGGACAAAATAATCGGCATGGCGGGCATTTCGCACGATCTGCAGGAGGCCAAGGCCAACCACCCGGCCTATCAGCGGCTGGCGGCGATCGATGTGTATATCCGCCGCCATTATGCCCGCGCGATCGCCCTTGAAGAACTGACCGCGCTCACCGGGCTGTCGGTGGCGCAAATCGAGCGTTACTGCAAGCGCATCTTCCATCTCACGCCGCGCCAAATGATCCATAAGGTGCGGCTGGAGAAAGCCACCGAGCTGCTGGCCGGCGATCTGCCGATCACCGATATCGCCCTGCAGTGCGGCTACACCGATCACAGCGCCTTCAGCCGTCAGTTCAAAGCGCTGACCGGCTCCACGCCGCGCGACTTCCGCCTGACGCTTTCGACTTAATGATCTGATTTACCTGATGAATGCTCCCGCCTCTGGCGCTCCCGGCGCCAGGCTTTCCCACGCGCGTTTTACCCGGTTACTGTGCCAATTTCGTCATGGCAATCGGCGAAAACCGTCAAGCCCCGGCGCGCAATACCGGTCAATCTGTTAGTGAAGTTCACCAATAATTCACCATTCATTAACAACATTGGACGACAGGATAAACACTATGAGCCATAAAGCCATCAGCTGGAGCGGCGTGTTCCCGGCGGTCAGCACCCAGTTTCGCAGCGATTTCTCACTGGATCTCGACGCCACCCATACGGTGATCAAAAATCTGGTCCGCGACGGCGTGTCCGGCCTGGTGGTTTGCGGCACCGTCGGCGAAAACACCTCGATGACGGTGCAGGAAAAACTGGCGGTGATCGAAGTGGCGAAAGACGCCGCCGACGGCAAAGTGCCGGTGATCGCCGGCATCGCCGAGTTCACCACCGCTTTCGCGCAGAACATGGCGCGTGAAGCGCAAAAGGTCGGCGTCGACGGCATCATGGTGATGCCGGCGCTGGTTTACTCCGCCAAACCGCATGAAACCGCCGCGCACTTCCGCAGCGTCGCCGGGGCGACCGATTTGCCGATCATGGTCTACAACAACCCGCCGATTTACAAAAACGACGTCACGCCCGATATCCTGACCTCGCTGGTCGACTGCGACAACATCGTGTGTTTCAAGGACTCCTCCGGCGATACCCGCCGCTTTATCGACCTGCGCAACGAAGTTGGCGATCGCTTCGTGCTGTTCGCCGGCCTCGACGACGTGGTGCTGGAAAGCATCGCCGTCGGCGCTCAGGGCTGGATCTCCGGCATGTCCAACGCTTTCCCGCGCGAAGGGGAAACCCTGTTCCGCCTGGCGAAAGACAAGCGCTTCGAGGAAGCGCTGGCGCTGTACAGCTGGTTTATGCCGTTGCTGCACCTGGATGCGCGGCCGGATCTGGTGCAATGCATCAAGCTGTGCGAGCAGTTGGTGGGCCGCGGCAGCGCCGTCACCCGCCCACCGCGCCTGGCGCTGCAGGGCGACGCCCTGGCCGAGGTCACCGCGGCGGTTGAAAAAGCGCTGGCCACGCGCCCAGCGCTGCCGAACGTCGGCCTGTAATCCCACTCAGCGCCCGGCCTTGCCGGGCCTCGCCATTTCGCTATCGGGGGGACCCATGCCCAACGACCACCACGCCGCCATTCGCGGCCAACAGTTTATCGGCGGTCAGCGCTGCGCCAGCGGGGCGGCAGAGCTGATTAGCCTGCGCGCCGACAACGGCCAGCCGACCGGCTACCGCTTTCATCCGGCCACGCCGGCCGAAGCCGCCGCGGCAGCAGAGAGCGCCGCACGGGCCTTTGCCGGCTACGCCCAGCTCAGCGCCGATCGCCGCGCCGATTTCCTCGACGCCATCGCCGACCAACTGGACGCGCTGGGCGATGATTTCTTCACCTTCGCCACGCAGGAAACCGCCCTGCCTTTGGCGCGCCTGAACGGCGAACGTACCCGCACCAGCGGCCAGATGCGGCTGTTCGCCGGGCTGCTGCGGCGCGGTGACGTGCACGGCGCGCGCATCGACTGCGCCTTGCCGGATCGCACGCCGCTGCCGCGCCCGGATCTGCGGCAATATCGCACCGCGCTCGGCCCGGTCGCGGTGTTTGGCGCCAGCAACTTTCCGCTGGCGTTTTCCACCGCAGGCGGCGACACCGCCGCCGCGTTGGCCGCCGGCTGCCCGGTGGTGTTCAAGGCGCACAGCGGCCACATGATCACCGCAGAGCTGACCGCGCAGGCCATAGAGCGCGCCAGGGTGCAACAAGGCATTCCCGCCGGGACATTCAACATGATTTTCGGCGAACGCGCAGGCGCCGAGCTGGTGCAGCATCCGGCGATTCAGGCGGTGGGGTTTACCGGTTCGCTGCGCGGCGGGCGGGCGCTGTTCGATATGGCGATGCGTCGCCCGCAGCCAATCCCGGTATTTGCCGAGATGTCGAGCATCAACCCGGTGGTGATTTTGCCGCAGGCGTTGGCGCGGCGCGGCCGGCAGATAGCGCAGGAGCTGGTGGGATCCTTCACCCTGGGCTGCGGCCAGTTTTGCACCAAACCGGGGCTGATTATCGGCCAACGCGGCCCGGCATTCAGCCGGCTGATTGACGAACTCGTCGCCAGGGTCAACGCCGCCGCCCCGCAGCCGATGCTGAATGCCGGCACGCTGGAACATTATCACCACGGGCTGCGGGCGCTGGACGCCCATCAAAGCCTCCGCCACCTGGCCGGCCAACGCCAGGCCGCGCCTTATCTGGCGAACGCCCAGCTGTATCAGGCCGACGCCGCCCTGCTGCTGCAGGCCGATCCGCTGCTGAAGCAGGAAGTCTTCGGCCCCGTCGCCGTTCTGGTGGCGGTCGATAGCCCCGAACAGCTGCAAACGGCGCTGGAAGCCCTGCAGGGCCAGCTGACCGCCACGCTGCTGGCGGACGACGATGACCAGGCCGCCGCCGGGCTGGCCCAGCTGCTGACCCGCAAGGCCGGCCGCGTGCTGTTCAACGGCTATCCGACCGGCGTCGAGGTCTGCGACGCGATGGTGCATGGCGGCCCTTACCCGGCCACGACCGATGCGCGCGGCACCTCGGTGGGCTCCCTGGCCATTGAACGTTTCCTGCGGCCGGTATGCCTGCAAAATTATCCCGCCGCGCTGCTGCCGCCGCCGCTGCAGGACGCCAACCCGCTCAACCTGCTGCGGCAGGTTAACGGCGTGTACACCAGAGACCCGATAGATTCATCAGCCAAAAACTAGCCCGGCCGCATCTGCATGCCATCCAATAACAAAAGGGTCATACCATGACAACCCAAGGCAAATTCAAGAAGCAGCTTACGCTCACCGATTTGACGTTTATCGGCCTGGGCGCAATTTTCGGTTCCGGCTGGCTGTTCGCCGCCAGCCACGTCTCTTCCATCGCCGGCCCCGCCGGCATTTACTCCTGGCTGATAGGCGGCCTGGCGGTGCTGTTGCTCGGCATCGTTTACTGCGAGCTGGGCGCGGCGCTGCCGCGCGCCGGCGGCATCATTCGCTATCCGGTGTTTTCGCACGGCGAGTTGATGGGTTACCTGCTGGGCTTTATCACGCTGATCGCCTTCTCCAGCCTGATCGCCATCGAGGTGGTGGCGGCGCGCCAATACGCCGCCGCCTGGTTCCCTTTCCTCAGCCAACCCGGCTCCGGCGACCCGACGCCGATCGGCTGGCTGGTGCAGTTGGCGCTGCTGTGTTTTTTCTTCGCGCTGAATTACTACAGCGTGAAAACCTTCGCCAAATCCAACAACCTGATCAGCGTGCTGAAATTTCTGGTGCCGTTGCTGGTGATCGTGGTGCTGTTCAGCTTCTTCAAGCCGGAAAATCTGCACAGCCAGGGGTTTGCGCCCTTCGGCTCCGCCGGGGTTGAGGCCGCCATATCCGCCGGCGGCATTATCTTCGCCTACCTGGGCCTGACGCCGATCATCTCGGTCGCCAGCGAGGTGCAAAATCCGCAGCGTACCATTCCGATTGCGCTGATCCTGTCGGTGGTATTGTCCACCGTCATCTATGTGCTGCTGCAAATCGCCTTCCTCGGCAGCATCCCCAGCGACATGCTGAACGGCGGCTGGGCCCACATCAGCCAGCAGTTCTCCCTGCCGTTCCGCGACATCGCCATCACTCTGGGCATGGGCTGGCTGGCGTTTCTGGTGGTCAGCGATGCGATCGTTTCGCCGAGCGGCACCGGCAATATCTACATGAACGCCACGCCGCGCGTGATTTACGGCTGGGCGCGCGCCGGCACCTTCTTTAAAATTTTTACCCGCGTCGACGGCGAGTCCGGCATTCCGCGCCCGGCGCTGTGGCTGACCTTCGCCCTGTCGGTGTTCTGGACGCTGCCTTTCCCTTCCTGGGAGAAACTGATCGGCGTAGTGTCCGCCGCGCTGGTGCTGAGCTACGCCATTGCGCCGGTGACCGCCGCCGGCCTGCGGCGCAACGCTCCCGACCTGCCTCGCCCGTTCCGGGTGCGCGGGTTCTGCGTGCTTGGCCCGCTGTCGTTTATCATCTCGGCGCTGATCGTCTTCTGGTCGGGTTGGGACACCGTTTCCTGGCTGCTCGGGCTGCAAATCCTGATGTTTGCGGTCTATATATTGTTCAAAAATCAGGTGCCGACGCACGCCGTCGGCCTGAAGCAGCAGATTTGGTCCTCTCTGTGGCTGATCGCCTTCTATGCGCTGGTGATCGTCGTCTCCTATCTCAGCAGCTTCGGCGGCATCGGCGCCATCAGCCATCCCTGGGACACTCTCACCATCGCGGCGATTGCGCTGGTGATTTACTACTGGGGCGCCTATACCTGTTTACCTCAGGCGAATTTCGTCGGAGATGAAGAAGAGTGATTGAAAAGGAGGAAACGGAGATGACGCAAACCCATAACCTGTCGTTGGATCAGGCCTACCAGCTGGCGCTGCGCGCCCTGCTCAGCAATGGCTTCAGCCAGGCGCACGCCGAAGCGGTGGCGCAAAATGTCACCCGGGGCGAACGCGACGGCTGCGCCTCGCACGGCCTTTACCGCCTGCTGGGCTGCGTCCGTTCATTGCACGCCGGCAAAGTTTCCGCCGACGCGCAGCCCAGGCTTCTCGACAGTGCGCCGGCGATCCTGCGGGTGGACGCCGGCGGCGCCTTCTCGCTGCTGGCCTATCGCCACGCGCTGCCGGCCTTTATCGACAAGGTGCGCGCCAACGGCATCGCCGCGCTGGCGATTAACCGCTGCGTGCATTTTTCCGCCCTGTGGGCCGATATCGAACCCCTGACCGAGCAGGGCCTGGTGGCGCTGGCCTGCACGCCGAGCCATGCCTGGGTGACGCCGGCCGGAGGCAGCCGCCCGCTGTTCGGCACCAATCCCATCGCCTTCGGTTGGCCACGGCCCGGGCTGCCGCCGTTTTTATTCGATATGGCGACCAGCGCGGCGGCGCGCGGCGAAATTGAGCTGCACCGCCGCGCCGGCACTCCGCTGCCCGAGGGCTGGGGCATCGACAGCGCCGGCAATCCCAGCACCGACGCCGCCAGCGTGCTGGAGGGCGCGATGCTGACCTTTGGCGGGCATAAGGGATCGGCGCTGGCGGCAATGGTGGAACTGCTGGCCGGGCCGCTGATTGGCGATCTGACCAGCAAGGAGTCGCTGGCCTACGACGAACGGACCGGCTCTTCGCCCTACGGCGGTGAACTGATTATCGCCCTGGATCCCGAACGCTTTCTCGGCGCGGATAAGGCGAAGTATTTCGCCCGGGCGGAAGCGATGTTTGCCGATATGCGGGATCAAGGCGCGCGCATCCCCGGAGAACGGCGCTATCAGCGGCGACAACAGAGCGAGCGCCTGGGGGTAGAGATCCCGACGGGGCTGTACGACGAGATTGTGGCGCTGTGCCGTTAACGGAGGCAGGCCGCGGGAACGGCGGCCTGCCTTGCGCGAATTAACGGACCACCATCACCGATATATTGGCGTGGCGAACGATAGCGGCGGCGTTGGAGCCCAGCAGGTAGGTTTTCACGCTCGGGCGGCGCGAGCCAATGACGATCAGGTCGGCGTCGATCTCTTCGGCCAGTTCCAGCGCCTGATCGCGCGGCGAGCCAAAGCTGATGGTGTAATTCAGGCGATCCAGCGGAATGTCGATTTCGGACATGATTTTCTTCAGCTTATCGACCGCTTTCACTTCCGCCTGGTTCTCGAATTCCTTGATGCCAAACGAATAAGCGGTAACAAATGCCGAGGCATCCGGCAGCGCATGGAAGAAATGCACCCGGGCGCCGGACATTTTCGCCAGATACTCCACGTGCTGAAGCGCATGCTCGGTCAACAAATCCTCTTCAATGTCTATCGGCACTAAAATGGTCTTGTACATATCACGTCCTTTCTATGTAAACCGGGGAGCTTATAGGGTACTGCCGGGCATGCGCGGGGTGAACCGCTTTATCGCGCTTTTGTGATCGGCGGTAAATACTGGGACAGGCAATTGATATTTTAACAAAATATAAACATAGCGCGGTTAACGGATAGTCAATTAATTATTATTTTCTCGCGATTAAATAAGCTGCAAATAAACCGCCTTGGCGGTGGCCGCGGTTTTATTGGCGACCGAGAGCTTTCTAATGGCGTTGCCGATATGAAAATTAACCGTACGTTCCGCAAGGCTCATGATAATAGCGATCTCCTGCGCCGTTTTCCCTTCGCTGCACCAGCGTAAAACGTCTTTTTCTCGCGGCGTCAGCACGTCTTTAATCGCCTCGTCGCTTTCCGGGAGCAAGGCTTCGCGCAATGTTTGATGCGCCGCCTGCGCCAGCCCAAGAAACTGGTGCTGCCTCGGCATATCGGCGGCGCTCTCCAGCGGCGGAGCCTGGCTTCCCGCCAACGTCAGAATGCCCACCCGCCCATGGCAATCCTTCACTGACTGCGTCCAGCCGGCGGCCAGCCCCTGTTCGGCCATGCGTTGCCACAGCGCGAGGTTGCCCTGATAGAAGCCATGGTCCCAGGCGAACCTCAGGGTGGAACGCTGCGCCTGTTCAATGACCGGATCGCGCAAATAATCGCGACCATGACGATAATCCTCGATAAATTCCAGCGGATAATTGCTCTCCATCGCCATTTTGGGGTGGCGAAGCGGGTAACCGGAGAAAACAATATAACAAAAGCGCTCAAATCCCAGCGCGCGCGTCTGCACTTCAAGCTGCGCCAGGAAATTATCGGCCTGAGCGTTTAACGCCTGTCGGTGGTCAATAATCATCACTGCCTCTTCGATAACCTGAATATTCCGCAGCTAACTGTATAACAGCCAGGCATTTTATCGACAGCCGTTTTATATAACGAAATGGACGGTCATAAAACCCATCGCCACCGTCGCCGGCCTAGCACAGGCGGAGGGCCGGATGAAGCTGTCAGTTTTGCCACTTAGCCGGGATCGGTAAACCGATTATTCTGCCTGCGAACATCACCGTTTTTAACCAGAGAGTTAACATGCTTAAACGCAGTGACGACGGGTACTTGATCGCCTCAGGTCTGATGGCGCTCGGCACCTTTGCCATCGGCACCGACGCCTTTATTGTCGCCGGCATGCTCAGCCCCCTCGCCGCTACCCTGGCGGTCGCTCCCGCTCAGGCGGGGTGGCTGATTTCAATCTTCGCCCTGGCCTACGCGCTGTTCGCTCCACTGAGCGCCTGGCTGCTGGGCCATCTTAACCGCAGGCGCATTCTGCAGTTGGCGCTGGCGTTGTTTATCGTCGGCAATCTGACGTGCGCATTTGCCGCCGGCTATCTGCAGCTTTCGCTTGGCCGCATATTGGCCGCGCTGGGCGCGGCCTGTTACACCCCGCAAGCGGCGGCGGCCGCCGCCGAGCTGGCGCCCGAAAAACGCCGGGGCCGGGCCATTTCCATCGTCTATGGCGGCATGACGCTGGCTATCGCCCTCGGCGTCCCCTTCGGCACCTTCTTCACCCAGCTCATCGGCTGGCGGGAGGTGTTTGCGCTTATCACCCTGCTGGGCGCCGCGGCGCTGCTGGGGCTTTCGCTGGCGCTGCGCCCGCTGGCGGCGCCGGGCAGCTACGGCCTGAAAGCACGGCTTGCCCCGCTGCGGCAAAAAGCGGTGCTGACCACCTTGCTGATCGCTTTCTTCGCCGTCTGTTCCGAACACCTGGTATACAGCTATGTCAGCGTGCTGCTGCGGCATACCCGGCTTGGCTCGGAACGGATCCTGCCCTTCGCGTTGCTGGCGTTCGGCATCGGCGCGGTCATCGGCAATGCCGTTTCCGGCAAGCTGACCGATACGCTCGGCAGCAGGCTTACCCTGTTGCTTTCGATCACGGCCCAGACGCTTACACTGCTGTTGCTCGGTTTCTCCCTGGCCTCGCCCTGGCGGGTGTTGACCCTTTTTCTGGTTTGGGGCATTGCCGGTTGGATGTATCTTGTGCCCCTCCAGCATCACCTGCTGGCACTGTCAAAACGCGCCGGCCCGTTAACCGTCGCACTGAACGGCTCGGCGCTGTACGCCGGCATCGCCGCAGGCGGCATGCTGGGCAGCTTCGCGTTAGCCGGCCAGCCCGCTGACCGGTTGCCGCTGTTCGCGCTGCCGTTCGGTGCCATCGCCCTGCTGCTGACGCTCATCGGCTTCAAGAAAGAGGAAAATACGGGGGGGTAAATCGACCGCCGCGCCAACGTTCGGTAAACTTGGCGCATCAGAGCGATATTTCAGGGAAAGATAACATGGGACTGCTGGACAAGTATTTGCATGAATACCAATTCTCGGAGCGCCACGCTATCGAGATCCTAGCCCCGTCCTCCCGGGTGATCGCGGCCGTTGCGGCCTACGATCCGCAGCATGACCGTTTCTTTCGCGCCATGATAACCATACGGGAGCTGCCATCCCGGCTGATGGCGCGCCAGGCGCCCCCAGCGTCGTTTGGCCTGCATGACTTTTGCCTGCTGGAACAAAACGACGTGGCGCTGGTTTATGGCCTGATTGGCCGCTTCTGGCAGGCCGGCTACGGCCTGGTCAAGATAAACGATGGCGCGGCATTCCTCACCTTTCGGCAGCCGGGAGTGGCCAAGCTGGCATTGGGTTATGCCGTACACCCCGGGCGAAACGGCCGCTGTCGCCTGGTGACGGAGACCCGCATTTTCTGCCCCGATCGCGCCAGCCGCCGGCGATTTACCCCTTATTGGCTCGCCATCCGGTTGGTCAGCGGCCTGATCCGTCGCCGGATGTTGCACGCTATCAAAGCCGCCAGCGAGGCCGCTCCGGCTGCGTCCCGCCCATGATTCACCGCATCAATGTTCGTTTAGGAGCATTCTTAGTGAATGACAATCATTATCAGCCTATTTTTTAATCACTATAAGATATGTTAGAGAAGCCATTGACCCCGCTCCCCTGCGGGGCTTTTTTTGTCTATTCATCGCCCGCATCCGGGAAAGGCTGCATAAACAGAAAGGCGCAGGGCTGGCGCTGATGCAGGTTAATCTGGGGCACCAGGCGCTTGAAATGCTCGCTTTGGCAGTGCGCGTCCAGCGCGGCGCGATCGGGCCAGCTCTCGACAAAGATAAAGTGCCCGGGGTCCTGATGATCGATACACAGCTCATAGGAGATGCACAGCGGTTCCCGCCGGGTTTTCTCCACCAGCTCGCGATACAGCGGCATGACCTTGTCGATATGCTCCGGCTTGATAAAATCTTCTGCTATGACCTTCAACATAATCCTTCCCCTCGTGAGTTTTGCGTTTGTATGGCGTCACCCTAACCTAAAGAGGCGGACGCGCGCCCAGCTGATTGAGCTCTTATTGATGTTATAAATGGGACACTGGTCACCAAACGACAATTATCCGAGGTGGCCGATGGCTCCGCTCACGCAGATGATCGCCAAATACAGCCCGGAACCTGAATTCCTGCTGCTGCTTATCTTTCTGTTCTCGCTGGGGAAGTCGGTTATTTTTGTTTCATCCGTGCTGCCTCCGGCTTCCGTCACGCTGTTGTTGGCGATCCTGGCGGGCAAACATGCGCTGCCGCTCGGCGCTGTCTGGAGCGCCATCACGCTGGGGGCCGCTCTGGGTTCGATCCTGTCATTCCACTGCGGCGCGCTGCTGTGCCGCCGCGGGCCGATGACCTGGCTGCCGGCGCGGTTTGATGCTCCGCTGCGCAAGGCGCGGCTGGCGCTGCAGGAACAAGGCATGCCGCTGCTGTTCGCTTCGCGCTTTTTGGCGGTGATGCGTTACACGGTTCCGCTGATGGCCGGGATGCTTTCGCTGCCGCTGAAGCCGGTATACCTGACTTCGGCGTTTTCTGCCGCCGCCTGGGCGCTGGCGCTGATGTCGGTCGCTCACCTGTTTCCGCCCATTTTGACCTGAAAGATTCTTGGGTGAACCGCGACGCCAGCGCGTGGCCGCACAAAAAATCAGGGGGACGATTGGCCGCCAAAGCCGCCGATAACACCACAATTTGCGCCAGATCACCTTTCTGAACATCGGTCAAAAAACTCGGATTTATTGTTGAACGGCGAGCGGAAAAAACCGCCGAAGAAGCGAAGCGAGAGAAAACGTCGGGCGTAACGCCCTGATTTGGTTGGTGGGTGCTCCAGGATCCGCGCCTGCGCCCCATTGAGTCACCGCCAACGGAGCTGCCCGCTGAGCTCACGGCCCCGCAGGTTAGATTCATCGTCTCCGCATCGTCGGTGTCAAACGCTTACACTCATTACTTTTTTTCATGCGAAATTATCAACCCTCTGTTTTATCAACGAGATAAGCCGCATAAGGTCTGTTAATCCGGCGTTTTGAAGAGTAATCTTCCGCCCCCTGAACGTCCGATTTGCCTCCGCAGTGTAAAGAACAATCGACTTTTATCCCTCGCATAAATGTTGTAAACATGTTGCACAAAGGTGGCGTTATTGCACTACCTTACTGAAACCGGACCAACCGGATAAACGTATAAAAAAGAGCCACTTCAGAGCTCACTATTTCACCAATGACAGGTAAAACAGGACATCATCAGATGGTAGATCACTCTAAAATAGCGACGGATGCGACGCCCGCATCAGAAGATCATCTACGGCGAAACCTAACCAACCGACATATTCAACTGATCGCCATCGGCGGTGCCATCGGTACGGGTCTGTTTATGGGTTCAGGCAAAACCATCAGCCTGGCCGGTCCTTCCATCATCTTCGTGTACATGATCATCGGCTTTATGCTGTTCTTCGTGATGCGCGCCATGGGCGAGCTGCTGCTGTCCAACCTGGAATACAAATCCTTCAGCGACTTCGCGGCGGACCTGCTCGGCCCCTGGGCCGGCTTCTTCACCGGCTGGACCTATTGGTTTTGCTGGGTGGTGACCGGCATCGCCGACGTGGTGGCGATCACCGCCTACGCCCAATTCTGGTTCCCCGGGCTGTCGCAATGGATCGCCTCGCTGTTGTGCGTGCTGTTGTTGCTCGGTCTGAACCTGGCGACGGTGAAGATGTTCGGCGAGATGGAATTCTGGTTCGCGATGATCAAGATCGTCGCCATCGTCGGGCTGATCGTCGCCGGGCTGGTGATGATCGCCATGCAGTTCCAGTCCCCGTCGGGCAGCGTGGCCTCATTCTCGCACCTGTGGAATGACGGCGGCATGTTCCCGAAAGGCATCAGCGGCTTCTTCGCCGGCTTCCAGATTGCGGTGTTCGCCTTCGTCGGCATCGAGCTGGTGGGCACTACCGCGGCGGAAACCAAAGATCCGGAAAAAGTGCTGCCGCGCGCCATCAATTCCATCCCGCTGCGCATCATCATGTTTTACGTGTTCGCGCTGATCGTTATCATGTCGGTCACGCCCTGGAGCTCGGTCGTCGCTGACAAAAGCCCGTTCGTCGAGCTGTTCGTGCTGATCGGCCTGCCGGCCGCGGCCAGCGTCATCAACTTCGTGGTGCTGACCTCGGCCGCCTCTTCCGCCAACAGCGGGGTGTTCTCCACCAGCCGCATGCTGTTCGGCCTGGCGCAGGAAGGCGACGCGCCAAAATCGTTCGCCAACTTGTCAAAGCGCGCGGTGCCGGCCAACGGCCTGACCTTCTCCTGCATCTGCCTGTTGGGCGGCGTGGTGCTGATTTACCTGATCCCGAACGTCATGACGGTATTTACCCTGGTCACCACCGTATCGGCGATCCTGTTCATGTTCGTCTGGACCATCATCCTGTGTTCGTATCTGGTTTACCGTAAACAGCGCCCGGCGCTGCATCGGAAATCGATCTACAAGATGCCGGCCGGCAAGCTGATGTGCTGGGTGTGCATGGCGTTCTTCGCCTTCGTGCTGGTGCTGCTGACGCTGCGCGAAGATACCCGCCAGGCGCTGATCGTCACGCCGCTGTGGTTTGTGGTGCTCGGCCTGTCCTACCTGTTCCTGCGCAAGAAGAAAACCGCTTGATGTGGCAAGGGGACGGGCAACCCGTCCCCAGGCTTCTCCGGCGGCTCAGCGCGGCCGGATCCCATCGATAATCACCCGCTGCACATTCTCTACCGTTTGCCGGAAAAAGGCGTCGTCGTCCAGCGTCTTGCCGGTCACCGCTTCCACCTGCACCCAAAAATCCGCGTAGTGCTGGGTGGTGGCCCACAGCATGAAAATCAGATGGTGCGGCTCCACCGCCGCAATGTGGCCTGCGGCCACCCAGCGTTCGATCATCGCCGACTTTTCGTCCACCAGCGTCTTCAGCCCCCCTTCCAGCTCGCGCTTCAGCAGCGGCGCCCCCTGGATCATTTCCAGGCAAAACAACCGCGAAGCCTGCGGATGATGGCGCGAAACCTCCAGCTTCAGGCGAATGTAATCGCGGATCGCCTGCAGCGGCTCCTGATCGGCGCGCAGCGCCTTCAGCGGCGCCAGCCAGACGTCAAGAATGCCTTTCAGGACCGCAACGTACAGATCCTCTTTCGACGGGAAGTAGTACAGCAGATTGGTTTTGGAGACGTCGGCGCGCTCCGCCACCTGATCGAGGCTGGTGCCATGAATGCCGTACAGCGAGAAAAACTCCAGCGCCGCATCCATGATGGTGCTGCGTTTGGCGGCCACCGCGCGTGAACGGCGCGTAGACGGTTTGACGGTGGGTGACTTCACTGCGGCTCCCTGGGGTTAGCGAACTCGGCAGCCAGCATAGCAAAGCCTTCGGGTGAAACCCACGCTTTTGCCTACCTCCTTCAGGGGATAACCTGCACCTTTTACGAGCAAGGCCGCCTGTTTATCGTGCAGTTATTTTTGACCAAATGGTCTGTTTTGGACCATTCGCTCCGACCGGAAACCGCAAACCACAGACAACAAACTGATAAATAACCCGTTTTAAAAACTGGCACCGGGTTTGCAAAACCTCTTCAGCGCCGCGCAATTCGGAACCCGCAGGAAGCACTCAAGCAGCGCCTGAAACCGTCCCTTAGCAGACCGAGGTGTTTACATGAAAATTGGCGTATTTATCCCGATCGGCAACAACGGCTGGCTGATTTCCAGCGCCGCGCCGCAGTACCAACCGACGTTCGAATTGAACAAGACCATCGTGCAGCAGGCGGAACGCTATAACTTCGACTTCGCCCTGTCGATGATCAAGCTGCGCGGCTTCGGCGGCAAAACCGAATTCTGGGACCACAATCTGGAGTCGTTCACTCTGATGGCCGGGCTGGCGGCGGTCACCACCAGGATCAAGATCTACGCCACCGCCGCCACGCTGACCATGCCGCCGGCGATAGTCGCGCGCATGGCGTCCACTATCGACTCCATTTCCAACGGGCGCTTCGGTCTGAACGTGGTGACCGGCTGGCAAAAGCCGGAATACGAGCAGATGGGCATGTGGCCGGGCGATGATTACTTCAGCCGCCGTTACGACTATTTGGCGGAGTATGTCAGGGTGCTGCGCGACCTGTGGGGCAGCGGAAAATCCGACTTCAAGGGCGAGTTCTTCCAGATGGACGACTGCCGCGTCAGCCCGCAGCCGCAGGCGGACATCAAGGTGATCTGCGCCGGTCAAAGCGATGCCGGCATGGCGTTCTCGGCCAAATACGCCGACTACAACTTCTGCTTCGGCAAGGGCGTCAACACGCCGGCCGCCTTCGCGCCGACCGCCGCACGGCTGAAAACCGCCGCCGACGCCGCGGGCCGCAGCGTCGCCTGTTACGTGTTGTTCATGATCATCGCCGACGAAACCGACGAAGCCGCCCGCGCCAAATGGGAAAGCTACAAGGCGGGCGCCGATACCGAAGCGCTGGCCTGGCTGACCGAGCAAAGCGGCAAGGACACCCGCTCCGGCGCCGACGCCAACGTGCGCCAGATGGCCGATCCGACCTCGGCGGTGAACATCAATATGGGCACGCTGGTCGGCTCTTACGCCAGCGTGGCGCGCATGATGGATGAAATCGCCGCCGTGCCCGGCACCGAAGGCGTGTTGCTGACCTTCGATGACTTTATCAAAGGGGTGGCCGACTTTGGCGAACGCATCCAGCCGCTGATGAAAAGCCGCGCCGACGTCTGCCCGCAGACCGCCGAAAAACGCGAGGTGGCCTGATGGAACGCACGAATAGTCAGCCGGTGGTTCATCGCGGTTCGCCGGACGCCGGCCCGGCAGTCACCCTGCCCGCCCGTCCGGAGGCCATTGCGTTTTCGCCGCAGGAAACGGCGCTGATCGTGGTCGACATGCAAAATGCCTATGCCTCGCAGGGCGGCTATCTCGATCTGGCCGGCTTCGACGTTTCGGCCACCGCGCCGGTGATCGCCAATATCAAGCGCGCCATCGCCGCCGCGCGCGCCGCCGGCATCCGGGTGATCTTTTTCCAGAACGGCTGGGACAATCGGTACCTCGAGGCCGGCGGGCCGGGTTCGCCCAACTGGCATAAATCCAACGCGCTGAAAACCATGCGCCGGCGCCCGGAGCTGCTGGGCAAGCTGCTGGCCAAGGGGGAGTGGGACTACGCCCTGGTGGATGAACTGCAGCCGCAGCCGGGCGACATCGTGCTGCCGAAACCGCGTTACAGCGGCTTCTTCAACACCCAGCTCGACAGCCTGCTGCGCTCCTACGGCATTCACCACCTGGTGTTTACCGGCATCGCCACCAACGTCTGCGTCGAATCCACGCTGCGCGACGGCTTTTTCCTCGAATATTTCGGCGTCGTGCTGGCGGACGCCACGCATCAGGCCGGGCCGGCGTTCGCTCAGCAGGCGGCGCTGTACAACATCGAAACCTTCTTCGGCTGGGTATCGGACGTCGACAGCTTCTGCGAGGCGTTGAGCGCCCCGCTCCGCCAGTCGGCGTAACCGCGACCTTCAGCCTGCATCAGGAGCAACGCTATGCCAAAAACACCCATTACGCCGCCGGGCAGCGGCACGCCGCTGGCCCCCTTCGTTCCCGGCACGCTGGCCGACGGCGTGGTTTACGTCTCGGGCACGCTGGCGTTCGACCGGCACAATAACGTGCTGCACGTCGGCGACGCCGCGGCGCAAACCCGCCACGTGCTGGAGACCATCAAGCGCGTGATCGAAACCGCCGGCGGCACGATGGACGACGTCACCTTCAATTCGATATTCCTGACCGACTGGCAAAACTACGCCGCCGTCAATCAGGTCTATGCGGAGTATTTCCCCGGCGACAAACCGGCGCGCTACTGCATTCAGTGCGGGCTGGTCAAGCCGGACGCACTGATAGAAATCGCCACCATTGCCCATATCGGACGCTGAGGAACCCTCGATGTATTTTGAAATTACGGGAAAAGACACCCCGCTGGCGCCTACGCTGGTGCTCTCCGCCGGCCTCGGCGGCGCCGGCAGTTTCTGGCAGCCGCAGCTCGCCGCGCTGGGAGAGCATTTTCGCGTGGTGGCGTACGACCACCGCGGCACCGCCCGCAGCCCGGCGAGCCTGCCGGACGGCTACAGCATGGCCGATATGGCGGAGGAGGTGCTGCAGCTGCTGAATTCGCTCGATATTGAACGCTGCCATTTCGTTGGCCATGCGCTCGGCGGCATGATCGGTCTGCAGCTGGCGCTCAGCCACCCGCAACGGGTGGAAAAACTGGCGGTGGTCAACGGCTGGCCGGCGCTGGACAGCCAGACCCGGCGCTGCTTCAGCGTTCGGCAGGATTTGTTGCTCAACAGCGGCGTCGCGGCCTACGTGCGCGCCCAGCCGCTGTTTCTGTTCCCCGCCGACTGGCTTTCCCGCCATGACGCGCTGCTGGCGGAGGAGCTGGCGCATCAGGTGGCGCACTTTCAGGGCACGGAGAATCTGCTGCGGCGCCTGCAGGCGCTGATGAATGCCGACTTTCGCCCCCACCTGGCGGACATCGCCACGCCGACGCTGGCGCTGTGCTCGCGCGACGACCTGCTGGTGCCCCATCACTGCTCCCGCACGTTGGCGGACCTGCTGCCGAACGGCGAACTGGCGCAGATGAGCTATGGCGGCCATGCGATGAGCGTCACCGACCCGGAAAACTTTAACCGCATCCTGCTCGACTGGCTGTTGCAGCCGCGACGGATTTAGGCCACAGGAGACATCTTATTATGCCTGGCACCCCTTTGATCTCCGGCGCGCCGTCGCGGCCGCCGCAGGTGGAAAAACAGGAGTTTCGCGACGCCATGGCCCGCCTGGGCTCGGCGGTGAACATCATCACCACCGACGGCCCCGCCGGCCGCGCCGGATTTACCGCTTCGGCGGTTTGCAGCGTGACCGACTCGCCGCCGACGCTGCTGGTGTGTCTGAACCGCGCCGCGTCGGTGTACGCGGCGTTCAAGCAAAATCAGGCGCTGTGCGTCAATACGCTGGCGGCCGAACATGAGTCGCTGTCCAACCTGTTCGGCGGCAAAACGCCGATGGAGCTGCGCTTTTCCGCCGCTCGCTGGTCAACGCTGGCCACCGGCGCGCCGCTGCTGCATGGCGCGCTGGCCTCGTTCGACTGCCGGATCGAGCAAATCGTCAGCGTCGGCACCCATGACATTCTGTTCTGTCGGGTGGTTGCGCTGACGTGCAGCGAAGACGGCCACGGCCTGGCCTATTTCGATCGCCGCTACCACCCGCTCCCGCGGGCGGCCGCGCAGTAACGTTCGACGTTCCCCCACACTCTGGAGATGACGATGGCGAATACCTGGTTTCCCCAATGGCGCATCAAACAAGGCAGCCTGGACGGCGCGGTAGTCGCCCCCGATGAGCGGCTGCCGCTGGGTCAGACCCTGATCATGGGGTTGCAGCACGCGGTGGCGATGTTTGGCGCCACCGTGCTGATGCCGTTGCTGATGGGGTTCGACGCCAACCTGGCGATATTGATGTCCGGCATCGGTACCCTGCTGTTCTTTCTGGTGGTGGGCGGCCGGGTGCCGAGCTACCTCGGATCCAGCGCCGCCTTCGTCGGATTGGTGATCGCCCTGACCGGCTACGGCGGCCAGGGCGCCAACCCCAACATCGCGCTGGCGCTGGGCGGCATTATCGCCTGCGGCATGGCGTATCTGTTGATTGGCCTGGTGGTGATGAGGATCGGCACCCGCTGGATCGAGCGGCTGATGCCGCCGGTGGTCACCGGCGCGGTGGTGATGGCCATCGGGCTCAATCTGGCGCCGATTGCGGTGCGCAGCGTTTCCGCCACCGCATTCGACAGCTGGATGGCGGTGGTGACCATCCTGTGCATCGGCACGGTAGCGGTGTTTACCCGCGGCCTGATGCAGCGGCTGTTGCTGCTGGCCGGGTTGATCGCCGCCTACCTGATTTATGTGGCGGCGACCAACGGCCTCGGGCTGGGCAAACCGGTGGATTACCGCGCGTTGAGCCAGGCGGCCTGGTTCGGCCTGCCGCAGTTCACCGCGCCGGTGTTCAACCTGCACGCCATGCTCTTGATCGCCCCGGTGGCGATCATTCTGGTGGCGGAAAATCTCGGCCACGTCAAGGCGGTGGCCAGCATGACCGGCCAGAATCTCGATCGTTATATCGGCCGCGCCTTCGTCGGCGACGGGCTGGCGACCATGCTGTCCGGATCGGCGGGCGGAACCGGCGTCACCACCTATGCCGAGAATATCGGCGTAATGGCGGTCACCAAGGTGTACTCCACGCTGGTGTTCGTCGCCGCTGCGGCGGTGGCCATCGCCCTGGGCTTTTCGCCGAAGTTCGGCGCGTTGATCCA
Organism: Serratia ficaria; assembly: GCF_900187015.1. NCBI lineage: Bacteria > Pseudomonadati > Pseudomonadota > Gammaproteobacteria > Enterobacterales > Yersiniaceae > Serratia > Serratia ficaria. The sequence goes on along the minus strand of NZ_LT906479.1, from coordinate 1,971,095 downwards.
CACCATCCCCGGGCCGGTGCTCGGCGGCGCGTCGGTGGTGGTGTTCGGCCTGATCGCCGTCGCCGGCGCGCGCATCTGGGTGCAAAACAAGGTGGATCTGGCGGACAACGGCAATCTGATTATGGTGGCGGTCACCCTGGTGCTGGGCGCCGGCGATTTCGCGCTGTCGCTCGGCAGCTTCACGATGGGCGGCATCGGCACCGCAACCTTCGGCGCCATCTTCCTCAATGCGCTGCTGCGCAACCGCAGGATTTTACCGCTGGCGGAGAAGCAAGCGCCCTGAAACCGGTGCGGCCCGGTACGCCGGGCCCTATTCCGCCACTGCGGCGGGCTTTCCCTTGCGGCGCAGGCGCAGCTCGCTCACCAGCACCCCGATCACGATCATCGCCCCGCCCAACAGCGCGACGCCCGGCAGACGTTCCCCGGCGATGCGCCCCACCACCCCGGCCCATACCGGTTCACCGGCATAAATCACCGTTGCGCGCGTCGGCGACATGCTGCGCTGCGCCCAGTTCATGGTCAGCTGGATCATCGCGCTGGCGAGCCCCAGACCGATGGCGCTGTATAACAGATAGTCCGAATACGGCGGCGTCGATTCACCGGTCGGCGCCATCATCAGGAACGAGGCCAGCGAAGCGGTCGCCAGCTGTACGATGGTTACCCGGCGGATATTCACCTTGCCGGCGTAGGCGCCGATCAGGACTATCTCCGCGGCCATGCCCAGGGTGCCGACCAGCGTCAGGATCTCGCCGATGCTCAGCGTCATGTCGGCGCTGCTCGGCGCCGCCAGCAGCATCAGCCCGGTGAAGGCCAGTAAAATGCCGATCCAGGACATGATGCCGGGGAACCGCCCCAACACCAGCCACTGCAGCAACGGGACAATCGGCACGTACAGGGCGGTGATAAACGCCGACTGGCTGCTGCTGATGGTTTGCAGCCCGACGGTTTGCAACCCGTAGCCGAACATGATCGACACGCCGATCAGCATGCCGGCCTTGAGTTCGTACCAGGTCAGGCCGCGCAGCGCCCGCAGGGAAAACAGCGTCAGCACCAGCGTGGCGGTGGCGAAACGCAGCCCGACGAAAAAGAATGGCCCGCTGACCTGCATCGCATGCTGCACCGCCAGGAAGGTTCCGCCCCAGATCATGGTGATGAAGATCAACACCGCCTCCTGCAATCTAATCTGCGGAATAACGGCGGAAATAAAGGATTTTTTTACTGCTGACACCGGCTTGCCCTTCCTGCTGGGTGCAATATAATGCACAGATCCTGCCAGTATGAGACAAAGCCTTGTTATGAGCAATACGCCGCACAACGCGAAAAACCCCCCGCCCAAGGTGCTGCAATATCTGAGCAGCAACCTGCGCGGTTACCGCCAGCAGGCGGGTCTCAGCCAGATGGCGCTGGCCGAACTTTCGGGCGTCAGCCGCCGCATGCTGGCGGGGATCGAGGCCGGCGATCGCAACGTCAGCCTGGCGGTGTTGGACAAGCTCGCCGCCGCGCTGGGCACCTCGTTCACCGACCTGATCCAGGCGCCGGAAGCGCGCGGCAGCCATCTGGTCGGCGAGCTGGCCTGGCAAGGCGCGCAGCCGGCCAGCCAGGCGCTGTTCGCCGCCAGCGTGCCGGCGCACCAACGGGTGGAGCTGTGGGAATGGACGCTGATGCCGGGTGAACATTACGACTCGGTGCCGGACGCCGAAGGCTGGAACGAGATCATCTATGTGCTCGCCGGCACCCTGACGCTGTTGCTGGAGCGGCAAACCCTGACCCTGGCGGCCGGTGAAACCCAGGTGTTCAACAGCGACCAAAAATACGCCTACGCCAACCGCGGCGAGCAGCCGCTGCGCTTCATCCGCAACGTCGCCTTTTGATTTTCACGTTCAGGCGTCTGCCGCAAGCTGCAGCCATGCCGCCAGCCGGGCCAGCGCGCTGCCCGGCGCGATGGCCTGCCGCGTCAGCAAATAGTAGCCGCTGCCGTCCGGCGTGAAGCCGAAGGGGGCGCTCAGCAGCCCGGCTGCCAAGTCGTCCCGCACCTGCTGCCACGGGCCTATCGCCACGCCGAGCCCCGCCGCCGCGGCCTGCAAACTGAAATAGAAATGGTCGAAGCGCTGCTCGGGATGGCCTTCCAGCGAGACTCCCTGTTGCTGCGCCCAGCGCCGCCAGGCGCCCGGCCGGGTCGCGGCATGCAACAGCAGGGCATCGTCCCGCAGCCGCTGCAGACCGCCAACCGCAGACACCACCCGCGGCAACGCCTGCGGCTGGCACACCGGCCCCACTTTTTCGTTGAACAGCGCCACGCTGTGCGTCTGATCGCCCCAGTCAAAATCATTGCGCCTGATCGCCGCCGTAATGCCGTCGTGAAACGAAAACGCCCCGCCGCCGGCCACCAGCTGCAGAGTGATATCCGGATGCGCCCGTTGAAAGGCCGACAGACGCGGGATCAGCCAGCGCATCAGCAGCGTCGGCTCGCAGGACAATACCAGCGGCGCGTCCTGCGCCTGTTGCCGCAGCTCTTGAGCCGTGTGCTGCAGGATGCCAAACGCCTGCTGCGCCGCCTGAAACAGCCGGCGCCCCGCCGCGGTGAGGTATACCCGCCGGTGGCGGCGCTCGAACAGCGCAATGCCCAGTTCCTGTTCCAACCCCCGCACCGCGCGGCTGACGGCGCCGTGCGTCAGGCTCAGACTATGCGCCGCCTGGGTGAAGCTTTCCAGCCGCGCGGCGGCTTCGAAGCAGCGCAGGCCGCCCAGCGACAGCGGCCTATCGATCTTGCGTGAGTTTTTCTCACCGATATCGTCAGTTTTCATCGTTTGTCACCCTCGGTGATACCCCTTATAAATCAGTCACTCTCTGCTGATTTATCGATAGGATAACTATGACCGAACTCATCGCCGTCGTCACCATCACTTTACTCGCTGTGATCAGCCCCGGCCCGGACTTCGCGATGGTGTCGCGCAACGGCCTGCTGCTTTCCCGCCGCGCCGGCATGCTGACCGCCTGCGGCATCGGCGCCGGCGTGCTGGTTCACGTCAGCTACACGCTGGTCGGCGTCGGCGTGCTGATCCAGCAATCGTTATGGCTGTTCAACCTGCTCAAGGGGATCGGCGCCGCCTATTTGATTTATCTCGGCATCAAACTGCTGCGTAACGCGGCCCGGCACGCCGACGCCGCAGAGGCCCCTGCAGCCGCGATCGGCGATTTCGCCGCGCTGAAAACCGGTTTCCTGACCAACGTGCTGAACCCCAAGACCACCATTTTCATCGTCAGCCTGTTTATGCAGGTGGTGGATCCGCATACCTCGCTCGGGGTGCAAATCGGCTATGGGCTGTTTATCGCCGCAGCCCACGTGCTGTGGTTCAGCGCCGTGGCGCTGCTGTTCTCCGCGCCGGGGATCAACGCCCGTTTCCTGCGGCTGCGCACCGGCATCGACCGCGCCTTCGGCGGGCTATTGATCGCCTTCGGCGCGCTGCTGGCGATAGCCGGCATAAAATGACGCGGCAGGCCAAGTTCGCCATTCGCTTCTATGCTTAGCAAGGCATCTCTGTTAATCATCCTAAGCGGGAGTACGGAACATGGCGAAGGTCCTGGTGCTTTATTACTCAATGTACGGACATATCGAAACCCTGGCGCAGGCGGTGGCCGAAGGCGCGCGCCGGGTGAGCGGCGTGGAGGTCAGCGTGAAGCGGGTGCCGGAAACCATGCCGGCGGAGGCGTTCGCCAAGGCCGGCGGCAAAAGCGATCAGCCCGCGCCGATCGCCACCCCGCAGGAGCTGGCCGACTACGACGGCATCATTTTCGGCACCCCGACGCGCTTCGGCAACATGTCCGGGCAGATGCGCACCTTCCTCGATCAAACCGGCGGGCTGTGGGCCTCGGGGGCGCTGTACGGCAAGGTGGGCAGCGTGTTCTCTTCCACCGGCACCGGCGGCGGCCAGGAGCACACCATCACCTCCACCTGGACCACGCTGGCGCATCACGGCTTTATCATCGTGCCGATCGGCTACGCCACGCCGGAGCTGTTTGACGTCTCTCATACCCGCGGCGGCACGCCCTACGGCGCCACCACCATCGCCGGCGCCGACGGTTCGCGCCAGCCGAGCGCCGAAGAGCTGACCATCGCCCGTTATCAGGGCGAACATGTGGCAAAAATCACCGCCAAGCTGAAAAGTTAAGCTATTCCTGCCAGTTAGCCGCCTAATGGGGCCGGGCATACGCCGGCCCCATCTTGTTGCCGACCCGCCGCAGGGTTAAAATGCCGCTCTCCCGCCCTTCACTGCCTGAAGGGCGGGATCCAATTCGTTCTGCCCGTCACTCAGCGGCGCTTGCCCCGAGGACGGGCGTTCTGTTGAGCGGTTAAAAAACGTGCCAACAGTGCCAGGCGATATCAATTTTTACGCCTTTTTTATATCGCCTGCCTTATTCTTTATACACTTAACATTACTGACTCATCATTGGCAGGCAATTCGGGCAACAGCATGGTTAAAACCAAACAGATTCTGGTCGTTATTCATCTTTGCAGTTTTTTGGTCCTTCTTTATAGCCTTTCAATGATCCCCCCGCTGGCAGTGGCGCTGTTGTATAAAGAAAAGAGCGTGTTTTCTTTTTTCTATACGCTGGCGATCGCCGGCACCTTCGGTGCGCTGGGATGGTTCAGTACCCGGCAAGCGAAAGTACAGTTGCGCACTCAGGACGGATTTCTGATTATCGTGCTGTTTTGGCTGCTGTTTTCCGTCATCAGCGCCCTGCCGCTGTGGATCGACGACACGTTGAATATCGGCCTCGCCGACGCGATGTTTGAAGGGGTGTCCGGCATCACCACCACCGGCGCTTCGGTACTGAACGATGTCTCGGGCGTGCCGAAGTCCTTCCTCTATTATCGCTCCCAGCTCAATTTTATCGGCGGCCTCGGCGTTATTGTGTTGGCGGTAGCGGTATTGCCGCTGCTGGGCATCGGCGGCGCAAAGCTCTACCAGTCGGAAATGCCCGGCCCATTCAAGGAAGAACGCCTGACGCCGCGGCTGGCCGACACCTCCAAAAACCTGTGGCTCATTTATCTTGGCCTGGGATTGGCCTGCACGCTCGCCTTCCGACTGGCCGGCATGCCCTGGTTTGACGCGCTCTGTCACGGGATCTCCACCGTTTCGCTGGGCGGCTTTTCCACTCGCAACGAAAGTCTGGGCTATTTCGACAGCGCGGCGGTGGAAATGGTCGGCGGTATTTTCTCCATCCTGGCGGCGGTTAATTTTACCCTGTATTTCGTCGCTGTCGGACGCCGCAGCCTGAAACCCTTGTATCGCAACCCAGAACTGCGCTTCTTCCTGCTGGTGCTGGCGATTATCGTCGCTATCGTCTGCATCGAGCTGTACCGCTCCGGCATGTACGGGGCGGAAGATGCCTTCGTGCACGGTTTTTTCCTCACCAGCTCGATGATGACCGACAACGGCCTGGCCATCGCCGACTACGCCAAAATACCCTCGCACACCATCATGCTGTTGTTGGCGGCCAGTTTTTTCGGCGGCTGCGTCGGTTCGACCTGCGGCGGCATCAAGGCACTGCGTTTTCTGATCATGTACAAGCAGAGCCGGCATGAAATCAACCAGCTGGTGCACCCCAACGCTATTTTCACCATTAAGGTCGGCAACGCGCCGATCCAGGATCGGGTGTTGCGCTCGGTATGGAGTTTCTTCTTTCTCTATGTCTTGTTCAGCTGCCTTTTCATCTGGCTGCTTAACCTGATGGGCTATGACATGGTCACCGCTTTCGCCACCGTCGCCGCCTGCATCAACAACATGGGGCTGGGGTATGGCGAAACCGCCGCCGGATTCGGCACGCTGAGCGATGCGGCCAAATGGCTGATGTGCGCCGCGATGCTGCTTGGCCGCCTGGAGATCTACCCCATGCTCATCCTCTGCTCGCGCGCTTTCTGGCGCTTTTGACCGACGGCGCGCCGCCATCGGTGCTTTTCTGCGCCGCTCCCGCCCTGCCAAGCTCGACACATTAATAATATGAATGTGTTGCATTGTTGTATTCACATCACTGCGGTAAGTTCAATTTACTGTAAATACATACAGTATTTTTAAACTTATTGAGGATATGAATATGCGCTTAAACAAGATGTTAGCCCTGGCCACCCTGCTGCTCGCCGCACAGGCTTCAGCCGAAACGCTCGAATCCATCGACAACTGCGCGGTGGGGTGCCCGACCGGCGGCAGCAGCAATATGTCCCTCGTGCGCCATGCCTACACGCTGAACAACAACAGCACCACCAAGTTCGCCAACTGGGTGGCCTATCACATCACCAAGGAGACCCCGGCCAGCGGCAAGACCCGCAACTGGAAAACCGATCCGGCGCTCAACCCGGCGGATACCCTGGCGCCGGCGGACTATACCGGCGCCAACGCGGCGCTGAAGGTTGACCGGGGTCATCAGGCGCCGCTGGCCTCGCTGGCCGGCGTGTCCGACTGGGAATCGCTGAATTACCTGTCCAACATTACGCCGCAGAAATCCGACCTGAACCAGGGCTCCTGGGCGCGGCTGGAGGATCAGGAACGCAGGCTGATCGAGCGGGCCGACGTCAGCTCGGTGTATACCGTCACCGGTCCGCTGTTCGAACGCGATATGGGCAAACTGCCGGGAACCCAGAAGGCGCATACCATTCCCAGCGCCTACTGGAAGGTGATTTTCATCAACAACAGCCCGGCGGTGAACCACTATGCGGCCTTCCTGTTCGATCAGGATACGCCGAAGAACGCCGACTTCTGCCAGTATCGCGTGACGGTGGATGAAATCGAGAAACGCAGCGGCCTGATCATTTGGGCCGGCCTGCCGGAAGACGTGCAGGCCTCGCTGAAAAGCAAGCCCGGCGTGCTGCCGGAACTGATGGGCTGTAAGAACTAGCAGAAAGAAAAACCCGCCGCGGCGGGTTTATTTTTGACTATGGCCTCATATCAATTGGCAAAAACGCTTTACGTTCAATTTTCGCATGGCGTTCATCTTATGCTGGCTGACGGTTTTTTCCGAGATGCCCAGCTTCCTGGCAACGCCGGTATTCGGCGAACCTTTCAGCAACAAAGCCAAAACCAACAGCTCTCTGGGCGACAAATGCTGACCATGATTGCTGGCCATCAACCGCTGCATTTCGTCGAGAAACGCCTTTGGGCTAATATTTTTCTTCACGCAGTTGAAGTTGATCAGCCTGGCGGCCTTGACATCGGATAACACCATCACCTTATGCCTATCATCAGCCATCGTTGACAATAAGCTCATCGCATTAAACAGGGATGAAAATGAGACGATCGTGAGGTCCGCGTTACAATACACGAGCGAGTTAAGGCTGCCGGCAGGCATATAAACCTCTATAATCTCCAGACCGCCAACGTTTCTCAGCGTTAACACCGTGCCGTAGAGAAAGTAATAATCATCAGAGAAAATAGCTACGCGCATAAACCTATTCCTTGGGTGCCCTAAAAATCCAAAAATTACCGATGAGGATGCCCGATGCCGACGCGGCCATCCCTTTAACTGACGTTAATAAACTCATCTCACCGATCGGTATAAGGAGAGCAGCAAATCAGAAAGCCGGCAAACGGACTTCTCATCCAGTTGCATGATATCGTTTTCATTGTACTCCGCGTTTTTCAGCAGAATATCGTAGGCGCCTTCGGCAGCCAGCACCGCATCATGCCAGACCACGCTGTGTTCGAACTGAGAGGCGTTAAGGTATTGTCCGCCCTGACGAAAGCTGATGATAAAATCGTGAATGATATCCCTGACAATCAGCGCCTCGCCTCTTCTGATCCCCTGCTTAAGATTTATTTTATCTAAAAATACGCTCAACGTGCTGCGCAATGAAAATATGCTTTTAAACAGTTCCCCAGCGATATCCTTTGGCGTTTTGACACTTGTTGATATTATAAAAGGGAGTTCACGATGCTGTAAAATATATTGATACAGCCCATTTATCGCCGTGGTCGGCTTGATATCCAAGCCGCGTAAAATAACGTCAACTTCATCTTTTAACGATTTCTCCACTTTGACGCCGATCTGGATTTGTTCCGTCATACAATTCATCCTCAACATAGAAATCCGGATTACACATAATATTATGCAGGTAATAATATTCGCCATCATTTATCATGTTAAGATTTTTCGTATCAGTCACAACTTATTTTGTATTATACAAGGCAAAATTATTGATTACTTGTATATAATATTCAGCGTCGCTGATGAATTAATCGCACCGCTGGTCGCGCCGCCCAGGTTATAAGGGTAGTAATACGCCGCCATGCCAATAGCAAAGCGATTATTCAAGGCGCCTCCTGCCGGTACGTTGAATAATGAGGTGGCGCTACCGCGATCGACATTTGACAGCGACATCATCACCGGCGAATTTGACGTATCCATCTTAACCAGCCGAATGCCGATGCCTTTGGCCGCGTCGGCGCTGTTGTCAATCAGCACCGTATGGTCAGATGACAGCAGATTATTGCTGGAGAGAAACATATCGATCGCCCGATCGGAAGTGCCGTTGGCTCGCATGTTCTGGCAGCTCAAATTCAGCGTGAAAGGCGTAAGGCCGCTGCGGCTGTTTTTCCCCACCTGCGCCAGCCCCACCGTCGGCAGTTTTACCGCCAACCCCGCGTTGTCAAACGAGCAGGTCGTCATCTTGGGGGCATACTTGATGTTCATCGGCTGCCCATACATATCGCGCTGATCGTAAGGCCAATGAAAACCGTTGAATAACCAGGTTAGAATTTTCCCCAGTTGCTTTAACGGCCAGGCTATTATTTCTAAAAAAGACAGGCCGCTCAGATCGGTAACGAACATCACATCATCAATAGGGTAGGTGTCCCCCGCGATCACCGCCGAGCCGGTTTTGCTCACCAGGGAAAAACGGATGGTCATCGGTACGTTCAACTCGGAGGCGGTATGCGATCCCCAGCCGCTCAATTCCTTGTTCGTGACATCGTTGGTGATTTCCGCCCGCACCCAGTACTTGCCGTCGCTGAATCCCAGAATGGTGGCTTTGGAACTGTCGGTGGAGAGTATACGCGTGTAGCCGAAGGTGCTGCTGCCGGTGGTGCAGCTGAACGTCCCGCTGTATTGCGTGTAAAAACTCCCCTGCCAGACCGGGTTTTGCTCGGTCAGCTTGTCGGAAAGATCGACAAATATCGGTGCCCCATATTGAATGCCGTTGCCGTAGCAGCTTGCATAGCCGTAGCCGCTGAACAATCCGCACAACAGCAGCAGAGAAAATATCCTGATCATGGCGTTTCGTTATCCTTTTACTTACTGGCACACATTAGAGGTGGCATTCATCGCCATCTGCGGGCGCGCTATCCTGCAACTGCCGCTATTCAACCGCACCAGCAGCGACGTCGGCGCCTGATCCGCCCGGAGATACAGCATGCTGGCCTGGCCGACAAAACCGATGGATTTGCCCGTTTGATCCGTCACCTCAGCGCCAAACGGCAGCGGTTCGCCATTAGGTTTAAAGGCGCGCAAGGTGTAGGACTGGCGCCGATCGGTTTCGAATTTCAGGTAATTAACCGCCCCGGCATAGGGGACGCTGTTGGCGATATTGCCGACGATCTCGGCGCCGGAACTGTTGCCGGTGTCCGACAGCGTGACCGAGTTTTGGCGGTACGGCGTGGCGTAGGGCACCAACGCCAGCCCTTCCGCGTTGGTGACGATGCTCTCATCGCCGTTTACCATCAGCCCCCCGGCCTTTGGTGCGTCAACCACCATCATGGTGCTGCCGATTTCGTTTGACGCCAGCAGATGCCAGGGGATCGCCACCAGGCTGCCGCGGCCGCTTAAGCCCGTCTGCCGGTAATCGGAAGATTCGCTGTAAGAAGCGCCCAGCGTTGAAACCCGGGTGCGGTATGCGGCATTGACGCTCGCCATAGTGTCGCCGCCGGTTTGATTGCTGCCTGCAATCGCATAGCTCAGGCGGTTCGACTCAAGCGCATTGCCGCTCAGGCTCACCGTGCTTTGCTGATAATGCGCGCGGGTGGCCGATAAGCTTGCGCTGAGATACGCGTTGCTATCGAACATCGACAGCGGCACGCTCAGCGACAGGTAAAAGCGCGTCTCTTCCTGATGATTGGCGTTTCTGACCCGGCTGGCGGAAATGTTGTAGTTAATGCGTTCAAACGCGTTCGAATAACCCAGTTGGTATTCCTGACTTTTATTATTGTCCGACCAGTAATCACGCTGGGTACCGGAGAAGTACAGGGTGCCCCACCCCTCGCCGAGACGCTGGTTAAGGTTCAGATTGAACGTATTGCGCGGGCGCGCGGCCCGCACGGCATCCCAGGTATTCATATCGAGCGGGTTCTGGCCGGCGTCATCCGCCTCGCGCCCTTCGCGCAGCCGTTCGTCGAGCTGGCGGTATCCTTCATGGGCATAGATGGCGTCGTTAAAGCTGTAGTAACCCTTGGTCGAATAGCGGTAGGCGGCCAGCGTAAAGTTGGTGTCGGTGGCGTCGAGAAACTTGCTGTAGGAAATACGGAAACTCTGGCCGTTTTCACGACGATCTTTTAACTGCGTGCTGGCCTGGGTCACATCGACCGACACGGCGCCGATCGGCAAGTTCCAGCCGCTGCCGAGCAGGTAAGAGCGATAGTCGTCGCTGTAAATGGTGCCGAGGTAGCCGGTCACCAGGTTGTTGAACCCGTATTGCAGGGTTCCCTGCACAAACGAAGGCGTATAGTCGGTGTTTGCCTGATGCACCTTGCCGGCTACCACGCTGTATTTATTGACGCCCTGTTTCAACATGTTGGGCACCGAGGAGAACGGCACGGTGAAAGACTGTTCACGGCCGTCGGCTTCCTTCACCACCACCAGCAGGTCACCGGCAGAACCGGTAGGCAAAATGCTGTCGAGGGTGAAAGCGCCCGGCGGCACGTTTTCCTGATAAATGACGTTGCCGTTCTGCAGGACTTTAACCAGCGCATTGCTCTGGGCAACGCCGCGCACTACCGGCGAGAAGCCTTGCTGGGAATTCGGCAGCATGTTGACATCCGAAGCCAGCGCCCCGCCGCGCACCCTGATCGAATCGAAGAGATCGCCGGGCGAATAGAAATCCCCCGCCGTCAGATTGGATTTGATGGCAGCAAACCCGCGCTGCAGATAACGCGTATTGTTCTGCCAATCGCTGCCTTGCCGCGAACTTTTTCTGAACGAACTGCTGTCGCGGAACTGCCAGCCGGCCAGGTTGGCGCCAGACTCCAGGCCGGCGTAAAAGTCGTCGGTCGACTCTTTATTGCCGTTTCGCGCTTTGACGTTGTAGTAGGTCGCATTGTAGGCCAATAAAAATGCCGGCACGCCCCGGTCCCAAAAGCGGGGGTCGACATAGCCGGCTTCGGCGCGGATCACCTGCGACTGCGGCACGGTTAATCGCAGGCTCAGCGTGGCGACCTCGAAATCGAAGCTTCCCCCCTGCACCAGTTGACGCATCGGCATATAGCCTGCGCCGGCCGCGTTGGGCAGTGCGGACATATCGATACCCAACGCCGCAGCGTCGCGGCGCTCGATACCGATATCGTCTCGATCTTCGCCAAACAACAGGGTGAACCGGCCTTTCCACGCGTTATTGACATAAATGTCCACCGTCTGTTTTCCCGCAGGCACATCATTATTGATATAAAAGCGCGACAGGTCTGACTCACGGGAAGTTCCGGCCAATAGCGAGGTGTCGAAATTCGTTGCCGATGCTTTATCAAGCAACAAGAATGAAGAAACAGTCAGTAACGAAAGCACTTTTATTTTTAGCTTCATTTTTGTTTTTCACGTTAATGCGAAGTAACGGCTTTGGATTTATAAGCCCCCAGATCGTCGATATACCTTAGTGTGTATGCCGTGTTCTTACTGACCGCGGTTTTACTGGCGGCGAAGGCGCTGGAGAAAGGCGCAACCATGACGGAATCGACCAGCAGATGCTTTTTCGTTCCCTGATCCACATTCGCCAGGGTGAAAAAATAAGGGCTTTTATTCACCACCCTAAATCCCTTATTTTCAACCTGCAGCACAATGGCGTCGGTAATGGCGTTTACGCCGCCTTTAAGCGAAGCGGGGCGATAAAACAGCTTGATGCGCGATTTGATCGCCAACTGCAGAGTATTGACCCCCTGTAAATTTTCCGGCGTAGGCGGGATATCCAACACATTTAAATAAAATACCGACTCCCTATCGGCGGGCAGCGCCGCCCCCACCTTCTGGATCCGCAGCTGCTGGCCATTATTGCCGGATACTTTCACCACCGGGGGAGAAAGCAGAAAGGGGACATTTGCCGTCTCGGGGGTTGAATTTATATCGCCATCGTCAATCCAGGCCTGCACCAGGGAGGGGTCGCTGCCATTATTCACCAGCTGAACGATAACATCGCGGTTTTTTTCCGGATAAATAACACGAGTTCCGTTGATGACAATGTTGGCATAAGCGCATGCACTGCCGAGAAATAGCCCAGCAAAAATTAAATACTGTCTCATAATCACCCCTAAGGCCAGGCCCTAAAACAGGCCTGGCGCGTTATTGCAATTACAGGTAGGAAATGGTGTACGTCACGTTGGAACTCAGTTCGCCAACCTTTGCAGCAGAGACATTGGTTTTGTAATAGTAGGCGTCCAGCGTCAACGTTTCAGAATCAGGGGCGGTTTGATCCCCTTTGATTTTGGTGAGGTAAGGCACGTTCAGCGGGATTGGCGTGGAGGAACCCGGCTCCGCCAGGGAGAAGCCGACGTTTTTCGCCACTGCCGCATCGCTTTCGTTGACCGAGCTGTTCAGCAGATATTTGCCGTCGGTGGAAATGTTGTTCGCCGAGGAGAAATAGATCTTCAGTGGGGTACCCGCCGTACCCGCCGCCGGCGTACAGCCGGAAAACGTCAGCGAGAACGATTTTTTATTCTTGGTGATCGGCCCGACCACCACGCCGGCGTCGGTGACTGAAATAGGGCTCAATGCGACGGTGAAATCTGCGCTTTTTCCGCCGTTGATGGTACAGGTGGTATCTGTGACGGCTCCGGTAAATGAAATAACGCCACCGGCAGAGTTATCCGCCGCCATTGCGCTTGCAGAACCTAAAGCCGCAGTTAATACCGCCAGAGTGATACCTTGCTTAATCATAATAAACTCCATTACTTTCTTCGCTAAGATTGCATATATATCTTTGTATATATCAATAAACCAGGCTGGATATGCGGAGGCGTAGACAATAACAAGGTATTGACAGCATCCTGCTATCTGAATGTTTATATATGATGATATATACTTTTATATATAATTGAGTGTGTATTAAAACAGATCAAACGGTGGAAAACTCCTAGTCGCCGTCTGATTCCCCATATTAATTCCAAACTTAAAAAAATTGCAACAGCGGAATGGAATAATTTTCATTAATGGCTATGCAATTTAGTTTCATCGCACACAGATGTTAATAACGCTGCATCAAGAGAATGAATCGGTGAAATAGCGCAATACCAATGGAGTGGTAGCCGCCCGGCCGCCGCGCTCAACTGACTGGCAGTCTAAAAATCACACCAATGATATATTTAATATGAAACCTTATATCTTCATATGGCGGTAATTTTGAAAATTATTTTTCACTGCGCGGGCATGGATATATCCATTGAATTAGATTTTAATTTATATTTTTTAATCGTAATATTTATATATTTTTGGATATACACTCAAATCCGTTGTGCCGTTGGCGAGGATGACCAATAAAAAACCCCGGGCTCAGAAAGCGCGGGGTTATCGGGGTGGCATCTTGTCAGGCGCCGTATCAGGGCTGTTTTTCTACCCGGGTGATCCCATGTTTTTTCATGACTTCATCCATGGTCAGCTTTTCGTCATAGGGCGTTTCGTCAACCTCTACCCCTTCCGGGCGAACATAGGGCTTGGTCGCACGTTTGAACATCCACCACCAAACGAAAACCAAAAATGCACCGGACTTCAGAAAGATCATGGTCCACAGTGCCACTTGATACCAGTTCATCTCTATCTCCATGAAAGCGTTAAGCGCAGACGATAAGATCGGCGTCCGTCCTGTCTCAGGCGATGATACTCTAAATATTCCGCTGAGAGCCCCTCTTCTCGCCCGCAAAATGCGAAAAAAGCGGCGGGCTCCCATCGCCCGGAACGCGTTTTACGAGGACGTCGCCTGCGGCGTTTCGGCCGGCTCTGGCTCCTCATGCAGCGATGGGGCGCCCATCACCGCCTTACGCAGCGGCCCGACGCACAAGGCGATGCCCACCCCGCACAGCGCCGCCACGCCGCCAAACGCCAGCACGCTCAACGCCGGCGTCAACATGCGCCCCAGCACGCCGAGCCCCAGGGCGCCGATCGAATCGCCGGTGACGTCCTGCGTCGTCCACACGCTGTTAACCCGCCCCAGCAGGCGATCCGGCGTGTGGCTTTGCACCAGCGTATATTGCAGCAGCGAAGCCATGGCGCTCAGATAGCCGTAACAGGCCAGCGCGATCAGGGCCAGCGGCAACCAGCCGACCACGCCCAGCGCGGCAATCGCCAGAAAAGCGCCGATCGCGCAACCCAACAGCAGCATGCCCGGGCGGGCGACATGCGTCACCCACCCGCTGGTGAAGGCGCCGATCATCGCGCCCAGCGGGACCGCCGAATACATCAGGCCGATGGCCGCCGGGCCGGCATGGTAGGCCGTTTCTGCCAGCGCCGGAAACAGCACGCGCACCGCGCTTATCACGCTGATCAGCGCGCCGACGATCACCACCGAACAGACGATTTTATGGCTGAAGACAAAGTGAATGCCGGTAGCCAGAGAACGCAGAGGATGCTCCGGCTCTTGCGGTTCCGGGCGCATGCCGGGCAGGCTGAACAACGGGATCAGGGTAATCAGGGTGCCGATCGCCGCAATCGCATAGTTCCATTCGACGCCGTAAGCCACGATCACCACGCCGCCCACCGCAGGCGAAACAATCGCGCCCAGACGCACCGTCAACATGCTCAGCGCCCCGGCGGTCGCCAGATTTTCACGGCCGACCAACGCCGGGATCGCCGCCATTAACGCCGTCATGCCCAGCGCGCCAAAGAAGCCGTCCCAGACCGCCAGAATATACAGCGCCGCCAACGAAGGGGCCGCCAGAAACGCGTTATAGCTGAGCGCGGCAAAGCCCAGGCCGCAGGTGGTGCGGGCGAACAGGATCAAACGGCGGCGATCCAGACGATCGGCCAATACGCCGCCCAACAGCAGGCCGACAAACATGCCGGCGCCGTCCAGCGCAACCGCAATCCCCACCTGCAGGGTGGAGCCGGTCATCGCCTGGATCTGCACCGGCACGCCCACCGCCAGCATGCCCAGCGCCAAAACCGACAGCAGGCGCGCGATAAAAATGGCGCGAAAATTCGCATTACGCTTCAGCAAGCCGAAGTTTACAAAGATTGAGGGTTTAGCCATGTTCATTCCAAACTGCATCAAAAATACGGGCGTGCGGCGACGCATTCCTGCGCCGCCGCACGCGGTTCACGGTCCCGGCGAGCTGCGCCGGGTTTCGGTCAGCGCCCCAACGCGTCGCACCCCGCCAGTATCCGCCGCAGCAAAGGCCCCAATACCGTCATGGTTTCCGGCGACATCATGGTGATGTGCGAGCAGTCCAAAACGTGGGTTTCCAACTGGCTGACATAAGGCGCCCAAACCGCCTGCGGGTCGGCATCCAGCGTCTGCGAGGCGGCAAACAGCGTGATCTTGCCGTCGTAGCGCGGCGTTTTGGCGGCGGACAGCAGGCCGACCGAATCGTCATAGTTGGCCTGGATCTGATCGAACATCGCGCGTTTCTCCGCTTCGTCGTCGCCGGCGGACGCCATAAACAGGGCGCGCTCTCGCTCGACCTCCTCAAGCGCTTCGGCGGAAATCGGCGCATGCCAGTCCTGCGTTTCCGGCGGATAGGTGTCGAGCAGCCCAAGGAAGGCCACCTCTTCGCCCTGCTCGCGCAGCTTGACCGCGATGGCTTGCGCCACGGTGCCGCCCAGCGAATAGCCCATCAGGTGATACGGCCCGCTCGGCTGCAGCCGCCGCAGGGTGGCCAGATGCTGCTCGCACAGCGCATCCATATCGCGGTTGGCGGCAATCGCCCCGTGCGGCCGCGGCGACTGCAGGCCGACGATGGGGATCTGCCCCGGCAAATAGCGCGGCAACAGGCTGAACTGCCAGGCGAATCCCGATGCCGGATGCACGCAAAACAGCGGGCGCCCTTCGCCGGCGCGCAGCGGCAGCGCTTCGTCGAAGCCCACGCCGTCGGCCGCCGCCTCCGACGCCAACGCCGCCGCCAACGCCGCCACGCTGGAGGCTACCATCACCTGCCCGACGGCCACCGGGCGCATCAGCTCGCGCTTAAGCTCGGCGGCCAGGCGCATCGCCAGCAGCGAATGCCCGCCAAGGGCGAAGAAATCGTCTTCGGCATCGACCCGCTCCACCCCCAGCAAGCGGCAGAACAGCGCGGCAATCTGCCGCTCCAGGCCGGCGGCCGGCGCCCGGCCCTGGCCGGTTTTGCCCGTCGGCGCCGGCAACGCCTTGCGATCCA
Source organism: Serratia ficaria (assembly GCF_900187015.1). NCBI lineage: Bacteria > Pseudomonadati > Pseudomonadota > Gammaproteobacteria > Enterobacterales > Yersiniaceae > Serratia > Serratia ficaria. Next base: position 1,954,545 of record NZ_LT906479.1, on the reverse strand, counting down.
GCTTGCCGTTGGCGCTAAGCGGGAAGGCGTCCATGGCGACCAGGGCCACCGGCACCATATGCGCCGGCAGGCGTGAAGCCAGCTGGGCGCGCAGCGCGTCGACATCCAACCGGGCGCCGCTCGTCGGGATCACATAGCCCACCAGCTGCCGCTCATCGGCGCCGGCCATGCGCCCCTTGCCCTCGCCCGGCAGGCGCGCATGCACCACCGCCTGCCCTACCTGCGGCAGCTCCAGCAATGCCGCTTCAATCTCCCCCAGCTCAATGCGCTGGCCGCGGATCTTCAGCTGATCGTCACTGCGCCCGAGGTATTCCACCGTGCCGTCCGGCAGCCAGCGCGCCACGTCTCCGGTGCGGTACATGCGCTGCCCCGCGTGAAGCGGGTTGGCGACGAAGCGGGCGGCGTTTAAATCCGGCCGCGCATGATAGCCCTGCGCCAGCTGCACGCCGCCGAGGTACAGTTCCCCCGCCACGCCCAGCGGCACCGGCCGCAACAGGTGATCGAGGATGATCAGCTGCGTGTTCCACACCGGTTTGCCGATCGGCACGCTGACGCCGCTGACCTGCGCCAGGCTGGCGCCAAACGCCGGCTGATAGCTGACATCCACCGCAGCCTCCGTTGGGCCATACAGGTTATGCAGCGGCGCGGCGGACAGCCGCTGCCAGGATTCGCAGAGTTCGCGCTGCAGGGCTTCGCCGCTGCAGAACACCTGACGCAGCGTCGGGCAAGCGCCGCGCCGTTGGTCGAGCGAAGCGACAAAAGCGGCCAGCATCGAAGGAACGAAGTGCAGCGTGGTCACGCCGCGGCTTTCAATCAGCCCGCGCAGAGTTTCCGGTTCACGATGCGCTTCCGGTGGCGCCATAAACAGCCGGGCGCCGACCATCAGCGGCCAGAAGAATTCCCACACCGAGACGTCGAAACTGCACGGCGTCTTTTGCAGCACAACGTCTGCCGGCGTGAGCGGATACTGCGCCTGCATCCAGCGCAGGCGGTTGACGATGGCGCCATGCGACACCACCACCCCTTTCGGCCGCCCGGTCGATCCTGAGGTATAGATCAGATAAGCGGGATGCTGCCGGGTAATGCGCACCGGCCGGAAGCTCGCCTCAGGCAACGGCTCGTCGGTCAGCAGCAGCGGCGCCAGATCATTGAAACGCTCGGCCTGCCGGCTTTCGGTTATCAGCAAACGCGGCTGGGCGTCTTGCAGCATATAGGCCAGGCGTTGATCGGGATATCCGGTATCCAGCGGCAGATAGGCGGCGCCGGCCTGCAGGATGGCCATCAACGCCAGGCTGAGTTCGGCCGAGCGAGGCAAGGCCACCGCCACGCGGTCTCCCGGGCGCACGCCCTGCAGCTGAAGCTGGGCGGCCAGCGCGTTAACCCGCTGCCGCACCTGCCGATAGGTCAACTCGCCGTGAATATCCGCCAGCGCGGTCGCCTGCGGCGTCGCCTCGGCCTGGCGCGCCAGCGCATCGCACAGCGTCTCGGCGGGCAGCGCCATCTGGGTGGCGTTCACCCGCTGCTGCAAGGCCATTTCCTCCGGCGTGCGCAGGTCCATCGCCGCCAGCGGCTGCGCCGGGTTTTCAACCAGCGCGGTCAGGATCGTCAGCAACCGCTGGGCCAGCGGCCGCGCATCGCCGACCGCCGCGCGGTATTCCAGCTGCAGACGCAGCCTTTCGCCGGGCAGCGCCAGCAGGGTCAACGGATAGTGGGTATAACCGTGGTTATCCATCGCCGGGCAGCGCAGCCCCTGGAATCGCCGCTGGTGCAGCCCCTCGTCTTCCGGGTAGTTCTCCACCACCAGCATGGTGTCGAACAGCGTGCCGCTGCCGGCCAGGCGCTGAATTTCGCCCAGCCCCAGCCCGTCGTGCTCGAGCATTGGGATCTGTTGCTGCTGTTGCGCCTGCAGTTGGGCCAGCAAGGGCCGCTCAGGCTGCAGGCGGAAACGAACCGGCAGCGTATTGCTGAACAGGCCGACATGCTGTTCGATGCCGCTGATTTCGCTGTAGCGGCCGGATACCGGGGTGCCGAACACCACATCGTCGCGGCCGGCCAGCGCCCCCAGCAAGGTGGCCCAAACGCCCTGCAGCAGGGTGCTGAGCGTAATGCCCTGCTCGCGCAGCAACGCTTTCAGCGCCTGTTCCAACCGCGCCGGGATCGACACCTCCAGCTCATGGACTTCCCCGGCGATGTCCGCATCCGGGTACAGCAGCGTCGGCACAACGCCGAGCAGCCTTTCCCGCCATGCATCGCGCTGCGCGTTGCGATCGCGCTGCGCCATCTCGCCGATCAACGCCGCATAGTCGACCTTAAGCGCCGGCAGCGTTTCGCCCCCGTACAGGTGCAGCAGGTCGTGCAGCAAGATGGCCGATGACCAGCCGTCGCCCACCAGATGATGCGCCGCGATCAGCAGCGTATGGCGCTGCTCGCCAAGGCGCAGCAACACCGCCGACAGCAACGGCTGCGGGCTGGCCGCCATCAGGTCCTGCGCCAACAGTTCCTTCTCCAGCCGCCCGAGCGCCTCTCGCTGCTGCGGTTCCGCCATGGCGGACAGATCGAGGGTCCGCCATGGCCAGGCCGCGGCGCCGGGCTGCGGCAACACCTGCAGCGGCTCGTCGTGCAGGTCGCTGTCAAAAATGGCGGCCAGCTGAGGATAGCGCACCAGCAATTGCGCCAGCGTATCGCGCAACCGCGCGGCGTCCAGCGGGCCTTCCAGATCGAAACGGCTGATGGCGTTGTAATTGTTGGCCTGGCTGCCCAGCTGGGCGTGGAACAACAGGCCCTGCTGCAACGGCAGCACCGGCAATACGGCATGCATCGCGCCGTATTTATCCCGGGCGCGCTTCAGGACGGCGTCCGGCAACCGCAGCGCCGCCGCCGGGCGCCGGGTCTGCGCCAGCGCTTGCAGCGCCAACGCCATGCGCGCCGGCGTGCGTTGCGAGAACACCTCTTTCGGCCGCAGCTGATAGCCTTCGCGGCGCAGCAGGGTGCCGAGCCCCATGGCGGAAATGCTGTCGCCGCCCAGGGTAAAGAAGTCGTCGTCCGCCCCCACCCGCGCCAGCCCCAGCAGGCCGGCCATCGCCCGGCAGATCAGGATTTCCTGCGGCGTCTGCGGCGCGCGGCTGGCCTGTTGAACCGGCCGCTCCGGCGCCGGCAGCGCCCGCCGGTCGATTTTCCCGTTCACCGTTAAAGGCAGCTCATCGAGCACCACCAATACGGCGGGCACCATATAATCCGGCAGGCTGAGCGCCAGCTGCTCCAGCAAATTCGATGACAGCGCCGGGTTGGCGCGCAGCGCGGCGTCCGGCACCGAGCAGTAGCCGATCAACCGGTGCGTCGCGCCGATCGCCTCGGCGATCGCCACCGCGGTACTGACCTGCGGCAGAGCGACCAACGCATTCTCCACCTCGCCCAGCTCTACGCGGAAGCCGCGCACTTTAATCTGGTGATCGGTCCGCCCGACGAAATCGAGCTGGCCGTCGCAGCGCCAGCGCATCAGGTCGCCGCTGCGGTACATCACGCCGCCCGGCCGGAAGGGGTTGGCCACAAAGCGCGCCGCCGTCAAATCCGGCCGCCGCAGGTAACCGCGCGCCAGCCCGGCGCCGGCGATATACAGCTCGCCCACCACGCCCACCGGCACCTGCCGCAGCTGCCCGTCGAGCAGATACACTTCGGTGTTGGCGACCGGCCGGCCAATCACCGGCTGTTCGGCCACCCGCGCGCTGGCGCCCAGGGTATCGATGGTGTATTCCGACGGACCATAATAGTTGTGCACGTTCAATTCAGGATGCTGCCGGAGCAAGTTCCACAGCCGCGGCGTGGCCGCCTCGCCGCCGATCATGATAAAGGCCGGGCGGTGCCTGCCGGCCTCCAGCAGGCCGCCGTCGATCATTTGCGTGAAGAACGACGGCGTAATGTCCATCGCATCGATCGGGATCCGATCCATGGTCTGCACCAGCGCATAGGCGTCGCGCCGCAGCTCTTCGTCGAAGATGTACAGCTCGCAGCCGATCATCATCCAGAACAGGGGTTCCCATGAGGAGTCGAAGGAGAAGGAGGCGGTGTGGCCGGCGCGCATGCGGCGCGTATTGTGCCGCTGGAACTCGGCCATCGCCGGGCCATAAAGATGGCTGGCATGGGCGTGCAGCAAATTCAACAGGCCCTGGTGGGTGCTCATCACCCCCTTCGGCCGCCCGGTGGAACCCGAGGTGTAGATCATGTAGGCCAGGTGCGCGCCGTGCAGCGGCATCCGCCGCTCGGCGTCGCTGACCGGCCACGCCGAATGCCGGGCGCAGGCGGCGAGGAAGTCGGCATCGTCCAGCAGCAGGATCTCCGGCAAAGGCGGCAGCTGCGCCTGGGTGGCGGCATGCGCCAGCAGCAGCCGGGGCCGGGCGTCGTCGCACATCAGCGTCAGACGGTCGCGCGGGTAGTCGAGATCGAGCGGCATGTAGGCCGCGCCGCTCGCCAGCACGCCAAGGATCGCCACCAGCGAATCCACCGAACGCGGAATGCCGATCGCCACCACGTCTTCGGCGCCGACGCCGCGCGCGATCAGCTCGCGCGCCAGCTGCGCCACCCGGCCCGCCAATGCCTGATAGCTCAGCTGCGCATCGCCGCAGGCCACGGCGATATCCTGCGGCTGCGCCATGACCCGCTGCCGGAAGATATCCAGAACCGAAACGGCCCCGGCGGGCATCGCCAGCGCCGGGCCCTTGGCCCACTGTTCCATCATGGCCAGTTCGGCATCCGCCGCCAGCGCCAACGCCCCCAACGGGGTTTCGGGCCGCGCGATCAGCTGCCGCAGCAGGAACAGGAGCCGTTCGCCGTGCAGGCGCAGGCTGGCGTCGTCATAGCGGGATGGGTTGGCCGCCAGCTCAATCGTCAGCTCGCCCTGCTGGAGATAAATTTCAAACTCCAGATCGTCCACCGGACCGGTCGCCAGCGCATGGGTGCTGCCCGTAACGCCGCCCAAATCCAGGGCGTAGTCAAACATTTTGAAGTTGAACACCGGGCCATACAGCTCGCGCTGCTGGCCGACCAGCCCCAGATCGCGGCGCAGTTGTTCCGCCTCATAGCGCTGGTGCTTGCGCGCCCGTTTGATTTCCGCCGCCAACGCCTGCGCCACGTCCGCCAGGCGCTGTTCATCCCCCAGTTGCAGCTGCAGCGGCAAGATATTGACCACCGGCCCCAGCGCGTTCAGGGCTGCGGACCCCATTCGGCGCATAAACGGACAACCGATGGAAAGGTGGCTCTCGCCGCTCATGCGATACAGATACACCGCCAGCGCCGCCATCAGCGTTTCCGGCACCGCAACCTGAGCGCCCTGGGCGATGGCCAACAGCCCTTCGACCCCGGCGGCGTCCAGGCTGGCGCGATAGCGCCGCACGCGCAGATCGCCGGCATCCGCCTCGCCGCCGCTCGCCAATGAAACTGCCGCCGGCAGCGCGGCGCAGTGTTGCTGCCAAAATGCCGCGTCGCGCCGTGCGGCTTCGCTCTGCCGATAGCGTTGATACTCCTCGACCACCGCGGCGAACGGCGTAAACGGAGAGTCGCCGATCGGTTTACCCAGCGTTAGCGCGCGGTAAATGTCGACGATGCGCCGGGTCAGCGCGGCGAAGCTGAAACCGTCGATAGTCAGATGATGGAAACGCTGGAACCAGAACCAGCAAGGCGTGGCGCCGCCGTCCGCTGCGGGCACCCGCGCCAGCAGCTGGCGATAAAGCGGCGCATCGCCGTCCGCGGGCAGCTCGGCGGCGAGATCGGCCTGCATCAACGCCAGCGCGGCGGCGCGGCCATCCTGGCGCCCGCTGAAATCCAGCAGCTCCAGCGGCTGCACCTGCGCGGGCGTGCAGCGCTGCGGAATGCGTTGCAAGGGGCCCTGCTCGCCCTGCAGGAAGGTGGCGTGCAGGGTATCGGCCTCCGCCAGGCCATGACGCACGGCGACATCGAGCCGCGCGGGATCGATGTCGCCCTGCAGCTCGATATAGTGAGCGACGGCGAAAATATTACGACGGTCGGCGATTTGTTCGGCCAACCAGATACCGGGTTGCGCGGCAACCAGCGGCAATTCATGATAGCCCGCCGCAAGGGCGGGAGTAACGAGAGCTTCTGACACGATGGCAATTCCTTTGTCCGTTGACGACGTCTGGTTTAGCGGCCGGCGTTTTGCAGCCTGAGCGGGCGCATATCTTGCCAGTGGGCCTCGATATAGCCGACACAGGCCGGGCGCGCTTCGGGGCCGAACACCGCCCGCCAACCGGCGGGCAAAGCGGCGAACGCCGGCCACAGGCTGTATTGCGCTTCGTCATTGACCAGAACGTAAAACGGATGGTTTTCATCGTCGAAGGGATTCGCTTGCATTTGACTCATTTTCCTTACCTTTAAAGTAACGTTGTTCTGCGGCGCCTTTCCGGCTGCCTTATGGGGTAATGCTTTCCTTTAGGAATTTAAGAGGATCTTCAGGCCGTCGATCAGGCCGCCGCGCCAGCAAACGGCGTCATGCCCGCCGGCCACGGCGCGGTAATGCACCCGATGGCCGGCAGCCGACAACGCCCGGTTCATTTGCCGATTCACGTGCGCGATCTCTTCTTCCCGATCGCCGGCCTCTTGAAACACGGTCAGCGGCGCCGCTGCCCCAACGCCCTGCGCCACCTGCTCCGTCAACCAGCCGACGCTGGCGGGTTGGCCGGCGCGGGCTTCAATGACGAATTCCAGATGCGGCCACCAAAAGGAGCCAGACTGCGTCAATACCCGGCCGAACCGCTGCGGCCAATGCAGACCGGCGTACAACGCCGCCAGGCCGCCGTAGCTCTGGCCCGCCACGACGGTGCGCTGCGGATCCGCGCTATAGCGCGTGCGCGCGCTGACCAGAGGCAACAATTCCGCCTGCACCGCCTGCCAGAAAAGCGGGTTGCACGGCAACTCTTCCGCGCGCTGCGTCATGTCGATGGCGTCAATCAGCAAATAGACCGCCGGCGGCAACGCGCCGGCCTGCGTTTGTGCGTCCAGCGCGCTAAATGCCGGAATGCCCTCAGCCCAGAACTGGCCGTCCAGCAACAGCACCAACGGCCGTTCATCGGCCTGGGCCTCGCCGCCGGTGGTGTAAAGCCAGATGCGCCGTTGGTTCGCCAGGCGATCGCTGTGCCAGTGAAAATGCTGCAGCCGGCGCGGATCGGCGCTGGCGCTTCCGGCGTCGAGCGCCAGCCAGGCGGATTGGTCCGGCGCGGCGGGCAGATGAATGGCGGAAAGCGGGAAACCGCGGCTGCTTCGATGGGGGGCGATCCGATTGAGCGGATCGTGGCGCATCAGCGGAAATAATGAGCACCACCAGCGGCGTTGCCGGCGATTTTGCTCTTCCGGCGTGCCGGAAAATACCGGCGGAAGCTGCTCGCGTTCGATGGGGATAAAACTGTAGCTGCCGCGCCAGTCGTGCTGAATAACCACCTGCCAGTACCACACGTCGGTACCGGGGCAGCGCGCCAGGCTTTGCGGGGAAAAGCTGTGGTGGTCGGTGACGCAATTGACGTCGGCATACACCCTTTCAATCCGTGAATGCCGCTCATCACCCTGCTCATCGCGCCAGATGAACGTCACGCAGACCTGATTAGCGGGTAACGCATCGATCAGCGGCGCGCCAGTCGTCGCCAGCCGTTGCCACCAGGCTTCACTGCCGATATCGGCGGCTTGCAGCCACTGCCGGGCGGTCGACGCTGCCTCTCCATTAGCGCTATCGATAACATATCCATTTGACTTTAAAGACATAAATTAAATCTTTTTTTGCTGCCATTCTCCATGATTGAATGCAAATACTATTGATAATCATTATTGTTTGCAATAACATGTAACACATTCTCAAAAAAAAACCTTATTTTGCCGACGCTTCCCACACGAAAACCGGCAGAAGAAATCGGTGCGCCTGTCGGTTCGCCGCCGTTACCGACGGCGGGCCGAGGCTCCGGGAGCAGGCAAGGCTCGCGGCATGCCCGCCACGGCGGGGCGCATTTACCCCATCAATAACAACCTATTGATAACAAGTTCTTATTTAGAGAATGATTTTTAAGGGATGATATATGTCTGATACATCAAAGAAAGGAACCGGTTTGCTGTTCGCCTCTACGCTGTTCATGGTGCCGAACCTGTACGCGACGGCGGCGGATAACGCCACGGAAAAAGACATTACCGTGGTCGCCGGCAGGCAGGAAAGCGTCGCCGCGCCGCTGAAGGGCATTGTGGCGAAGCAGAGCGCCGCCGGCACCAAAACGGAAACGCCGCTGGTGAAAACCCCTCAGGCGATTTCGGTGGTGACGCGCGATCAAATGGATGCCCAGGGCGCCACCTCCATTCAGGAAGCGTTGCGCTACACCAGCGGCGTGGTCGCCGAGTATCGCGGCTCCTCCAACCGTTTTGACGAAGTGCTGATCCGCGGTTTCCGTTACGCGCCCAAGTATCTGGATGGCCTCAGCTTCGGCGACAGCAGCAAAATGAACGCCTGGCTGTTGGAACGGGCGGAAGTGATACATGGCCCGGCCTCCGTGGTCTACGGCCAGGCCAAACCCGGCGGGCTGGTGATGATGACCAGCAAGCGCCCGACGGCGGAAAATATCCGCAAGGTGCAATTCAGCGCCGGCAATCAACGCTACGGCGAAGCGGCGTTCGACTTCGGCGGTGCGGTAAACGATGACGCCAACCTGCTGTTCCGCCTGAACGGCGTGGCCAGCACCAAAAACAGCTTCGTCAAAGACTACAAGGAGCAGGCATTCGCCATCGCGCCGGCGCTGACCTTTATCCCCAATGAAGACACCACCTTTACCCTGCTGACCAGCTATCAAAAAGAACCCAAGGCCGGATACCGCAATTTCCTGCCGGCTATCGGCACGCGCGTCGCCTCTTCCGCCGGCTATATTCCGCAGGATTTTAACGTCAGCGATCCCAACTTTAACCAGTCCTGGCGCGAGCAGGCGGCTATCGGCTACAGCCTGAGTCACTACATCAACGAGGTGTTTTCCTTCCAGCAAAACCTGCGCTTCGCCAGCACGGAAGAGCGTTACAAATATCTGGTGTTTATGAAGTCTACGACGCCGGATACGCTGCTGAGCCGGCGCCCGCAGCGCGAACAGGTGAAATCGAAAGATCTGGGCATCGATAACCAGCTGAAGGCGGAATTCGCCACCGGGGAGATCGACCACAGCATGGTCGCCGGCCTGGATTACCGCTGGCGCGACGTGGACAGCAAACTGTGGCGCGGCAGCACCAGCGGCTACGACATTGACTGGACGCACCCGGTCTACGGGCTGAACATCGACGCCGGCGCCCTGCCGCTCGCCACCAGCACCCGCAAAAAGCTCGATCAGCTGGGGCTGTACCTGCAAGATCAGCTGAGCTACGGCGGCTGGAATATGACGCTGTCCGGCCGTTATGACTGGAGCGAAACCCGCACCCAGGACCGCGTCGAATCCACCCTGTCGCAGCAAAACGACACGGCCTTCACCGGCCGCGCCGGGTTGCTGTACGCCTTCGATTCGGGCATTTCGCCTTATGTCAGCTACAGCACCTCGTTCGAACCCAATCTGGACACCGGCGCGCCGGGTTCCGACCCCTTCAAACCGACCAAGGGGGAGCAAACCGAAGTTGGGGTAAAATATCAGCCGAAAGGCACGGAGATGATGATGTCGCTGGCGCTGTTCGACCTGACGCAAAAAAACGTCACCAGCTTCAACAGCACCACCAAATATAACGAGCAAATCGGCAAGATCCGCTCAAAGGGCCTGGAGGCTGAAGTGCACGCGCAGGTCACGCCGGCTTTCAACCTGATCGCCAGCTACACCTATACCGATATCATCAATAAGGAAACCAACAGCGCCGACGAGTTGGACAAGACGCCGCCGGCCATTCCGACCCATGCGGCTTCGCTGTGGGGCAGCTACAGCTTCCGGGACAGTCTGTTGCAAGGCTTCACCACCGGCGTGGGCGTGCGCTATACCGGCACCTCTTACGCCAACAGCACCAATACCGCCAAAGTGCCCGCGTTCACCCTGTATGACTGGATGGCGCGCTATGAGCTTGGCGAAGTTTCCCCTGCGTTGAAAGGCGCCGCCGTGCAGGTGAACGTGAATAACCTCAGCAACAAGAAATACATCGCCTCTTGCTCCAACGATTGCTTCTACGGCAACGGCCGCACGGCCTTCGCCACGGTGAGCTACAGCTGGTAACGCCCTCTTTACCGCAGCCGCCTAAACCGGCTGCGGTAAAAAATGCCCAAACAAAAAACCCCGCGCTCATCAGAGCGCGGGGTCAGGGTCAGTATTATTCTTTTTTATTTGTTGATATTACTTTCCATATCAGTGATACGATCCATTTCGGGCTGGACCAGTCGCGCATATCGGGCAATCAATTGCTTCAGATGCATCTCCAGTTGAGCCTTGGCAGCGGCAGGTAAAGGTTCTCCAGCAGGGTTTTCTGACAATGCTCGCAGTTGCTCTTCAGCCGGTATGGATTGATTAAATGACTGCATGGTGGAAAATACCACTGATTTCAGTTCACTGACCGTCATGTATTTACCCTTCTGCTCGTCCAGCCCGCTCAGCCGGTCACTCAGTTGCTGTAGCTTCGTCATTCCCTGATGCCAGCCATTCAGGTTTTCTGTCGGTATGCTGGCGGCGTTCAACTGCCGCAGCCACTGCTGTGCCAGTGGTTTAGCCTGTTCAGGCCACAGCATCCGAGCCTGTTCTATCAGTTGATTACCGTAGTCAAGAGCCCAATCCGGCGGTAACTGACTCAGGCGAGCAAGCTGCCGCTGTGTCTCTGTGATAAGCGTTTCCGGTAAGGGAGATTGCTGACGCAGCGTATCCCGCTGTTCGGGTGAGAGTACTGCAGGTAAAGGCGCCAGGGAGGCAGCGAACCGAGTCTGCAACGGGTCAGGTCGGTGCGAGACATGCCAGCCCCACCCCGTTGCTGCACTTATCACCAGCATGGTACACATTCCGGCGGTGAAGGATTTCCAGTTTTTTGCCGGAACCGGTACCGCCGCCAACACGGCCACATTCGGCTGATGTGCCGGCTGTGCTGCATCCACCGATTGCACCGCGTTAGCCGATTCGTTGTTCTCTGCGACCGGAATACCAGCCAGAGCATTAACGGATGTTCCTGGATTATTGATTACCGTTACGGGCAGCGCGACACCGGGGCAAGTGACCGCGCCTGGAGCGGACGCGCAATCACTGTTTTCCAGCCGAACCGCACTGTTATGCATCAGGGTGCGCAGCGTATCGAACTGGCTAAGATGCTTGAGCTCCAGGCGCTGCAGCACCGCCCCCAGGCTGGCAAGTTGCTGTTCCGCTCGATAAAGCTGGCTGAGGTCACTGTAATTCAGGGGGAGCGTGCGCATCAGCTGCTGTATCCGCTGGCTCAGACCGCTGAGGATTTCCATCCGGGCATGTACCGGCTGCGGCCAGAGTACGCCCCACCGATGGCTCATCAACGCGTCCAGTATCGCCAGCCCTTCATTCAGGCCGAGCAACCCGGCCAGTTGCGTACGGGCCAATGTGTACCAGGCCGCCGTCTGCAACTCCACGCCGTTTTGTTCAAACAAGGAGAGACAGAGCTTTTCGGCATAACGCCAGTTCACATCCGGACGCGCCGGATGCGTCAGTTTGCTCAGCTCATCGCGCAGGGCGGCATAATCCGATAGCGTACGCGGGTCGCTGCCGGTTTTAATTTTACGGGAGGGAATGTCATTCATAACCAGATATCCATTTGGCCGCATACAGCATTGGAGAGTTATTATTTAGGCCGCTTCACTCTCTGCATACTCCTTGCTCTGCAGATACTGTAATGCAGCCGGATCGGCAATTTTGTAAACATCTAAAATAAGAAAGGTAAAATAATTGCCTTTCAATACCTTGCTGCTATCGCTCAGGGGATAACCAGTTCTCTTCCCGTGCTTCTGTCCAGGCAGCGCCTGGTAACCGCTTCCCAATAGGCATTGAAATTTTTGCTGTTGATACATTGCACCTGAACATCAGGTGGTGGAGCGACGGGATCTGGCCTGGAGTCGCCAAGGCCTTTATCTCTCCTGACCGAGCCCGTTTTAGCTTTACTCATCCCAATCTCTTTTTTCGTCGAATACGGCTTTGTTTTTTTGGCCAGGGCTGCCGTCGTTTTATTATCCGATTGCTTATCCTGACCATAATAATCAACGCGCCGGCTTTTGCTGCCGTGGCAATGATATTCACCGGTTTTACGGTTGGTATGGCAGCCATCCGCGTTGGTTCGTCCGGGGTGTGCCATGACAGGCGTGGCGATTATGATGCAGAGCAGCAGCGACAATTTAATGCCGGTTTGCAGTTTCATTTGGAATATCCCTATAAGTTAAACGGTGCTGACCTCGCCTGTTTTCTTAAGTTTACGCTGAATTATCAAGATACTGCTGTTGCTTCAGATGCCTCAACAGCACTCTCCCTTCCGGCATAAACTCGGTGCCGTAGCGCACCAACCCCACGCCTTTCAGCTCGGCGTCAATGGCATAGCGCAGCTCGCCGGGGACGTTCTGTTCCAGCAGGACAACGGTTATTTTTTTCAGGCGCGGCTCATATTTGAGCAGAACCGCCGACAGGGTGCCCATCAGTTCATGGGCCGTACCCGGCATTCCCTGAAGGATTTTGGTCATATCCGGCAGGCCGTAATCGGGTAAATGGGCCAGCGTGCCGGCGCGACAGTTGAGGATGCGCTGCATGTTGTCCAGTACCGACAGGATAACCTGATTTTCTTCACTGACCTGGCGGAGGCTCAGGCCACCGGAGAAATTACCACTCAGCGTTTCATACAGCGATGGCGTGTTGTGTCCCTGTGGCATCAGTCATCCTTCAGCGGTTGTAACCTCAGGTGGTTATTCCCGGCTTCCAGAATACGGGGCTTATCCGGATCGAGATCTTCACGTTTGAGAACCCGCTTCCAGCTGTTGTCGAGCATATCCGGATGGCGAAACAGCCCTGCCACCGCGACAAACCGTGCGTTTTCTTCCATTGGCATATCAAGATTCGCATCCCCGCCCGGTTTTACCACCACGTCGCGGGTCGCCAGCAGGTCGGCTTTCAGGATCGTTTCGCCGTCCTTGAGCAACTGCTGGTACAGCGTTTTGTCGAAGGTTTTGCGGTCTTTCAACTGGTAAACGCGAACCACAACCGGCTCAGACAGCGAATGGCTCTCTCGGGCATCGGTATTCAGCGCCTCGCGCGCGGTGAAATCCAGACGCAGGACTTTAATCTTCTTGTAAAAAACGGCGGTGAAGGCCGATTTTGTGCCGTCCGTGACGCTCTGCGCCACCCCGCAGCCGGTCAGGCTGAACGCCAGCAGTGCAGGTAGCCAGCACACGGGTTTAATCAAACTTGTACGTGACACGTCGGTTTCCTTGTTGTGGTGTGGCGGGCTGCAGGCCGTGGTAATCGCCCAGTTCCGTCGTAAAGGTCTGCGGGATATCGCCCGGCAGAGGTTCCTCTTCTGCCCCCAGTACGCCATTCATCCCCAACCAGAACGCCCCTTCGCCCAACGGTGGAGCGGCCAGCAACCGGGTTTGGGTCGTCAGCGTAATTTTGGCTTTAAAGCGCCAGCCCAGATAAACCCTCAGCATGACGAGAAAATCCTGATACAGCAGGCCATCCGGTTTCCAGCCCAGTGACTCCTGTTGATTGTCCGTCGCCAGAGCGATGAGGAGTTGGCTGCCGGCATCCATCGCTTCATCTCCCAGCGGCGCGTTGCCATCCAGCAGAAAATCTTCATCGTCGTAAAAGCCCAAAGGCCGGCTGACCGCCACGGGACGCAGGCAGTACGGGCTGACTTTCACCCGGGTATCCGGGGCCAACAGGCTGACCAGCGCCTGTATTCCCTCCTCGGTTTTACCCGGCTGACGCAGCACCCCCAGCAATGCCAGAAAGCGCGACACCGGCGTGGCGATATGCTCTGCCGCACCGGGGATACCCAGCCCCACCAACCCCAGCAGCGACTGCGAAATATTGTCGCTCCCGCCGGGCTCAAACGTGGCCGGGTAAGAGTATTTACGCCAGATGCGGTAAAACTGCGTCAGGATGCGATGGCTGAAGATATCGAGAAAGCCCTGCAGCGCCTCGTGTCCTTCCCGTCGCTGGGTAATGTCATCAAGGTACGCAGTGGGTAGCGGCGAGTCGACGCCGTATAACCCCATAAAGGTCGTGCGGATAACCGGTGGCCTGCCGCCGTCATCCTCGTCATATTCGATATCCTTCAGTTCGCTGGCCGGAAACCCCATCCCCGGATAGGGCGCAAACCGCACCGGGTCGTCGGCGGGATGACTGGTCGAGCCCATCAGCGGCCCGCCCGGATTACGCTTCTCCAGCAGTTGGCAGAAGCGATAAAAGTTAATCCGGTTAAGGTCAGCTTCCAGGCGCGGGGTCAGCCGGGAATACGGCGGTTGTGCTTCTCTTCCCATTCCAGGCGTTCTCCGGTCGGTTGCAGAATGATAATCAGGCGGTTAAACAGATAAATATCGGTGTAGAGCGCAAAGAAACGGCTCAACATCTCGCCGAACAGGCAGATGTCGCCACGTCCGGCAAAGCCGTGACCGTCGAGCGTCACTTCAATCTGCACGCCACGGACCAGATAGCCCTGCTCGAAGCGCTCCGTTTCACTGTGTTTCACCTCGAGGATGGCTTCCAGGCGACGGCGGTTCATCTCGCTGTCGGTCCATTCATATAGCGCCAGGGTACCGCGCAGCACGTCGGCGTTATCCATCATCGACAGGAACCCGCTGCCAAGGTGGCTCAGCACGCGCCAATGAAAACGATCCTGTGCCGGCGGGTAACAGGGCAGCGTCGGTGCGCACAGGTTACGTACGGCGATACTGGCCGAGGTGGTTTTCATCACCGTATCGAGCACGGTACTCTGCAACGCGCGCCGGGGAAGCAGGCCATTGGTGCCGGTGAGCGTCAGCGACAGGCTTTCCTCTGCCGGGACGGTGTGATTGTCAAAGGCTTCACCGCCGAGGATAAGCCAGGTATTGTGCAGCCCGGACGGGCCGCGACGCACGCGGGTGTGGTAGTAATATTCCGGCGCTTCATGACGCATCATTCCCCCCTTATGGCGGAAGCTCGAAAACGGCACGTAGGTATGCTGGCTCGATGACATCACCGAATCCACAGCGTATATCTCGGTATGGCCATCCTGCACGCGCATCGGGCGCAGCATGTATTCGGTTTGCAGAGAATTGAGCGCCAGCGGGTCAGACTCCAGCGGGAACAGGTTAATCACCGGCACGCAGTTCAGGCGCAGATGCTTTTCGGTAAAGCTGAAGTCATGTTCCCAGCGTTCTGCCAGCACCACGTCGATTTCGAACCAGGGAAGCTCAGCCGGAAAGGCCACGGTCTCCAGCCCACGCAAACCGGTGAACATGAATTTCTCGCGGAAGGTGAAATACTCCAGCAGCAGCTGATAGCCGCTAAAGCTGCTGCTTCCCTTCGGCCACAGCCCGTCATCATCACCAAACCCCAGCGCGGTGAAATACCCGTCCAGCGGCCTTCTGTCCACGTCACCCGGCATCCGCAGCCACAGACGCGCGGTATTCACGGTAAAGGCTTCATGCATGGCGCAGGCCAGCGGCGCGTCAGCGTTGAAGTAGAACGGGAGCTGGCCGAGATCGACACGGCTCCAGTCGGCAAGATGGCTGCAGTTGAAGCGCAGCGTGACAACCGAACGACCATCCGCATCGGTAGCCAGTCTGGCCCGCTCCAGTGACAGTGGCTGAAGGCTGATCTCTTGGGTGGTGGTGTAACGGCAGCGCGTCCCTTTTTCGCCGATCGGACGCGACAACACCTCGAAGCCTTTGGCGATACGCATCTGCTCTTTCATCTCACGCCAGTCCGGCGTGAATTCGACCACGGACATGGACGGAATGGTGCGCAGGTAATGCGGCCACAGCAGGCTGACCAGCCCTTCGGTCAGCTCCGGCAAATCGTCGTCGAGCTTTTCGCGAAGCCGCCCCATCAGGAAGGCAAAGCCTTCGAACAGGCGCTCCACGTACGGGTCGCGTGCGCCCGCTTTATCGAGATTCAGCATCGCCGCCTGCTCAGGATGAGCACGGGCAAACTCTTCGCCGGCTTCCAGCAGGTAGCGCATTTCGGCGTCGTAATAACGCAGGGTTAAGTCGTCCATAGGGTTATCGTCTTTTGGTTCGGTAAGTTAACCGCACAGCACTGCGGCGCGTGCCGGATCGAGAGAGATAAGCCCGGAAAGCAGTGATTCCATCTCAGGCTGCAGACGGGTTTTATCCGCCTCACTGCGCCCGGCCTTGCCACGCAGCAGTTTGAGTCTGCGGGCTTTGACCTCAAACATCAGCTTTGGCACCCATTGTTCAAGCGTCAGTTCTCGGGCACTGCCGTCGAGTTCACCCAGCAGGTGCAGCGCCATTTCGTTTTTACCGTACTGCTCGCTCACCCGGGCCATCAGTAAGCGCATCAGCCATCGATCGCGGGAAGAGGTGTAACCCGGCTGAACCTGCAACCAGCTGAGCGCGGCTTCAAAGCCTTCACTGTCTGCTTTCGCCAGGACCTCCGGCTCCAGCATCAGTACGTCATCACTGTTGCTCGCCGTTGCCGTCACCGGCTCATCCTTCCAGCCCGGCATATCGTCAAGCACGTTCTCTTTAATCCAGTTCAGGGTCACTTCATCGGCGAAAGGCGTGCCGTCATTGAAGGCCAGCGCTTCCAATCCCGGAAGGCGGGCCAGCAGTCCTTCCAGGTCACGGCAGAGGATGTCGGCACGCACGCTGTCGTTATCCAGCTTCACCAGCGCCAGCCAGGCATACCACTGCACATCCAGCCACAGATGGTTAACCCCCTGCGCCAACAAAGTGTCCGTATGCTCTAGCAGCTCAGACCAGCTTTTTTGCAGGTACAGACGTTTGAGATGCGCCCTGCTATCTGGCTTGGGCGCAACCAGCCGGGTGCGCCCGGAGGCGTCCAGCGGCGGCAACTCCGTCAGCGTGTCCCAGCGCACGCTTTTCAGCAGATGATGCCCGGCCAGCCAACCGCCGGGCCGATCACGCAGGTATTTCGCCAACATTTTGGCCTGATCGAGCAGATCGCGCCCAGACGTGACGGCGTCCATTACCGGCGTTGACGATACTGACACCGGAGCGGCGTTTTCTTCACGACTGGTTTGCGGCACCAGACTGTTGGCACCACCGCTCTGCACCAGCCGGTTATCCAGCGCCTGATACAGCCCTGCCAAATCCGGACGAGCGTCCTCAGCAAACGTTTGGAGTGTCTGCTCTGCCAGTAACAGCGCCGCCGTGATGCGTTGCATGGTGGACATATCCACTTCCGGGTACAAAGACAGGCTGTCTGTCACACGGTTACTGCCAAGCCACTCCAGGGCAGATTTACGGCTGCGCTCACGCTGAGGATGCAATCGGGTTCCGAACCGCACCAGCATTGCCGCCAGCAGCTCGATCCCCTGAGCCAGCCCGGACTCGCCATCCTGATGCAGACGCGCCCAAACGTAGAAGGTGATGACACGCAGATCCTTGCAGGTGCCGGTCAACAGCTTTTCCGCCAGTTGGCAAATCAGCCCGGTATCAATCCCCGAAAGCTTGTTGACCTCTTCGCGAATACGCTGGAAATCATCGTCATAGCCCGGGTCTTCCCCGGTCGGTTCATGGCCATTTATGGGTGCCAGCCAGTGCGCCCAATCAGCACTGCGGGCCCGGGCCTGAGCCAGTAAGGCATTTTCATCTGCCCCACAGACCCGAAGCAGATTTTGTAATGTGGCCATTATTCCATCCCATCCATGGCTAGGTTATCAGAGCGGGTCAGCGCCTGAGCCGTCGCCGCGGCATCCACGCTGAATATGTTTTCCGGCAGACTGAAACCGCGCAAATCCAGCAACGCCAGCGGCCCTTTGCCCAGTTGGGAGCGCAGCACCCACTGCAGCGTACGACCGTCCTGGGCGGTAAAGCTCATCATCCACTGGCTGCGGTCAAGCTGTTTCCGCTTGCCCTGCTCCAGCCAGCGGATAAAGCCCCAGGTTCCGCTGTAATCTCCGAACAGACGTGTACCGGCGTTGGTTGAGGTCCAGGTCAGCATGGCGCCGGGTTTGAAGGTATCCCCCGGCCAGCGGAAAGACTGCCAGTCGGCCATCTGGTTGAAGTAATGCAACTGTTGCCCGTCGATGGTCAGTTGCGTTTCCACTACCTGCGGTACCGGACGGGCCTGCAGCTCGAAGCTGATGCCCTGACTGCCGTCGGTAAACAGAATGTCGGATAGCTGGCTCAACTGATTTAACGCTTTCAGAAACGCCGGGTTAAACGTCAACCCCTGGCTGTTGGTACGGTTTGGCGCCCACCGGCTGCCTTCTTTATGCAACACGCCGCTGAGTTCGGCGGTCAGGAAGCGGTCGATGCGCCCGGTGTCCTGGCGGATAAACTCCGCCAGCATCGGCAGGGAAGCGTCGCTTTTGCTCGCCGCAAACGGGAAACGGCCCTCAAAGGCGGTATGCCAGTTCGCCACCACCGAGCGGCTCCAGCGGTCGTTGAGGCTGGCTGCCGACGGCTGAAGCACGGTTTCCCAGGCCTGGGTCAGCGGCTGCACAAACAGGGTGTTGCCAAAGCCGCTCCATTCCTCACCCAGACTGGCCGCCACCAGGCTGCCGTACTGCCGGGTATCGGTCAGATCCACGCTTTTGCCCTGAAACACCGTCTGCGCCAGGGTCTGCATCATCTCCTGCGGATCGTTAGCACTCGCCACCTGTTGCAGACGCAGGCGCACGCGGGTGATGCGGGTCAGGTAAGTCTGCAGGCTCAGCGTGCTGTCGGCCGACATTAGGTTGCTGGCCTGGTTTTTCCCCATCAGGGTCAGCAGCGGCCCGAAGGTGTCATCCAGCGGCCCCTGCGGTCCCGCCGCTTTTTGGTCGATAACCGGCCGATCGTTGTTGCCGATAAGATCTTTTGCCGACTTGATAATGGAATCCGACAACCCTTCGCGCAGCTCGCCGGTTTGTCCCTGCCAGGCCAACGTGTTCATCAGCGCAATCATCGGCGACTGGCGAACATCGCTCATCAGCGTCAGTTGGTCCGTCACATCAGCGATATTGCGCGCCGGATTCAGCCGCAGGCTGTTGAGGAAGCTCAGCCAACTGCCGGCAAAGTCGGTGAAGTAACGTTGCGTCAGACGCGCTTTCAGCGCTTCCGGCGACAGCTCTGAGGAGACGATTTTTCGGCTGTCGCTCAGTACCCAGTCAATCTCATCCCGGCGCGAGTTCGCCGCTTTCTCGATGGCCTGCTGAATCCCCCCTTCCCATGCCTGACGGGTGAACATACCCGGCACCACCTCATCGGTGGTGAACAGGCGGCGGGCATCGGTGCCGCCGGTCATGTCTTCCAGCGACACATCGGCAAAGTTACGCCGTACCGATTTGAGCATGTTTTCGTAGAGGGTTCCTTCCGCATTACGGCGGCCAATCTGCTGCAACAGCACCTGACGGCTCTGGCTGACCAGCGCCGCATCCGGGGTGATCTTCCACTGGGGCCGTTCCGACAACCCGGATATAGAGAACGCCCACAAGTCTGGCGAAAGGCTCTGCCACAATCCGGTAGAAATCCCCTGCCGGGTCGGTTGCACCTTTTGCATGGTTTGGGCGTAAAACGCCTCATCCACTTTGTCTGGGCGGGCCATCATTAACCAGGCTTTCAGCTGGTCATAGCCCGGCTTCGCCAGCTGTGCGCGCTGGTCGCTGTTGGGTGCCGAGTTTGTCAGAGCAGTCAGTTTCTGCATCAGGGCAGCATTGGCCGGGTCGCGGATCAGGCGATCATTCGCCACGCCATACCACGGGAGCATCGCGCTCAGCAGGTGCGGGTTATGATCGAGGCCAAAACGTTGATACCACGGTGAACCGCCCTGAACATGATGTTGCAAGCGGCCGGCATCGTTACGCAGGTCGTGCAGGGCCGTCAGTTGAGCGTCAGAAACGGAGGGATGCTCGACCAAGTGACGGGCTTTTGCCGCCACAGAAGAAATTTGCCCGTAGTTCAGCGCAAAAGAGAGCAACATCCCCATCCCCCAGACACCGGTAATGCCCATCAGTGTCCAGGCGAAAGTCCGCTCCCACGCCATACCGACACGGCGGCCACGCACCCGGGTACAGTCATCGACGATGCCCCGCCAGGTTACCGGCAGGGTCAGGGCATGCGAGTGAGAACGGCAAGCTTCTATTTCAATGGTCTCGATTGGCGGTTTTTCTTCGCCATTCGGGCTGAACATCAGCCCTCGCAGCGGGACTTGCTGCTGGGAACTGTAGAGCCAGGGAACCAAACGCGTTTCCCAGCGTTCGCTTTCCCCTTGTTCAAACTGTTGCGCCAGACGCAGCAGAAAATCGTATTGGCGCTGTTCAGCAATCTGCGACATGCCCTGTTCACGCAGCTGCGGCAATAGCCTGTTAAGTTGTTCGACCACATTTTCCGGCACTGCCTGCGGCGGGAACGTCACCCCAATCGACTGAGATTTACGCCCTTCCTGCGGCCAGGCGCTGCCACAAAGCTGCCACAGATAAACCGGGGCAGAATAGCGTAGCGCCTCGCCGATTTTCTCCAGCCCCCGCAGATCGCTATCGCTCATCTGTGGGGTAAGATTCTGGCCTGCAGCCAGCACCCGCACGACGCCGTCCAGCGGGCGTCCCCGACGCAGTTTGCGCAATGCGGCATATTTTTCTGTATCTACTTCAGCCGTCAGACGGCCGCCATAGATCAAAACTGTACGCTCACCTTCAAGCCACTGATTTTCTTTTAAGCCAGGCACAAGGGATGCCAGCACCGCGTCCTCACCGGTGATGAGCAACAGACGGACTTTGCGTCGCCAGAAGAGGTTATAACGACGGTACAGATAATCTTTTAATGGTGAATAGTCACCTGAAGTAGGTTGCCCCGAGGGGTCGTTCTTCTTTTTAGTAATATCAGCGTTTTCAGGTGTAACAGGTGTTTCATTTTTCTGAAATGGGATGATAAAAAAAACAACAGTGCATAACAGGCAGGCCAGAAAAATAAACCCCAGCAAAGAAAGCCAAGATGAGTTATCACCGACCTCTGGAGACCATTGCTTTATCTGAGAAAACAAAAGAAGGATAAGGAGTAAAATAATAAAAACCAATAACCCCATCCCCACTAAACGCAGGATTCCTTTCATGCCGGTTATTCCTTTCCGAACTGCCTGGCAGCCTTAATAAACTTTGGGCGTTGCAAATAAGCGATAAAATTACGCAATATAAAAACCATGCCGGGTAATACCACGACTAACGACAGTAATAAGGACACCGTACCTCCCCAGGAAAATAACCAAGATGGATAACCTTGTGCGATTGCGCCAAATATTCCCATGATAAGTAATAGAGCTAACATAATACTGCCTGCCGGGTAAGGGGCTGGCGGTCGTATAGCAGATTCGGTATGAGCGGCAGGCAGACGATTACCCAGCACGACTGCCCAAGCCTCTTTATCATTCTCACAGAGTAACCAATGACTTTCGGGGCCATAGCTGACCATTTCTACCGCCGCAGTCATCATCAACCCTCCGGCAAGATTACCGTAGTCACCGAAGACTTTATCAAAATCAATGAGCCCCCCAGTACCAATATCGTCATGCAAGGGCAACGCCAATTCAGTTAACACGCGTCCCAGCCCTTGTCGAGGGGCCGTCGTCAGCCCATAGTGCCAGACGACATATTTATTACCAGCTGGCTGCTGCGCCATATCGCGTAATTCTTTTAATTCTTGCATCAGTACACCACTGTTTAGCGGCATGGCGCGGAACAATCGAACCGTCGTTTGTCGCTCAGTCGCGGTCAGCGACGTTGCCGGAGCCAGCAATAACGCACTGGCAAACTCGGGTAATGCTTCCCCCGGTTGTCGATAATGCAAAGCTAGAATCAAAACAGGATGATGCGTCGTGGATAGGTGATGATTCCAGTCGCCGAACGGCAACGCATCTGACAAGGTGTGTATCGCGGGTATCCCGGGTAATTTGTTATCTGACCAGAGCCGGGTAACGGATTGTAATTCTCTTTCTTTTTCTGATGAAGAGGTCTGGATGATGATCGTCAACGTCCCCGCAATGCCGCACTGGAGCAGTGCATCTTTCATCTGGTCAATCAGTAACTGGCAAAGTTGTTCAAACCGTGAAATGCCGGGAGTGAAAGGTTCATCGGGTAATAAAATAAGAGGTGGTTTCTCATCACTACTGTCGGACGCTGCACCGGCAAGTCGGGTGAATAATTGAGGATCCGCCGTCAACGTCACATGCCGGACAACACAAAGATGCTGATGTGCTTCCCTCCTCCATGCCAGATGCATGTTCTGCCGCCACCCATTCCAATTCCAGACACCAAAAGATTGGGTTTCCCACCATAGCAGGTATAGCGTTATACCGATGGTAATGCCGGTGAGCGTATTCACGGTCAGCGTTAGCCAATACCCGCTGGCTAGCGACGGTGAGCCACCGGGCGGTGAGTGCAACACAATCAACATCAACGCAATAAATACGCCGATAAATATAATCAACAAACATACCCAAGGAGACCAGGGACGAGCTTCATTTTTAGCGGGAACATTCGGTAATGACCATCCCATTAACCGATCTCCATATCCGGCAGACTGGCAATAACCACTGCACCACATTCGGTTTTACAGCCATGTAGGACGATACCTCGCCCACCTTCCTCGTAGGCGTCAATATCACATTCAACGATTTTGTTATTGCTATGCTCCGGGCAAGTCACTGTATCGTTCAACAGCGCGGCATATTTCCCTTCAATCTCAAAACTGGATGAGGCGGATGAAACTTTACCGCCGTGCGAGGTGGCATCGCCCAGTACTACTGCGTATTTTCCCATATCAATATCCGTATTCTTTGGTTTTATTGCGGATCATCTCGCCCAGCATTGTTTCCCTGCTTATCAGGGCTGGCTCTTCCACTTTATTGGGGGTTCCGGTTGTCAGATACGGATCCAACCCCTGAGTCCAATCTGCCAGACGACGTAGTTCATCCATGAAGTTTTTATCCCAGGTGGCATCGCAATACCCCACCGGCAGATCATAAGCCACAACCCGCGACATAAATGCAGCATTCCCTGGTAAAGTACTGTGATCTGTAGGCTGTGAAACATAGGACCTCAAACGCAGATCTTTTTCCTCAAAGGTTTCCTTGCGGGTGATCGGAATACGATCATAATCGCCACGCGGACCTTGTTTAAATCCAATCACCACATCCTGATTTGGGTAGAGATTTATATAATTGTCATAGGTATTGTCGTTTTTATACCCATCCACATTAAATTCCCCCCATCCATCCTTTTGCTCTGCATCATGTTCAGAACCAACTCTTGTTTTGTCAAAGTCAATTAATTCTGTGGCTTTTATTGGTTCAAGCACCTGTTCAGCGTTAATAAAAACGCTCTGCCAGGCAGGTGGTTCAGGATAGGTTGTACTACTACTCTGATACTTATCACCTTTATCGTCCCAGAAAGGTTTTTCATCTGGCAGATTGGCAAACGGTGTCCTGGGGTTTGGTGCATCACCGCATGATATACTGCGAGCCAGCATGCGCTGAAATAAATGCCCCTGATGTTGATTTAGTAATTTATGCGGATTTCCCTGCTTATCATTTGGCAGTCCCTGCCAGCCTACTGAACGCAGCGGTAGCGATCCCATAACCCGGTCATGTGGACAAAAATAAATCCAGGTACGACCATGATTATCGCGCTCGGGAATAACCGTGCTTTGGCCTTCACTTGCTGCGGTATGTTGTATATCCGGCCGCCAGTTCTTTTTATCCTGACTCTGCCCGACGCATAGCCCCTCATATCCAAGGTCGGCGAGATGTGTCGCCCGCTGAGCAACTTTGTTAACAATCGCAGATAAAGTGCTTTCACGACCTGCAACCGAAATATTCTCCTCTGCGGGCAATAAATAAACACCATGTAATTGGGGATTATCCATTGCAAAAGGCGAGTTGAGGATAAATAGCGTATCAGGCGCTTGTTTAGCTAGAGCCGTTGCTGCCATAGCCACCATGGTTCCCTGGCTATGTGAGATAATACTCACGGTGTCACGGGGATATTTTTCTCGGATCAAGTCCAGCAGATCCGCCAGGCGTTTAGCCGCATGCGCGTAGTACTTTCTCGGTGGGGCATGGGTTAATAATCTGTCTTCATCTTCATTGACCCACTGTGTTTTAACCCCCGAAATACCCATAATATTTTCATCAAAGCCTTTTTCACTCCATAGAGCATGAAGATTATTGGTGCCGTTCTGAAAAGGCCCACCGCCCCAAAAAAATGGCCCCTGCTTCATAATATCTTCATGTGACAATCCTTGACGTTTTAACTGGTGATAATCCACGCCGTCTTGATTAGCCAATGGGATAACATATTTATCTTCTTCGCCCTTGAGTGAGGAATACCCCCAGTAGAAACGAATGACCGGAGATTTTTCTGATTGTTGATCTTTTTTAGGTTTTGGCAATACCCTGCGTATTAATTGATTTTTTTGTTCTATACGAAGCTGACCATTTTTATCAACGCTGACTACCCCATCATTACTGTAAATATTTTCTTTTAGTTCAAATGATGTTCCCATTAGCCCTAAACGTTTATTTAACCCAGAGCACAAACTAACTTCCGCATTTTGATACCATTCTCCTGTGGAATTAACGCCATGAACAAAAATAACGATCCCCGGCAAATGAGGTGGTAAATCACAGGCTCCTCTGACCTGAACATTTTTATGTGATGGAAAAGAACACCAGGAAGGGTTTCCATTATCATCAAACTGACAGTCCAATTCACGTACAGGCTCTGTTCTATTGGTCATTTTTCACCACCTCCGCTCTGCCATTTTTACTAATATAGGTTATCGTTTTTGCTTTAATTGCTTTATCACAACTATATTTATTAGCTATACTTTGCATTGGTAGGCTAGGGAATGTTATTTTATCTTTATATACCCTCTTTGTTATCACTGATGCAATGTCACTGTACTCATCTGCCATTGCATTTATTTCCTCATTAGTCTTAGGAGGGGTTATTTTCCTAGCGTAGTCGAAGAAATCAAAATCAGGACCATATTTGTCTGCATACGGAATATTTTTCCTTATTAACTCTTCTTTTATAAGGAGTTCAATCTTCTCATCCCAATCACCATACACATTAATCAACATGTCATTATCAAATCGGTACTTAGTAACTCTAAAAATATAGTCATATCTTCTTATGTTATTATAATCCGGCTCTGGCTCAGACTCATCACGTAGATAAACACCATCATTTGCCACCATCACCTTTAGTTTACTGAACCGCACCGGGGTGTTGTATTCTTTAGCAATAATTCTGTAAATAAACGTCTTCCCATAATCAGCCGAAAAGAAAATGAACACTGGGCAACCTGTAGAAGAGTTTCCACTGCCACAATATTGCGCAGTCACAGCCCCCGGGAATGCCAGATAGCCATTATCAGCGCCGTTAATTATTACCCCCTGATAGGCAGAAACATTATTACCCCGTCTATAAGAGAAGTCATTGAAGTCGATATCCCATCCCAGTAAAGTTTTCACTCCACGCTGAATGTCATTGTAGTAAACCTGCCCCCCTTTATCGCAGGCGATATAATTTTCCAGCGTAAGAAAACGATGTTCATCAATATGATAAATTACCTGCGTCGGTGCATCGGTTTCTACCTTGCGGGACTCCGTCAACCGCTGAGAGCCACTCATGCCCCCCAGTCCGACACCAAGGCTCCCCCCCACAGTGAGCCCGGCCATGGTCTGTAATAATTTGAATAACCCATACAGCACGATCCCAATGACGCCCAGAATAATATAGATTTTTCGGTTTGATTGATTCCCTTTCATCTTATCCCTCATCACCAGACTGATTACCATATCATCAATAACATCTGAAGAATTTAGTGATGATTAGATGAAAATGTTTTCCAATTCGGATGACCATTATCATCACACTCAACTCCAAGATCTCTTGTTGGTTCATTTTTCTTGCCACTTCTCACATCCAAGATTAAACAATCCATTATAAAAAACAAATCATCTTACTACCGGAACCCCCACAACCTGCATCGCAGTTAGAACTACAAATGAAACAAAAACACTTACACCAAAAATAAGAATGAACGTACTAAATTTATTAACCTTCCCTGACAGCATCCAAATAAACATGGAACCAACCACACCTATTACTAACGAGTACAATATAAAGACAACATAGGTTAATCCCAGCATAATGTTCTTCTTATCATTGTATTTATGATCCTTTTACAAGAGTGATAAACATGTCATCAACAACATCCGATGCATTGAGTGAGGTTGCGCCTGATGCATCAGTGATACCAGCCGTTACTGAACCATCTGGCATAGTGATCTTATAGGCCTTGCCGGGTAATGGTTCTTTTGTCAATGCATTTCTGATAACAAACTTCTCATCAAAACTCTCCGGCTCAAATGACTTCATCACCCCCTGCATACTGGCCGAACCGGCCTTCTTGATGCCCGTATTCTTGATGAGTAATTTGCCCGGCCCGCCAATTTCAACATTTCCGCCTTTGATTTTGATGTAGCCGCCTCCGCATATCAGTATCAGCTCGTCCTGTGCCGTAACGACTAGTCTCTTGCCACTCGAAATATGCGTGTCCTGTGTGGACCAAGTGGTGATATTTCCGCCCTGAGCCTGAATATCAATATCGTTATGCGAGCTAAACAATTTTGCACCTTCACGGCTGTACAGGCTGAGTTGCTTACCCGCAGCCAGCGTGAAATCTTTCTGCGCTCCGACATCCAGTTGTTTGCCTGCCGTCAGCGTCAGATTATCACTGGCTGATAACTGCATATCTTCACCACTTACCAACGCCATGCCCTTTGGCGCACTGCCCAAGATCACCTCTTCATGCAATTGTTCGATTTTTTGCTTCAGGAGTTTTTGCTGACGGCCAACATCGGCAGCCAGTGCCTGAGCCTGCTGTGCGCTGACAGCAAGAGATTCCATTTCCACTAATGCTGCTGAAAGCCGTGCGAGCGCAGGCTCCATATCAAGGACCTGGCCCTGCGCCTTTGCCTGGCCGTCTGCACTGATGAATATCCCTTTCTGCGCCCGGATGGCACCCCAGCTGTCGGTTCTGAGTTCAAACCCCTCGCCCCGTTTTTGCTTTTCACCGTCGACGAGATGGCCGAGGTTCAGCTGGCTCTTGCCGCCGTACTCGGTGCTGACCTTGATGTGCTCTTTCCCTCGTTCATCGTCGAGGCGGATTTTGTTGTTAGCCGGGGTGCGCAGCACGTTGCGCTTGTAGTTGCGGATGGTGACGTGGTCGCCGTGCGCGGAGTCGTGCAGCGCCCCGGAGATGTACGGCCTGTCCGGATTGCCGTCTTCAAAGCCAATCGCCACTTCGGTACCCGCCAGCAGCGGCAGGTGCAGACCATAGGTCTCGCCGGCATAGGGGCGAGACTGACGCACCCACAGGCTCTCGAATCCGGTTTCCCAGTTATCGCGGTCAAACAGCATGTTGACGCGATAGCGGCCGTCTTTATCGATATGGCCGTAGGTGTCGTTTTCCGTGGTGCTGGTCACCCGTGCCGGTAATGTGCCGGCCATCACCGGGCGTTCACCGGGTTTCGGGCGGAAGCCAAAATCGGTGCTGTCCGGGATACCGCTGAAATGCACCTCAAAATCTTTATCACGGCGGGCCGCGCTTTTCATCCCGGTGATGAGCGCGCCCTGGCTGAACGCCTCCGCCACTTCATAGCCGCCGGTGACTTTCAGCACCTGTCCGGGCGCCAGTGTCGGGCAACTGGTGATGGCGCTGAGTCGGGTCTGGCCGTTCAGGTAGCGCTCATGACGCACGCGGGCATAAAACGCGCCGGACTCCGGAGCCGGGTTACGGTCATAAGTGCTGCCCGGCGTCAGGTAGTTGTCGGCATAGTGGTAAGCCTCGCCGTAGGTGGTGCTGTCGCCGCGGGTCGCATCGATCTGGGTGTTCATGTCGTCGGTGGCCTGGCGGTAGTTGTAATCGCGGGTGCTGACCTGCTTTTGCACCACGTTGTGATGGCTCTCCATGCCCCAGACCGAGTCCATGCCTTGCGAGTGCTGGCCCGACGGCGGAACCGACGGCAGCGTCAGGCCTTTTTCATAACCCTGCCGACCGTCGTAAAACTCCACCACGTCGATATTCAGGCGCGTATCGGTGGTAAAACGGAACCAGATGCCGACTTCACCCAACAGGCGAGCAATAAAGTGCAGGTCATCCTCGCCGTACTGCATCACCTGCTCACGGCGCGGGTATTCTTTTGAGAGCGAAAACAGAAAGTCCTGGCCGCGCATGCTGTGGCGCTCGCGCAGGATTTTTTCCACAATCTGCGGCACCGACATGTCCTGATAAACCGCGTTCTGGTGCGAACGGTCAAGCAGCGCCAGGCGTGGCTGGAGCGTCAGGGCGTAATGGGTTTCATCCTTAGAGGTGTTGAGGCGTTCAAAACCGCTCACTATCCCTTGAAGAGTGCGCACGGCCCGCTGCATTTTAATGCCGTAACCCTGGTCCAGCGGGGCCTGCAACGTCAGGGAGGCCGCTTTCATCAGCATCATTTCCTTGCTGATGGCATGGTCGCTACTGGTGAACTCAATACGGTAGCTGAACGGCTTGCTCAGGGCCTCTTCGCCTTCAAACGCCAGCACATCGAGCTCTGCTTCACACCCTTTTATCGCCAGCAGGTGGTGGTTATGGCTGAATTTAATCGGGAGACTGGTGCTCATACGCTCTCTCCTTGCATATGGCCAAACTCCAGCCCGATGCCCTCTTCCTCACGCCAGCCAAGCCGTAACGACTGTGGTTTCTGTTTCGCGGCCATGTGGGTCAGCAGCTGCTGACTCAGCACCGGCAGAATTTGTTGATTCAGCAGACTGTCGACGTTGCGCGCGCCGGTATCCGGCAGCAGGCAGGCGGACGTGAGCGCGTCATACAGACTCTCATCAATATGCGTGGTCAAGCCGTAGTGACGGTGCAGGCGTTTGCTCACCTGCCCGAGTTTCATTTCAACAACGATGCGCATCGCGGGCTCGCTCAGCGGGCGGTAAATCACCGCCTGGAAGCGGGCCAGCAGCGCGGGCTGGAAGTGGTCGCGCAATATTGGGCGCAGCAGCGCGTGCAGGTCGCCTTCGGTGGCTTCCGGTTGTTGATCCAGCAGTTGCATGATGGGGTCGCTGCCGAGGTTGGAGGTCATCAGGATCACGGTGTTACGGAAGTCGATTTCGCGCCCTTCGCCGTCGCGCATAAAGCCCCGGTCAAACACCTGATAGAACAAATTCATTACGTCGCGGTGCGCTTTCTCCACCTCGTCGAGCAGCACCACGCTGTACGGCCGCTTACGCACCGCCTCGGTCAGGATACCGCCCTGGCCGTACCCGACGTAGCCCGGTGGCGAGCCTTTCAGCTGAGAAACCGTGTGCGGCTCCTGGTACTCCGACAGGTTGATGGTGATAAGCGACTTTTCGCCGCCGTACAGCACATCGGCCAGCGCCAGCGCGGTTTCGGTTTTACCGGTGCCGCTCGGGCCGACCAGCAGGAACACGCCCTGCGGGCCGTTTTCGGACGTGAGCCCGGTTTTGGCGGCGCGCAGGCGCTGGGCGATGGCGTTGAGCGCTGCATCCTGGCCCACAACGCGTTTGCCGATTTCCTCTTCCAGGTTCAGCAGTTCGGCCTGCTCGTCTTTCATCAATGATGAAAACGGCACTCCGGTCCAGTCGGCAATCACGTTAGCCAGGGTGCGAGTGTCCACATCCACCTGAATCAGGGCCTCGCCCTTTTGTTCATTTTCCAGCCGTTGCTGCAGCGCCACGATTTCTGCCTGCTGGCTGATGTCTTTCCGGCTGGCCATCAGCTGCTGTGCCAGCGATTTTTCGTCGATAAAACGGGATTCAAGCTGCGCCAGAGCATCGGTTTTTGCCTGCCGCTGTTGTTCAATCATGCTCAGACGGTCGCGCTGTGCAGTGCCCCCGACCGCGATATCGTCCAGCAGGGCCTGCTCTTCCAGCGCCAGCGCAGTCAGTTGCGCCTTCAGGCGCACTATCGCTTCCGGCACGGTATCAAGACTCATGCGCACACGGGCGCTTGCGGTATCGAGCAGGTCAACCGCTTTGTCCGGCAACTGACGGCCGGTCAGATAGCGGCGAGAAAGCGTGACTGCGGCACGCACCGCGTCGTCGGTGATGTGCACGTTATGGTGTTCGGCATAGCGGGATTTCAGGCCGCGCAGCATCAGACATGCCGTGTCATCATCAGGTTCGTCCACCTTGACCATCTGGAAGCGGCGCTCCAGGGCGGCATCGCGCTCGAAGTACTGCTTGTATTCGGACCAGGTCGTCGCGGCAATGGTGCGCAGTTCACCCCGCGCCAGCGCCGGTTTCAGCAGGTTGGCCGCATCCGCGCCGCCCGCCTGATTGCCGGCGCCGATAAGGGTATGCGCCTCGTCGATAAACAGCAGAATGGGCTTCGGTGATTGCTGCACCGCCTCAATCACGTTTTTCAGACGCTGTTCAAATTCGCCCTTTACGCCCGCCCCCGCCTGCAGCAGACCGAGGTCGAGGGCACGCAGAACAACAGGTTTGAGCGACTCAGGCACATTGCCTTCGGCGATGCGCAGCGCCAGGCCTTCGACCAGTGCGGTTTTCCCCACGCCCGGTTCACCGACCAGGATCGGGTTGTTTTTACGACGGCGGGAGAGAATATCCACCATCAGGCGGATTTCGGTGTCACGGCCGAACACCGGGTCAATCTTGCCCTCCTTCGCCTTCGCGGTGACATCAAGGGTGAATTTATCCAGCGCATTCTGCAGGACCGGATTCAGTTCACCTTCTTTCGGTTCTGCGCCGACCGGGCGGCCGACAAACTCCACTTCACTGCCGTGACGTTGCGCCAGGACCTCGGCCTGCTGGGCATCCGGGCGTTCGTCGGACTGCGCATCCAGCAACGGACGCAGGCGCTCCAGCTGGCTCTGGCCCAGTGTCAGCAGCGGCCACAGACCATCACAGCGTGCCAGTTTCGGTTTATCCAGCAGTGCCATCAGCAGATGGGCACTGCGAATGTGTTCTTCACCTGCCAGTGACGCCCGCATCCAGGCGTCCTGCATCAGGGTCTGGATGTTGTCAGATAACTGGGGCCGGTGGCGCGCAGAGCGCGGTTGTTTATCCAGCCAGCCGAGTAAATCCTGCCACAGGGTATCCATATCCCATTCATAGCGACGCGCCAGCACCGTGAGGTCACCTTCGCCCTGCTCCAGCAATTTCAGCAGCCAGTGCTCCGGCAGAATTTCCGCATGCGCACGGGTCTGGCAGAGTGAAGCCGCCCCTTCCATCGCACGGGCGCAGTAGGGGTTGAGACGACGCAGGAGAATTGCCGTTTTTTCCATGTTCTTGAACTCGCTGTTTGGGGACCTTCAGGCACGCTACCGCCCATCGCTGTTTCCTTGTCATAAGGAGCCTAAAGCGCATCAGGTCAGGCGGGCAGATTGTGTTTTCCTTTGCGGACAGGTATTCCCCGTCCGCTTAAGAACGAGGATTACGCGAAATATGACGCGTAATCAGGCGGTGGCGCGCTCATTCCATGAATCGGAATGAATGATGTTGCCGTCTTTGTAGGTCCAGGTGATTTTTTCGTAACGCAGTTCAAGCTGTTCGAGGTGATTGTGTTTCTCGTAAGCCGGGTCTTTCACGTCATGCATGACCGGGTTCACCTTCACCACCTTCACGTTTTCCAGCCTGGTGTTGAAGTACTCAACTTCCTGACCGGCGTCGTTGATTTTGTACCACTTGAATTCGGCGGATTTCAGGGTCTGACCGGTGGTCACTGCCTTGTACAGATAGGGGCTGGAGGAGTCGATTTCCTTGGTAAACAGGAACGGGGTATGGATACGGGTGCCGGTCAGCTTGCCGGTGTTGTTATCGGTCGGGATATACAGGTTGTGTTGCTGCGCCACCACTTCAATGCTGCCTTCGCGGTCTTTAACATCTACAGACCCTTTAATGTCCGCGCCGCCGTCGTCTTTCAGCCAAAGATAAACTGGAATTGCCATGTTAATTACTCTCCATTAATTGTCGGTAACGCCATCATCCTGTGATGACGTCGGGGTGTTGCCCGGTATCCGGCAGGCATCTGCCTGCGGTACCAGACTGATGTCGACACGTCGGTTAAGCGCACGGCCTTCCGGGGTGTCGTTGGTTGCGACAGGGCGGCTTTCGCCATGGCCCTGCACCGCAAAACAACTTTCCGGCACATCGCCGGTATCGCGCATCCAGTCACGTACCGCTGCGGCACGTTTCCGGGAAAGTGCCTGATTGAGTGCTGGATTCCCGGTGTTATCCGTGTGGCCTGCTACCACAATCAGCCAGCCCGGCTTGGCTTTGATGCCCACCAGGGAGTTAATGAGCATTTTGGTGGAGCCCGCCTTCAGCACGTATTTGCCGGAATCGAACAGCGACATGCTGTCGAGCCGCACAATTTTCGGGGCCGGCTTCGGTTGCGGTTTGGACGGCGGTGGCGGCGGAACATACGAGCGGATCGCATCCAGCACCGGCATACGCAGACGCTCGCCCTGATACAGGCCGAGGCTCATCCGGGCCGGTACGCCATTACGCGCCTGGCCATCCAACTGCGCGGCGTCCTCTCGCAGCACCGCGACGGCGTCGGCTTTCGGACCGTAATCATCCATCGGGATACGGTCATAGCGGGCAATATCGAAGCTCACGCGGTGCAGCAGCTGGCGATTGTTCCAGCCACTGCCGAGCAGTGCCGCAATGGCCGCCAGAGTGAAGATCCCGAGTGCACAGCGCCAGGCACGCCCCCGCGAGGTTAATCCCCGCCCTTCCGGCAGCAGCGGCAGGATGAAATCCGGGAACGGCGATATCACCGTACTGTCCGTCCCCACCGGCTGCCAGCCAGTCACCTGCTGCATGGCGGTGTGACGGGACAACCACGCCGTCCAGGCCGATGACGCCAGGCTCCCGGCAAGGATAGGCCCCATTCCCCACAGCACCGCTGCAGGTGCGATGGCCGGAACATCGGGGTTCTCATCCAAAAAGACGGCTTCGACGTGCTGATGGAACCAGCTCATCAGGCTGTTCATCAGCACCTGTTGCTGCATCGCTGGCGTTCCGCCGGTGGTGACCCATGCGGCGATAGAGCTCGGTGCTGAAGACTCACGCCAGACCCTCATCCCTTCTCCCGGGATCGCCGCCTGCCAGAGCAGGTCATTCGTCATCGCGCTCCCGACCTGACCATTCAGTACCAGCGGCACGGAATGCCCGGTATCCTTGCGCAACTGGCTGATCTGCCAGCGCAGGGCCAGCAGGCGACTGGTCAGTGCTTCGCAGTCGGCGAGCTTCTGCGGGCAGACGCTGACCATCACCGACAGCTGGCGCCCCCAGTCAGGGCGCTGCCACAGTACCTGACGGGCTGCCTGCTCCAGATCCTGAAAACCCTCCACGCGGATCCAGCACCCCTGCGTAACAGTGAGCACCGGTGACTGATGCCGCCAGGCCAGCGGCAGATCGCCGCAGACCAGCACCACCGGCTGACGGTACGTGGCTTCCGGGAGGTCATCCAGATGCAGGGCGACGTCGTGCTGAACACGACGGCTGGCGATGTACCAGGACGCCGCAATCAGCCCCAGAACAACCAGAAAAACAAGAACGGACACCCGCCGGGATGCAGGCAGAAAAACCAGGCAGACCACTGCACTCAGCAGGACGGCCCACAGCGCAAGCCCGCGCTGTTGTGCGGGACTCATTTCACGGCTCCCGGCAACAGGGTCAGCAGCATTTGATCGAGCCAGTTGCTCAGCCCCCACCATAGGGCGGCGACCGCCACCACGCTCAGGCCAATACGCACGGGCCATGACGCCAGCCATCCCCCCATTCCCCGCCCGGCACTGCTTCCCGCCAGTACAGGATGGGTTTGCGGATAGCTGAAGGTCGGGACATGTTCACTGAGTGCGCTGACGAGTTTCTGGCGCTCCGGGTCGTTCACTGAGCGGAAACTGCCGAGGAACCCCAGCATCATGACCCGCTGAAAGCAGGTCACGACAGCCTGGTCAGGAGCCGGTTCACGCAGCACATCGCGCATCCGATCGCACAGGGTGTCACCGGCATCCATGGTGCCGAGGA
Source organism: Serratia ficaria (assembly GCF_900187015.1). Taxonomy (NCBI): domain Bacteria; kingdom Pseudomonadati; phylum Pseudomonadota; class Gammaproteobacteria; order Enterobacterales; family Yersiniaceae; genus Serratia; species Serratia ficaria. Next base: position 1,920,327 of record NZ_LT906479.1, on the reverse strand, counting down.
AATGCCCCTGCAGGGGAATGTCATACCACTGCACGCAGGCGTCATCCTCCACGCCGCGGCCTTTGACCGCCTCATCGAGCAGCGCACACTGCGCAGTGAGAATATGCTGACAGCTGGCCTCATCGAGCTCGCTCGCTTTCAGCTCACGCTGCACACGCTCGACATCAGCAATGCAGCGTTCCCACAGCATCCGGCCTTCCCCGTCCTGGAATGTCGGGCCGTGGCGCAGGCTAATCGCCTGTAGCCAGGTGTCTTGCAGCAGGGCATCGATATCAATGGACGCGGCGGTCCCGCGTTGACGTTCGCTCATGTTCTCAGCACCGCAAAGAGTTCAAGCTCCGGCTCACCAAGCATACCCGGGACATAAAACATGCAGTTGCCGCTGTCGAGCATGTCAGTTGCCAGGGGATGGGAAATATCGAGGCTGAAATACTGGTTCTCCAGACGTAGTGGAATGGCCGCCGGCACATGGCGCAGCGGTGTCAACGGAACCCCGACGCGTGAGGAGTTCACGATGCCCCTGACATGATCCGGGCTTCCCACCTTGCACTGGCGCGGGAACTGCTCCTGCAGCTGCGCCACCGGCATCGGGGAGCGCACCGACAGGTAGTAGTCGGCACCTTCACGCAGACGGGGATCGTGCAGACGTGCCTGCCAAAAGTGCAGCCGCTTATCGTGCTCAAGCTCAATTGACACCACCCGAGACGGCAGGCTCGCCTCCAGCAAGTCGCTCAGTAAATCAAACAGCGGTGGGAAAACGGCATTCAGTCGCTCGTGCTGATAGGCCGGTATCACACTCACCTGATGTTCCAGGGAGAAGGTCAGCAGACTGCCGGCCAGGCGGGACAGTTCGGTATGAAGGCGTTCTGCCGGGCTCTGCAGATTGCGCTGGAACTGGCCCAGTACCGGCTCGGCACTGTTCAGGGCATTGAGCAGCCAGAAGAGAGACACGTCGGCCACCGCAAAATCCGCCATCCGCTCATTGCTTTCGCGGCGCATAGCCATCAAACGGGTCAGACGGGCGCGCAGCTGTGTCATCAGCTGTTCGAGTTGGGTCGCCAGCCAGCGGCTGCTCTGTACGGTCAGCAGCGGCGGGAGAAATCCGTCATCAAGCCGCCAGACGCCCTGCAAGTCCTGCTGCAGACGGGCCACCGGGCAGGTCAGATAATCGCTGTTGTTTTGATGGGCAAAGCGCAGCGTCAGTTCCGGCTGCATCACCGCAATCTGGCGGAGGTCTTCACCAAACTGGTTACGCACGTCTCGCCAACGCTGACGGAAACGCACCGGACGATCGGCCACCTCATCAGGTTTCAGGCAGTTGCCGCCATTCGCCCGCAGCAGGGGCAGCGCCAGTAACACCACCACGTCACGCGATTCGCTGTCCAGTGACAGAACCGGGGGCAGCGCATCGGCATTATCTGTATCGATAAGCGTCCCGTCCGGGAAACGGACATGCAGCTTACGGGCCTGCAGACGGCCGAGCTTCAGTGCGTCCGGTTCAAAGACAGACTCAATCATCCCCCAGGGATGATTGAGTCCCATTCGGGCAATGCATTCCGCGGACCAGGCCGCATACGCGGCCTGTTGCTGGAAATGCTGGGGAGAGATCATGATGCCCCTGCCCCATAACGGTTGTTCCGTTTTCATCGGCTTCCTGCCTTATTAGGCTTTTGCTTTCGGCATCTGGGAAACCAGCGACAGGTTCACGTCCATACCTTCCACCTGGAAATGCGGTACCGCATACAGCTTCACGCGGAAGAAACCCGGGTTGTCCTCGATATCTTCCACGATGACTTGCGCATCGCGCAGCGGGTGAGACGCCTGCAGGTCGTCGCCCGGATCGGTCATTTCCGTCACCAGACCGCGAACCCAGGCGTTAAGCTCCAGCTCCAGGAGACGACGGTCCTTGGTGGTACCGATGTTTTCACGCTGAATAAGCTTCAGGTAATGCGCAATACGAGACAGCAGGAAGATGTACGGCAGACGCGCGTTGATGCGGCTGTTGGCCGTCGCATCGACGGTGTCGTACAGTGCCGGTTTCTGGGTGGAGTTTGCCGAGAAGAAGCAGCTGTAGTCGCGATTTTTGTAGTAGGACAGCGGAATGAAGCCGAGGTTGGCGAATTCAAACTCGCGGGTTTCCGGGATCATCACCTCACTCGGGATCTTCACCTGATTGCCGGTGCCCAGATCGTACAGATGGATAGGCAGGTCCTGAACGGCGCCACCGGCCTGCGGGCCACGGATTTGCACGCACCAGCCGTTGTTGATGAAGCTGCGCACCATGTTGGCGGCAAACGCAAAGGAAGCGTTGGTCCACAGATATTTGTCGTGATCCGGGCCTTTCACTTCTTCGACGTAGTTGAAGCTGCGCACCGGCACGGTGTCCGGACCGTACGGCAGGCGGCCCAGTACGCGCGGCATCACCAGACCGATATAGCGGGAGTCGTCCGTCTCGCGGAAGGATTTCCATTTGATGTATTCGGCGCGGTCAAAGTAGTTACCGATATCTTTGATGGCCGCCACGTCCTCCATATTGTCTTTGAGGAAGAACTTAGGTCCAGCCGAACCGATAAACGGCATATGCGCCGCAGCGGAGACTTTGGAGATATTGCGCAGTAACGCCACGTCCTGCGCTGACGCATCAAATTCATAGGCGGAAATCAGTGCGCCAATAGGTTCGCCACCCGGGGTATCGTACTCATCGATATAGGTGTGTTTATACAGTCCACTCTGAATAATCTCCGGCGCGTCTTCGAAGTCCTGACGAAGATCGTCTTTCGACAGGTCAAGCAGCTCGATTTTAACGTTCTGACGGAAATCGGTTTTATCGACCAGTGACTTGGCGCCGCGCCACAGTGACTCAACGGACTGGAATGCCTCATGGTGCATTACCGCGTCCAGTTGGCGGCTAATTTGGTAATCCAACTCTGCGATATGGTGGTCAATCAGGGTCTTATCCAGTTTCTCGACTTTTGAGCCCGCTTTAGTCAGGCATTCCAGAAACACTTGCATACCGGCTGTCAGGCGCTCGTCGGCGGTCGCATCCGACATCGCCTGCGCATCCTGCCAGATATCCAGCGCACTCAGCTCGGAAACCGGGTTTAAGTTGATCTTTTCAAACAGGGAGGCGTATACCCCCCCGGCTTCCGGACGCTCCAGTACCACGTTCCCAGCGCCGGCGGTATTCTCATTTTTTACAGACATCAGCATTTCCTTCATTAATCCGTTAAATATCGCGGCCGTTATGGTTGTTTCGGCGCCAGAGCAGACAGCTCACTGCGCAGTTCAGCGCTAAGCGCAGGGTCGAGCAGGATTTTTTCCAACTCTTTGCGGAAGGTCGCGTTGTCCAGCAGGTTAGCCTTCAAGTCGCGCAGCAGATTGCGCATGGCGAGCATGGCCTTCAACTGAGGTATCTGGGCGGCTACCTGCTCGGGTTCGAAATCTTTCATTTCGTGGAAGGAAAGGCTGACGTTTTCTTCGCTGCCGTCACCGGCCAGGGTGTTCTCTACGGAAAGACACACTGAAGGGGAAAACTCAGCCAGCACTTTGTCGAAGTTGTTTTTATTTATGCCGACCGTCTCACGCTCCGACACCGGACGTTGTTCGGCACCGTGGCTGTAATCCCCTACCACCATCAACTTGAGGGGCAATTCGACTTTTTTCTGCGCACCGCCCGTATGCAGGCTTAACTGAATATTAACGCGGGCCTTGGGGATCTCGGACTGATAGGAGTTAGACATGGCTGTCCCTGTTCTATAGAGAATAGAAATGGTCAATGCCACTGAGAAATAATAAGAAAAGCTAACCCTGAAAAAACAACCCTCCGGCTTGCGTTATCCAACGCAAATCAAAATCCGGAAGAAAAAGCGGGTATATTCCATTCACCAGCAAGCATGACACGTGTTTTAAGCATTTGTCTGAAACTGAAAAATTTCGGACAAAAACCTATAGGCGGAGTGTAGAAACGTTATCGAGGTGATTAAAATTCATTAATTGTAACCAATTATTACGGTTGGTTGTTTTGCCAAAAAAAGATCACCCTGATGATTTATAAGAACTTTCTTACGAAAACTCATTCAGGCCCTATGGAGCAAGGTATTCAAAAAACGACCGTGCCAGATCGGACCTTCAGGTGGCGCGAAATATAATCAATGGCGAGAAATATCTGATTTTGGCGTTTTTACGAAAAATACAACGTTGATGTCGCCATTTTTCATCTCGGATATAATGAATTGAAAAAACATTCATCAAGCTAATATTTTTTACCGATTCTATTAAGTGAAACGTTTATCGCTCCCCCAAGGCAAACTTGTATTTGCGATGAAGCTATTTACACCGCAACTTAGAGATGCAACGGCCAGTCCGTTGGAAAAGATTTCCCTGACCTGCAATTTAAGGGGGTGAACCGTCGGAGATTAACGAGGGCAATATTCTGGCAACTTTCCAGCGAATGCATCAGAGCAAGGGAGGATCTTGGAGCGTTGAGTAATTAACGCTTTCAATAAATTGCCGGGGTTTGACGTCGGACCGTTACGGTAAAGGGTACGCCCATTTAGTAGGCAGGGAGCAGCAGGAGGTAAAGCACAGCAAATGAAATCAATGACTCATGGCATGCTGCAAAGTTCATAAAGCAAAAAACCCCGCGCTCATCAGAGCGCGGGGTCAGAATGTATGGCGGAGGAGCAGAGATTCGAACTCTGGAACGGTTTCCCGTCGACGGTTTTCAAGACCGTTGCCTTCAGCCACTCGGCCACCCCTCCGCAACGAGCCGAACTATAAACAGAGCGGATCCGCTTGTAAAGCCCAGGGCCGTTCAACCGCGTGAAAAACCAGCAACCGGCATTCGGCCGCTGAAGAAACGCCCGGCCGGCGCTCACTGTTGCAGCAATGATAACTAAGGGTAAAGATTGGTAAACAAACTTTAATCAAATGCTTGCGCTGCCTATCATCGTGATTAATTTTGTGATGACCTGATAAGAGAGATCATTATGGACCGCATTGTCGTCTCATCCTCCGCGCGCGACTCGCTGCTCAGCACGCATAAAGTCCTGCGCAATACCTATTTCCTGCTGTCTTTGACGCTGGCCTTTTCCGCCCTGACCGCCACCGCCAGCACCATGCTGGGCCTGCCGGCCCCGGGCCTGCTGCTGATGCTGGTCGGCTTCTATGGGCTGATGTTCCTGACCCATAAGCTGGCCAACAGCCCGGCGGGGATTCTGGCCGCCTTCGCGCTCACCGGTTTCATGGGGTATGCGCTGGGGCCGATCCTCAGCTCGTTCCTGAATGCCGGCGCCGGCGACCTGATCATGCTGGCGCTGGGCGGCACCGCGGCGGTGTTCTTCTGCTGCTCGGCCTACGTGCTGACCACCCGCAAGGACATGTCGTTCCTCTCCGGCATGATGATGGCGGGCTTCGTGGTGCTGCTGGTGGCGGTTATCGCCAACCTGTTCCTGCAGATCCCGGCCCTGCACCTGGCGATCAGCGCGCTGTTCATCCTGTTCTCCGCCGGCGCTATCCTGTGGGAAACCAGCAACATCATTCACGGCGGCGAGACCAACTATATTCGCGCCACCGTCAGCCTGTACGTTTCGCTCTACAACATGTTCATCAGCCTGTTGAGCATCCTGGGCTTCGCCCGCAGCAACTGATTCGCATCAACGCAGCGTCCAAAGCCCCGCCTACGCGGGGCTTTATTTTTGGCTGCGCCAAAAGTTTGCTAAACTGGCCGCCGTTCCGAATTATCCATTACCGAGGCAGTATGTTGGAGTTTGAAGGTCAGGTTATCGAGACCGACGCGCAGGGCTACCTGAAAAACAGCGCGGACTGGCACGAAGGATTGGCGCCGCTGCTGGCCGCCGAAGAGGAGATCGCGCTCACCGAGGCGCACTGGGAGGTAGTGCGTTTTGTCCGCGACTTCTACCAGGAATTCAATACCTCGCCGGCGATCCGCATGTTGGTCAAGGCGATGGCGCAAAAATACGGCGAAGAAAAAGGCAATAGCCGCTACCTCTACCGTTTATTCCCGAAAGGCCCAGCCAAGCAGGCGACCAAAATCGCCGGCCTGCCGAAACCGGTAAAGTGCATCTGATCCGCTAATAGCGAATGTCGAACCTCGGGTAGTCCGCAACCCCCCGCGGCTCCACCAGCACGCGGTCGACGCGCGCGCTGCGCGGGCCGCCCTGCTTCAGCCACTCCATCAGCCTGTCCACCTGCGCCGGCTCACCGCAGGCCACCACCTCGACGCTGCCGTCATCGAGGTTGCGCGCGTAGCCGGTTAACCCCAGCGCCGTGGCCTGATGCTGGGTGGAATAGCGGAAGCCCACCCCCTGCACCACGCCATACACATACGCAGCAATGCAAACCTGTGTCATAATCAGCTCCTTATCGATTTCGTTATGGCATTTCCGTGCGCCTGCACGGCGGTGTCACCCTTTTTTATCTAGCTGGCAGCATTGTTAATTATGACCGTACGCTTAATTCTCGCCAAAGGACGTGAAAAGTCCTTGCTCCGTCGCCATCCGTGGGTATTCTCCGGCGCCGTTCAACGCGTTGAGGGCAAAGCCCTTTCCGGTGAAACCATCGATATCCATGACAGCCAGGGCAAATGGCTGGCGCGCGGCGCCTACTCCCCCGAGTCGCAGATCCGCGCACGCGTCTGGACCTTCCAGCAGGATGAAGAGGTTAACATCGACTTCTTTATTCGCCGTTTACAGCAGGCGCAAAGCTGGCGCGACTGGGTGGCGCAGCGCGACGGCCTGGACGGTTACCGCCTGATCGCCGGCGAATCCGACGGCATGCCGGGCGTCACCATCGATCGTTTCCAGAACTTCCTGGTGCTGCAGTTGCTGTCCGCCGGCGCCGAGTATCAACGCGCCGCCCTGCTTTCCGCCCTGCAGCATTGCTACCCGGAGTGCTCTATTTATGACCGCTCCGACGTTGCGGTGCGCAAAAAAGAAGGTTTGCCGCTGACGCAGGGCCAGGTGTTGGGCGATCTGCCGCCTGCGCTGTTGCCGATTACCGAACACGGCATGAAGCTGCTGGTGGATATTCAGCAAGGACATAAAACCGGTTTTTACCTCGATCAGCGCGACAGCCGCCTGGCGGCGCGCAATTATTCCGCCGGCCGACGGGTGCTGAACTGTTTCTCCTACACCGGCGCCTTCGCCGTCGCGGCCCTGATGGGCGACTGTGAGCAGGTGATCAGCGTAGATACCTCGCAGGCGGCGCTGGATATCGCCAAACAGAACGTCGAGCTGAACCGGCTGGATTTGAGCAAGGCGGAGTTTGTGCGTGATGACGTGTTCCAGCTGCTGCGCCGCTACCGCACCCAGGGCGAAAAATTCGATCTGATCATCATGGATCCGCCGAAGTTCGTCGAAAACAAAAACCAGCTGGCCAGCGCCTGCCGCGGTTACAAAGATATCAACATGTTGGCGCTGCAGCTGCTGAACCCGGGCGGCATTTTGCTCAGCTTCTCCTGCTCCGGGCTGATGCCGACCGATCTGTTCCAGAAAATTTTGGCCGACGCCGCTGTGGATGCCGGGCGTGATGTACAATTTATAGAGCAGTTCCGACAGGCTGCCGATCACCCGGTTATCGCGACTTATCCTGAAGGGCTGTATTTGAAAGGCTTTGCGTGTCGGGTGATGTAACTTGAAATACGCTGTTTTGCCCTCATATAGAGAGCAAGGCACTGTTTCTCAGGAGGTCATCATGATTGCCAGCAAATTCGGTATCGGACAACAGGTTCGGCATAAACTGCTGGGGTATTTGGGGGTGGTGATTGATATCGACCCTGAATACTCTTTGGAACAACCAAAAGCTGACGAGATAGCGGCAAACGACGATCTGCGCTTTGCCCCTTGGTATCACGTGGTGATGGAGGACGAGGAAGGCCAACCGGTACATACCTATCTGGCGGAAGCGCAGCTGGATGGCGAGGCCCAGGAGGCTCATCCCGAACAACCCTCGCTGGATGAACTGGCGGAGTCCATCCGCCACCAGCTGCAGGCGCCGCGGCTGCGCAACTGAGCGCGCCAGACCTGAGAAACCCCATGAGGGCCCGGCATCGCGCCGGGCCCTTTTCATTTAACGCTCCAGCCCCAGGCGCGGGATCTCGATTTTCGGGCAGCGATCCATCACCACCTTCAGCCCGGCTTGCGCAGCCAGCGCTGCCGCCTGCTCGTTAATCACGCCTATCTGCAGCCACAGCGCCCTGGCACCGATGGCTATCGCCTCTTGCGCGACGGCATAGGCCGCCTCTGAATTGCGAAAAACGTCCACCATATCCACCGGATGGGGAATGTCCGCCAGCCTGGCGTAAGCCGGCTGCCCCAACAGGCTCTGCCCCGCCAGCTTGGGGCTGACCGGCGTAACCTGATAGCCCTGGGCCAATAAATAGGCCATGACGCCATAGCTGGGCCGCGCCGGATTATCGCTGGCGCCGACCAGGGCGATGGTTTTCACCTGTTGCAACAGCTCTGCGATCTCATGGTCCTGCATACTCAGCTCCCGGCCATCAACGAAATTGTCTGTTCTGAGTGTAACCGATAGCGCCAAATTCAGCTAAACGCCGCGCGGCTGAAACTCCAGGCCAATTCCATGGTCTGAGGCTGTCACGGTGGGAGACAACGTCGGCATGTCCAAATGCATTTAAATGTGTAAAAATGTAAACTCACTGGCCATATTGAAAAATTTTGACACAACCTGTGGCGTGTCCAACACTATAGCTATGTCACTTTATAAGGAGATAATGATGAAATTTGGTCTGGTGGTTGCGGCGCTACTCAGCATCAGCATGCCGGCCGCGGCTACGACCCTGAAACTCTCCCCGGACATCGACCTGCTGGCGGTCGACGGCAAGAAAATGACAGGTTCGTTGTTAAAAGGCGCCGACAGCCTCGAGCTGGACGGCGGGCAACATCAGCTGCTGTTTAAGGTCACCAAATCCGTGCGTTCCGGCCAACAGGATCAGATCGCCTACACGTCCCTGCCGCTGATCGCCACCTTCAACACGCAAAACGTCAGCGCCGTGGCGATTGAGCTGCCGCGGATAGAAAACGATCGTGACGCGCAGCGCTTCGACAAAACGCTGAATTACCAGGTGATTGATCCGAAAGGCAACGATCTGCCCATGCGGCACGACGTGTTGCACCCCGACAGCGTGACCTTCAATACCGACCTGGAGAAGGTGATGTCGGACTACAATCGCCAACATCGCCCGGCCTCGGTGCCAGCCTTCGCTCAGGCGCACTCCGCCGCCGCGCTTTCTCCGCAGTCGGCCGCGACGCTGAATTCACCGACCGTCACGCTGAAAGGCGAAAACGTCTCCGAGCAAATGCTGCAGTATTGGTTCCAACAGGCGGACAAGGAAACGCAGAAGCGCTTTCTGCGCTGGGCCAACAAGCAGCCCGTTCGCTAAACAATTCGCGCCTTGCCGGGGTAAAGGCGCGTTTTCTTCGCATTTTCAGGCGCAAACGCTAGGCAGTGAAAAACAGTTTCAGTAATCTGTCGCACATCACCCGATTAGCGAAGGACACCGAGATGGAATTGACCACCCGCACTATCGCCGCGCGCAAACACATTGCGCTGGTGGCGCACGATCACCGCAAACAGGCCCTGTTGGAGTGGGTTGAAAGCCATAAGGCCATACTGGCGGAGCATCAGCTGTACGCCACCGGCACCACCGGCAACCTGATCCAGCGGGCCAGCGGCCTCCCGGTGCAGAGCATGCTCAGCGGCCCGATGGGTGGCGACCAGCAGGTTGGCGCGCTGATCTCCGAAGGTAAAATCGACATGTTGATCTTCTTCTGGGATCCGCTGAACGCCGTGCCGCACGATCCGGACGTGAAGGCGCTGCTGCGGTTGGCGACGGTGTGGAATATCCCGGTCGCCACCAACCGCTCCACCGCGGATTTCCTGATCGACTCGCCGCTGTTCAAAAGCGCGGTGGAAATCGCCATACCCGACTATCAGCGCTATTTGCAGGAACGCCTGCAGTAATGCCGCGGGTCTGGCTGCCCGCCAGGCCCGGTTTAGGGTTTTTTCTGCAGCGGCACGCCAAGATCCTGCAGCTGTTCGACAAACACCGAGGGGCGTTCGCGATCCTGCAGCAGCCAGACCTGGTGTTTGGCGCGGGTCAGCGCCACGTACAGCAAGCGCCGCTCTTCGGCGTCCGGGAAATCTTCCGGCTGCGGCAGTAAAACATCCTCCAGCACCGACTCGCGCGCCACCGCCGGAAAACCGTCGCCGCCCTCGTGCAAACCGGCAATAATCACATATTCCGCCTGCTGCCCCTTGCTGGCGTGAATGGTCATGAACTCGATATTCAGCTTCGGCCAGCGGGTCGCCGCTTTGGCCAGCGCCTGCGGTTTCAGGTGATGATAGCGCGCCAGCACCAGGATGCTTTCTTCCGGCTTGGCATAGCCGCTCAGCTTGTCCAGCAGCGCTTCCAGCTGTTCGTGCGGCAAAATCGCCACCGATTTTTTGTTGCCCTTGCTCAGGCTGTTCAGCGGTTTTTTCAACTGGTGCGGGTTCTGCAGCACAAAGCGGTTGGCCACTTCGCCGATGCGCTCGTTGAAGCGGTAGGTGGTGTCCAGCGCGCACTGCGCCCCTTCGCCGAAGTTGGCGGCGAACGCCGTGGTCAGCGCCAGCTCGGCGCCGCTAAAGCGATAGATCGCCTGCCAGTCATCCCCCACCGCGAACAGGCAGGTCTGCTTGTTCTGCTTGCGCAGCGCCGCCAGCAGCTGGGCGCGCTGCGGCGAGATATCCTGAAACTCATCCACCAGGATGTGTTTCCACGGGCTGACAAAGCGGCCTTTTTCCAGAATATTGACCGCCTGATGGATCAAGCCGGAGAAGTCCACCGCCCCTTCGTCTTTCAAGGCGCTTTTCCAGGCCTTCAACAGCGGCGCCATCAGCCGGATGCGTTTTGAGAACAGGTCGCGGATTTCGTCGTCCGCCTGTTCGATCATTTCCGCCTGGCTGCCGCCGTGCATGCGCATCAACCCCAGCCAGCGTTCGAGCCGCCCGGCCAGCCGCTCCGCCAGCCGCTTATCCTGCCAGAAATCCCCTTCCGGCACTTCCCACTCGAGTTCTTCGGTCAGCCATTGACGCCACCCTTTGGCCTGCGCCTTTTTCTCCGCGCATTGCTGCTGCCAGTTGGCGATCAACAGCGCTTTCCGCGCTTTGCCGTCGGTTTCCAGCTTGCTGATAGCCGGCACTTTTCGATTGCCCTGCTGAATGATCTGCAGCGCCAGAGCATGGAAGGTTTTCGCCTGGATGCCGACGTCGCCCAGCCGTTCCTTGATGCGCTCATTCATTTCGCCGGCCGCCTGGCGGCCGAACGCCAACAGCAAAATTTGCCCGGGTTCGGCTTCCTGACGGCGCAGCAGCCAGCCGGCGCGCGCCACCAGCACCGAGGTTTTACCGCTGCCGGCGCCGGCCAGCACCAGCACCGAGTCTTCGCCGTTCGCCACCGCGCGGCTCTGCGAATCATTCAGCGGCGAACTTTCGACCGTCTGGAAAAAGTCGTGATGGGTTTCCAGCATGCGTTCGGTCCACTGCCGGTTGCGCTGTTCGATGCTGTGCAGGCCATGCTGCAGCCACTGCAGGCAGCGTTGATAATCGTCACGGCAGTTGTCGAACTCATCCAGCCGCACCACCGGCATCGGCAACGCGTCGAAGGACTGGCGGATCTGCTGCTGCAGCTTGCCCAGCTCGGATTTTTTAAACCATTTATCCTGCTGTTCGATGCGTTGGATCTGCTCGACCTGCTGCTGCAGCACCCCGGCGCTGACCTCGCTCATCTCCGCGCTCCACTGCTGCCAGGCCTGCTGCAAGTAGTGATAAAAACGCTGGGTCTCCTGCCACTCGGTGCCGTGCAGCCGCACCACTTTCTCGTCGGGCAGTTCAAACTCCAGTTCGCCCCAGACGATGCCGCGCTTGCACCTGACCTGTATCAGCTGGTTGAACGGGATAAGGTATTCATGCTTCTCGCCGCTGACCTCAACGCCGGCGTGCAGCAGCCGCACGCGGTTGTAAGGGTGCTGAGCCAGGTGTTTCCCCAGCGATGTCGCTTTAAGTTCCATATCGTCGCGCCATGACTATGTTGAGATTAAATAACGGATATCTGCCAGTTTACCTGCGATAAGCAGTGGCACTCTAGCGCTAAAAAAAGGGTAGAATAGATTTTGCGTTTTGATAGCGAACGCAACCGCGTCGCGGTTTGACCATCATTAGAGCAGAATGACGACTATGCGTACTGTACTGAATATTCTTAATTTCGTGTTGGGCGGTTTTTTCACCACCCTGGGCTGGCTGATCGCCACGGTGTTCAGCGTCCTGCTGATCTTCACCCTGCCGTTAACCCGCTCCTGCTGGGAAATCACCAAATTGTCGTTTTTGCCTTTCGGCAATGAGGCGATCCACGTCAATGAACTTTACCCGGAAAAAAGCAATGCGCTGCTTTCCGCCGGCGGCTCGCTGCTGAATATCGTTTGGCTGGTGCTGTTCGGCTGGTGGCTGTGCCTGTCACACATCGCGGCCGGCATCGTGCAGTGCGTTTCGATCATCGGCATTCCGGTCGGCATCGCCAATTTCAAAATCGCCGCCATCGCCCTGTGGCCGGTGGGCCGCCGCGTGGTTTCGGTTGAAATGGCTCAGCAGGCCCGTACCGAAAATGCCCGTCGCCAGTATCAACAGCGTTAATTTTTTCTCCGTTTGAGGAGTTTTTCGTGCTCTCTTTTGCACCCGCGCTACGCCGTTACGCCTACAACAGCAATGTGCTTTACCATCTGCGCATCTTCATTGCGCTGACCGGCGCAGCCGCCGTTCCCTGGTGGCTGGGCATTCCCAAGCTGACCATTCCTCTGACGCTGGGCGTGGTCGCCGCGGCCTTGACCGATCTGGACGACAGGCTGACCGGCAGGTTGCGCAACCTGCTGATCACCCTGGTGTGTTTTTTTATCGCCGCCGCCTCGATTGAGCTGCTGTTTCCTTACCCTTGGCTGTTCGCGCTCGGTCTGATGCTCTCCACCTGCGGCTTTATTCTCTTGGGCGCCCTGGGGCAGCGTTACGCCACCATCGCCTTCGGCGCGCTGCTGATCGCGGTTTACACCATGCTCGGCACCTCGATGTATGGCGCCTGGTATCAACAGCCGATGCTGCTGGTCATCGGCGCGCTGTGGTACAACCTGCTGACGCTGACCGGCCATGTGATCTTCCCCATCCGCCCGCTGCAGGAAAATCTGGCCCGCTGCTATGAGCAGCTGGCTAACTATCTGGACGCCAAAGCCAACCTGTTCGACCCCGATGCCGAACACGACGCAGACCTGCCGTGGATGGATGTCGCCATGGCCAACAGCGCGCTGGTGACGCTGCTCAACCAGACCAAGGCCTCTTTGCTGACGCGCTTGAAAGGCGATCGCGGCCAGCGCGGCACCCGCCGTACGCTGCATTATTATTTTGTCGCGCAGGATATCCACGAGCGGGCCAGCTCTTCTCACGTTCAGTATCAGGCGCTGAGCCGGCAGTTCCGCCACAGCGATATTCTGTTTCGCTTCCAGCGCCTGCTGAGCATGCAGGCGCGTGCCTGCCGGCAACTGGCGCAGTCGATCCTGCTGAGGCAAAAATATCAGCACAATCCGCGATTTGAGCCGGTGTTTAACCGCATCGAAGAAGCGCTGGCGCGCAGCGCCGCCACGCGGGAAAATGCCGAACTGACCAAAGCGCTCGCGCACCTGCTGAAAAATTTACGCGCCATCGACGCCCAACTGGCCAATATCGAATCCGAACAGGCGCTCGCCAATGGGCAAACGGAAGAGAATAGCCTGGCAGACGATCGCCTGACCGGCTGGAGCGACATCAGGCTGCGCATCAGCCGCCACCTGACGCCGCAGTCCGCCCTGTTCCGCCACGCAATCCGCATGTCGGTGGTGCTGTGCGTCGGTTACGCGTTTATTCAGCTTACCGGCATGCAGCACGGTTACTGGATCCTGCTCACCAGCCTGTTTGTGTGCCAACCCAATTACAATGCGACTCGGCGCCGGCTGGCGCTGCGCATCATTGGCACGCTGGCCGGCATATTGATCGGCCTGCCGATCCTTTACTTCGTTCCGTCGCTCGAAGGCCAGATGGTGCTGATCGTCATCACCGGCGTGCTGTTCTTCGCATTCCGCACCGTGCAATACGCCCACGCCACCATGTTTATTACCCTGCTGGTGTTGCTGTGCTTTAACCTGCTGGGCGAGGGTTTTGAAGTGGCGGCGCCGCGCGTTTACGACACCTTGCTGGGCTGCGCCATCGCCTGGGCGGCGGTCAGTTTCATCTGGCCGGACTGGAAGTTCCGCCAATTGCCGGCGGTGGTGGACAAGACGCTGAACGCCAACTGCCGCTACCTGGACGCCATTCTGGTGCAGTACCATCAGGGCAAAGATAACGGCCTGCCCTATCGCATCGCGCGACGGGATGCGCACAACAGCGATGCCGAACTGGCGTCGGTCATCTCCAACATGTCCGCCGATCCCAAGACCGATCGGGCGCTGCAGGAGGCGGCTTTCCGGCTGCTGTGCCTGAATCATACCCTGCTGAGCTACATCTCCGCGCTCGGCGCGCACCGTGAACGCCTGAGCAACCCCGCGACGCTGGATTTACTGAATGATGCCGTGTGCTACGTTGACGGCGCCCTGCATCAGGAAGAGCAGGACGGCTCGCGCATTGCGCAGGCATTGGAAAACCTCGCTGAGCGCATCCGGCACACCGTCCCGGAGCCGGAAAGCAAAGATCAATTGGTCTTGCAACAGATTGGGCTGGTGCTTGAACTGCTGCCGGAGCTGACTGCGCTGCACGCGCGTATCAATAAGGCCAATTAATCATTCAGGGCCGCCCGTTGGCGCTGAATGACCGGCTCATGGCCATGGCTGCGCATCGCCATCGTATGCTCGAACCACTGGATCAGCTCGCCGCGCAGTTCGGCGGGCAAAGCGGCATGGTGATAGCCGGCGATCGCGCCCGCCAACGACAGCAGCATCCGCACCCCAAGAGGGTTTTGCTGTTGCAACAGCCGCAGGTAGCTGCGCCTGGCGCCGTACAGCCGCAGGTCGTAGACGTTGCGAATGCCGGCCCGCCACAGCAGCCGCTCCATATTGATATCGATATTGGGCAACGTCCTCAGCCGCCCGTGGCTGCCGGTTTTGCTCTGCTGTTCCCTGCGCGCCTCCCTGACCGCCTGCCACGCCAGACCAATCAGCTCGTTGCGTTCGCGCCAGAGCGCCTCATCGACCCAATAATAACGCATGGTGATCGGCACGCCGCGCTTGGAGTAAATCATATTGACCATGCCGCGGGCGCGAAACGTCGGCTCCAGACCATGAGTCGCCCGCAGATACAGTTCGCCTTCCGCTATCACCGCGAACATGACGCCCTCGGCCAGCAGCCCATAACCGCCGAACTGCGAGCGGATGGTGATGCAGCCCAATACCGAGAAGCAGGCTTTCGCCTGTGCAATCCTTGCCGTCGATATCCCTTTCATGACGAGACTCCCTTGTAGGTTATATGCGTAATATTTCTCACATCAATGAAATAAAGGTAACGTGAACAACTAATTAGAAAAATACGCACTAACGGTAGCCATGCCAATCACAAAAAACGGCAGTATAAAAAATAATCGCGGTTATGCGAGGCGCTACTAAAATTTGGGTTGATCTTATCTCCCACCGGGTATACTGTATATACATACAGTGACACTACGGGCGGGATACTTTATGCGTACTCAATCACTTTACCAACCCCATTTCAGCCGCAACGCTATCGCGGCGCCCCATGCTGCCAAGACCACCGACGCCGGCAACGAAAATGGCCTTATCAGTGAACTTGTTTACAATGAGCATCAGCCCGCGGTCGCACAGTTGTTACTGCCGCTGCTGCAACAGCTTGGCAAACAGTCGCGCTGGCTGCTGTGGCTTACGCCGCAGCAAAAACTCAGCAAACTGTGGCTGCAGCAATCCGGCCTGCCGGTCGAGAAAATGGTGCAGCTGAGCCAAATCAGCCCGCTGGCGACGGTGGAGGCGATGGAAAAAGCGCTGCTGACGGGGAATTACAGCGTGGTTCTCGGCTGGTTGCCCGAGCTTACAGAGGAAGATCGTCTAAAATTAAGGCGTGCGGCAGAATTGGGTAATGCATACGGCTTCATCATGCGTCCGCAACGTGACATTAACCCGACTCACGGACACTGTTCCACCCTAAAAATTCACTCTTCTTTGTATCATTAAGTAAATTTAGGAATTTTCCCATCATTTTTATCCCCCGCGAAGGGAACCTTTGCCGGATCATGCAGAAAGCGAGTCCGGCTGCGGTTCCGCGAGAGAAAACGCTCAGAAATTCGCCCTGTTTTTTGCCGATTAGTGTTAGCAAATATGTACGATTCCGCGTTTTTTTTTAGAGCTTTATCACATCACACTTGTAACTTTCGCGCCACGTTGTAGACTTTACATCGCCAAGGTTGCTCTATAACGCCAGGAAAACTGGCCGAGTAACAAACGAGGGCTCAAACCTTGGCGAAGGAATTTAACCAAGGGCTTAAAACAGCTTTAAAGCTCATTGCCTATTTGGATGATAACGAGGCGCAAAATGAAAAAGACAGCTATCGCATTAGCAGTGGCACTGGCTGGTTTCGCTACCGTAGCGCAAGCCGCCCCAAAAGATAACACCTGGTACACCGGTGCTAAACTGGGCTGGTCCCAGTACCATGACACTGGTTTCTACGGCAACGGTTACCAGAATGGTATCGGCAATGGTCCGACCCATAAAGATCAACTGGGTGCTGGCGCGTTCCTGGGTTACCAGGCGAACCAATACCTGGGCTTCGAGCTGGGCTATGACTGGCTTGGCCGTATGCCTTACAAAGGCAGCGTGAACAACGGTGCTTTCAAAGCACAAGGCGTTCAGCTGGCAGCTAAACTGAGCTACCCAATTGCTGACGATCTGGACATCTACACTCGTCTGGGTGGTATGGTATGGCGTGCAGACTCCAAAGCTAACTACGGCAACGGCACTCGTCTGAGCGACCACGACACCGGCGTTTCTCCGCTGGCTGCTGTTGGTGTTGAATACGCACTGACCAAAAACTGGGCTACTCGCCTGGACTACCAATTCGTAAGCAACATCGGTGATGCAGGTACTGTCGGCGCACGTCCAGACAACACCATGCTGAGCCTGGGTGTTTCTTACCGTTTCGGTCAGGATGATGTTGTTGCTCCAGCACCAGCTCCGGCTCCGGCTCCAGTTGTTGAAACCAAGCGTTTCACTCTGAAGTCTGACGTGCTGTTCAACTTCAACAAATCCACTCTGAAAGCAGAAGGCCAACAGGCTCTGGACCAGCTGTACAGCCAGCTGAGCTCCATGGATCCTAAAGACGGTTCTGTAGTGGTTCTGGGTTACACCGACGCCGTTGGTTCTGACCAGTACAACCAGAAACTGTCCGAAAAACGCGCACAAAGCGTTGTTGACTACCTGGTTTCTAAAGGCATCCCGTCAGACAAAATCTCTGCACGTGGTATGGGCGAAGCTGATTCCGTCACTGGCAACACCTGTGGCTACAAATCTGGCCGCGCTACCAAAGCTCAGATCGCTTGCCTGGCACCAGATCGTCGCGTAGAGATCGAAGTTAAAGGTATCAAAGACGTTGTAACTCAGCCACAGGCTTAAGTTACCACTGCTTAGTAAAAAACCCCGCAATGCGGGGTTTTTTTTCGCCCTTTTCTCGCCGGGCCGGCAAAAGTAGCACCGTGCAATATGCAGTAAGAGGTTATTCCTGATCCTTGCCGAGGATAGCCTTGAGGTCTTCTTTCAACAGCGACATTTGGCTGGCGTACTTCTCTTTACGCTCGGCATCTTCTATCAGCTGCACTATGGTTTCCGACAGCGTAACGCCGCGGCGACGGGCCAGGGCAGCCAGACGTTGCCAAACCAGAAACTCCAGATCGATAGATTTTTTTCGCGTGTGTTGATGTTCTGCGTTAAAATGACGCTTGCGTCTGGCGCGGATAGTTTGCTTCATCCGGTTATCCAGTTCCGGATTCATATGAGCGGCAATCCATGCGAGGACTTTTACCGGTTCATTTTCCAGCTTCAGCAGCTCGTTGACAGCTTCCTGAGCAACGCTGTTTTCAATGTAGCGGGTAATGAGTTCCCCTTCCCGGTGCTTTTTCACCAGGTATTTCCATTTCCAACCGCTCTCCAGATTTTCCAGTTGCTGATATTTCATCTTGAGCTCTTCAGTGACCGCGTAACTTTATTAAGCATAACAGCTTTGCGCCAAATTTCCCCGGCAATTAAACCGTCTTTTAGACTGTTTTTTGCACAGTCGCGGTGCGATGTCAAACTCCCTGACGCCAACTGCCACTCTGCATGTATCAAGCTGGCGTTATTCTTGTATAATCGCCCTTTCCCTTTTTGACGATTGCATCTAACACTTTGACCAATAACCGACTTGAATGGCAATCTCTGTTGCCGGACGTAACGCCTTATCAGGCGATATTTGATACCGCCGCTCAGTTGGCACCCGTGCCCTTTGCCGCCATTCAGCCCCGGCTGGAAAACGCGCTGACGCTCTTTTGCCACCCGCAGTCGCCCCCGCGCTTCATGCTGTTGAAAGCGCAAGAGACGCGCGAGTATCTGGCGCTGCTCGCAGACGCCGTGCAGCAGTTGCAGCCGCAGAACACCGCCTTCAAAGGCAGTCATTATGTGATTCAGGGCAGCAAAGTCAGCGTGGAGGCCGCCAGCCGTGGCGACGAACCTTTCGCCGCCGGCGGCGCCTGCGTGTTCCAGGAATGGATCGAGCCGGAGCAGCTGTTTGGCTGCGTGCGCATTCACAATGGCGAAATCACCCTGCAACCGGGCCTGGTGCATCAGGCCAACGGCGGCGTGCTGCTCCTGTCGGCGCGCGCTCTGTTGGCTCAGCCGCTGCTGTGGCTGCGGTTGAAACAGATGATCACCCAACGCCAGTTCCACTGGGTTTCTCCGGATGAAACGCGCCCGCTGCCGGTCACCCTTCCGCCGATGCCGCTGGAGCTGCGCCTGATTGTGGTGGGCGACCGTCACGGCCTGGCCGATTTCCACGACATTGAACCCGAACTCTGTGAACAGGCCGTCTACGGGGAATACGAAGACGATCTGCAGCTCACCGAAGCCGAAGATATGGCGCAGTGGTGCGGCTACGTCAACAGCGTCATCGAACAGCAGCAACTGCCTGCGTTGGCCGCCGATGCATGGCTGCCACTGATGATTCAGGCGGTGCGTTACAGCGGCGATCAGGGCATTCTGCCGCTCTCGCCGCTGTGGATTGGTCAGCAGCTGGCCGAAGCCGCGCTGTATGCCGAAGAAGACCATATCACGGCCAAAGCCTTCGAAGCCGCGCTGAATGCGCGTGAATGGCGAGAAAGCTACCTCGCCGAACGCATGCAGGATGAAATTGAGCTGGGCCAAATCCTGATCGAGACCGAAGGCGAAGTGGTTGGCCAGATTAACGGGCTTTCCGTTCTGGATTACCCCGGCCACCCGCGCAGCTTCGGCGAACCATCACGCATCAGCTGCGTCGTGCACCTCGGCGACGGCGAATTCACCGACGTTGAGCGCAAAGCCGAACTGGGCGGTAATTTGCACGCCAAAGGCATGATGATTATGCAGGCGTTCCTGATCTCCGAACTGGAGCTGGACCAACAGCTGCCCTTCTCCGCCTCGATTGTCTTCGAACAGTCCTACGGTGAAGTGGACGGCGACAGCGCCTCGCTGGCGGAGCTGTGCGCATTGATCAGCGCATTGTCGCAGCAGCCTATCACCCAACAGATTGCCGTCACCGGCTCCGTCGACCAATTCGGCAACGTGCAGCCCATCGGCGGCGTTAACGAAAAGGTCGAAGGCTTCTTCGAGGTTTGCCTGCGCCGCGGCCTGACCGGCAAACAGGGCGTTATACTGCCCGCCACCAACGTGCGCCATCTGTGCCTGCGTCAAGACGTGGTCGAGGCCGTGCGCGAAGGGCAATTCCATCTGTGGGCGGTAAACAGCGCCGCAGAGGCCTTGCCATTACTGACCGGTTACCCCTACTCTGACGAACGGCAGCCGAATCTGTTGGCTGCCATTCAGGAACGAATTGCGCAGGTGAATCCACAGGAACGCCGTCGCTGGCCGTGGCCGCTCCGTTGGCTCAACTGGTTCAACCACGGCTGATCGGACTTGTTCAGCGTACACGTGTTAGCTAATCTGCGTCCTTCATTAAAATAAGGCTTACTGAGAACATGGTAGATAAACGCGACTCCTATACGAAAGAAGACCTCGAAGCATCCGGCCGTGGCGAGCTGTTCGGCGCCGGCGGCCCGCCGTTGCCGGCAGGTAACATGTTGATGATGGACCGCGTGGTCAAGATGACCGAAGACGGTGGTACCCACAACAAAGGCTATGTGGAAGCGGAGCTGGATATCAATCCGGACCTATGGTTCTTCGGTTGCCACTTTATCGGCGACCCTGTGATGCCGGGCTGTCTGGGCCTGGACGCAATGTGGCAGCTGGTGGGTTTCTACCTCGGCTGGCTGGGCGGCGAAGGCAAAGGCCGCGCGCTGGGCGTGGGTGAAGTGAAATTCACCGGCCAGGTGCTGCCGACCGCGAAAAAGGTCACCTATCGCATCAACTTCAAGCGCGTCATTACCCGTAAACTGATCATGGGCGTGGCCGATGGCGAAGTGCTGGTCGACGGTCAGGTCATTTATACCGCCAGCGATCTGAAAGTGGGCCTGTTCAAGGACACTGCCGCATTCTAAGCGGCTATGGCGGCCTGCTACGGCCGCCGTTTTATTCTCCCATCGTTATTTTTTGCTTCGGGGCGATGCTCATGCCCATAACGGCCAACCAGTAACTACAATTATTGTAGTAACATTGAGGTGCAGCATGCAAAAAACCCGTTTTGACCAGGCACCCTGCCCGGTCGCTCGTTCACTGGATCGGGTCGGCGAATGGTGGAGCATTCTGATACTGCGCGACGCCTTCCACGGCCTGTCGAAATTTGATGAATTCCAGCAAAGCCTGGGGCTGTCGCCCACCATACTGACACGCCGCCTGAAAGACCTGGTGGCCGGCGGTATCTTGCACAAGCAGCGCTATCAAACGCGCCCGGTGCGCTATCAATATCTGCTTACCGAACGCGGCTACGACTTTTTCCCGGTGTTGGCGGCGCTGTTTCATTGGGGCAATACCCATCTGACGGATGACGGCATCAGCGCGCAGCTGGTCGACCGCCGCAGCGGCCGGCCGATCCAGGTGCAGCTGATCGACAGCCAGACCCGACAACCCATCGAACAACGCCACATCACATTGGCGCCAGGGCCGGCGGCCAGCGAAGGCATGCGCCGGCGCGCCGCCCTGATGCAGCAGAATCACTCTGCCACTTTCCCTGAATCATCCAAGGAGTCACTATGAACAGTCGTCGTATCGTCATTACAGGCATGGGCGTCGTTTCGCCGTTGGGGTGCGGCGTTGAAGCCGTCTGGCAACGCCTGCTGAACGGTCAGTCAGGCATCCGCCCTCTGCCGGAAGCGATCGTCGCCGACCTGCAGGTCAAAGTCGGCGGCCAGGTGCCCTCGCAGGAACAGGATGCCGAAGCCGGCTTTAACCCCGACCTGTCCGTCGCCCCCAAAGACCAGAAAAAAATGGATCGCTTTATCCTGTTCGCCATGGCGGCGGCCGATGAGGCGATCCGCCAGGCCGGCTGGGTCGCCGATACCGAAGAGAAGCAGGAGCGCACCGCGACCGTGATAGCCTCCGGCATCGGCGGTTTTCCAGCCATCGCTCACGCGGTGCGCACCACCGACAGCCGCGGCGCCAAGCGTCTGTCGCCGTTCACCATTCCTTCATTCCTGGTTAACCTGGCCGCCGGCCACGTATCTATCAAGCATGGGTTCAAAGGGCCGATCGGCGCGCCGGTCACCGCCTGCGCGGCCGGCGTTCAGGCCATTGGCGATGCGGTGCGCATGATCCGTAACGATGAGGCCGATATCGCCCTGTGCGGCGGCACCGAGGCCGCTATCGATACCGTCAGCCTGGGGGGCTTTGCCGCCGCGCGCGCCATGTCTACCGCATCGGCGGACGAGGCGGCGCAGGCCTCGCGGCCTTTCGACAGCGCACGCGACGGTTTCGTGATGGGCGAAGGCGCCGGCATGCTGGTCATCGAAACCCTCGAACACGCACTGGCGCGCGGAGCGGCGCCGCTGGCGGAAATTGTCGGCTACGGCACCAGCGCCGATGCCTACCACATGACCTCCGGCGCCGAAGACGGCGACGGCGCCTACCGCGCCATGAAGATTGCGCTGAAGCAGGCGGGCGTTACGCCGGGCGAAGTCCAGCATCTGAACGCACACGCCACCTCGACGCCGGTGGGCGATCTGGGGGAAATTAACGCCATCAGGCACCTGTTCGGCGCAGACGGCGGCGTAGCGGTGACCTCGACCAAATCGGCGACCGGCCATTTGCTGGGGGCGGCCGGCGGGCTGGAAACCATCTTCACCGCGCTGGCGCTGCGCGACCAAATCGCCCCCGCCACGTTGAATCTGGATAACCCCGATCCGGCGGCGGAAGGATTGCATCTGGTGGCGAAGCAGGCGGAACCGATGAGCATCACCTACGCCTTGTCCAACGGCTTCGGCTTTGGCGGCGTGAACGCGAGTATTTTACTGAAACGCTGGCAGGGGTAATCGGCAGCTGAAACAAAAACCTCCGCGCGCGGCGGAGGTTGTTCCTTTTTTTGACAGGGAGCCGCTTAAGCGGTCACAGCCCTGTCCTCCATGGCTTCTCGCCAACCTCCCAGCCATTGAGACCGGGCGTCCACCGATGATTGGTAGGGACAATGTTCCCTGGAACGCCCTAAAATGCCTGCCTGATACCCTCTCGAATGCGCCCTTTCCAGACGATCGCGTTTCTGTCTCTTCATGCCTCGTTTCCCTCATTTTTGGTCTGGTGGAAAGAAAACAATGGCTGCTTTTTGCGCAGCCACGATTAAGCAATAGCGCTAAATGACGCGAAGATCAATGCGCAAAATTCACGCCAATGTCATATTTGTGAGCTACGCCCGCGGAAAAAGCTAAGTGGCTGATATGCAGGGAAAGAGGTTAATTCGTTGATATAAATAAAAAATCCCTGCCGACAAGAAAAAGTGATATTTCTCACCGACAGGGATTAGATCATTTTAGTCCAAATTATGTCTAAAAGCCGCCGACCTGCGAAGCGATCGTCTGAGCCTCCTGCTGCCACCCCTGCGCCAGGGTGCGCACCAGCGCATCGTAGCCGTCTTCACCCTGCTTCAGCTCCAGGTTAAACGGCCGCTTAATCAGCCGCCCCTGATGATTCAGCACCCATTCGCCGCGAATGACGGCCTTGCCGTCGAAACGGCCGTGGAAGCCGCTGACGGTGACGTTAAGCACATCCTGATCGCTGTTCATCGGCTGCGAAGACACCACCCAACCCGGCAGCGCGCCGCTCAGGTTGGTGACCAGCGTCTGCTGCAGCTGTTGATCCAGCGGGCTGGCCCACAGGTTGTTCTGGGCGATGACGTACTGCACGTCGTTGGTCTGATAAACCACGCCGTTTTGCGCCAGATAATCGGCGACGCCAACGTGCTCCAGCCACAGCTGGCGCGTAGAGGCGGCACCGCCGCTCACCTGCGCCGACGCCCCCAGCGCCGGCAGCTGATAGTAGGTTTTCTGTGGCGTACTGCTGCAGGCGCTGAGCAACAGCGCCAGGGCTACCGGGATCCATTTCATCATTTATTGGCCTTCTTCGGCTGAGGGTCATTGCTGCCGGCGGCTTCAAACACCAGCGCGTTGCTCTTGTCATTCAGAGTGCGCAGCACCGGCTGCAGTTCGCGCAACACCTGATCCAGTCGTTGCATGTCGCCCACCATCTTGTTGTAGGCAGGTGAACCCGGCTGGAACCCTTTCATGCTGCGGTTCAACTCCTGCAGCGTTTTCTGCATGTCCTGCGGCAGCGCCTTCATCTCTTTGCTGGCGATGATGTCATTCAGCGACTTCATGGTCTGCTGCGTCGACTTCATGGTCTTCTGACTTTCCGCCAGCGTTTTGGTCGCTTCGTTGATCATCGGATTGATCGGCATCGCGTTGATCTTGTCCAGCGTCTGCATCAGCTTCTGCTGGATCTGCGCCAGGCCGCCGCTGGTGGTCGGCATCAGCGGATAACCGAACAGCTCACGCGGACCTTTCCAGGCCTTCTCCTGCGGATAGAAGTCCAGATCGATATACAGCGAACCGGTCAGCAGGTTGGCGGACTTCAGGGAAGCGCGCATGCCGCGCGACTCGGCGTCTTTCAGATGGCCTTCGATGTCGAAGTTGCCGCCCAGCTGTTTCTGGAAGCGATCCGGTTCGATGCGGATCAGCACCGGAATGCGGTAATCGCTGTCCAGCCGCTGCGCCATGCCCTCTTTGGAGAACGGCACCTGCGCCACCGTACCGAGACGAATGCCGCGGAATTCTACCGGCGCGCCCGGCTGCAGGCCGCGAACCGAGTCGGAGAAGAACATCAGGTAATCTTTATGCACGGTGTACAGCGAGTCCTGGATGCTGCGCTGGTTGTCGAACAGCTGATATTCCGCCTTCTCTTTCGCCAGTTCGCCGCGATCCCAACCGTCCGGCACGTCAAAGCTGACGCCGCCGCTGAACAGGGTCGCCAGCGAGCCCATTTCCACGCGCATCCCCTGCGCCGACATGTCGAACGCCACGCCGCTGTCTTTCCAGAAACGCACGTTGCTGGTCACCAGCTGATCGTAAGGCGCCGAGATAAACAGCTGATAGCGCATGGCGCGCTGCTTGGGATCGAAATAGCTGGTTTCCACCGAGCCGACGCGATAGCCGCGGAACAGCACCGGATCGCCGGCGTTCAACTGGCCCGATTTTTCGCTGTCCAGCACGATGCGCAGGCCTTTGGCGTCCGGCGAGGCCAGCGGCGGCGCATCCAGCAGTTGATAATCGTCCTTGCCGTCCTTGCCCTTGGTGCCCGGCTGCAGCTCGATATAGGCGCCGGATAACAGCGTCCCCAGGCCGGAAACGCCTTCGCGGCCAATCTGCGGCTTCACCACCCAGAAGGCGGTGTCCTGCCGCAGCAGCTTCTCCATGCCGGCGTTGAGCCGCGCCTGCACCATCACCTTGCTCAGGTCGTCGCTCAGCGTCACGGTCTCCACCACGCCAACGTCGACGCTGCGGCTTTTGATTTTGGTTTTGCCCGCTTCCAGCCCTTCGGCGGTGGTGGTGACCAGCGTCACTACCGGTCCCTGATGGCTGAAATGGTAAAACAGGATCCAGGCGCCGATCAGGGCGGTGACGATGGGAATGATCCACACCGGCGACCAGCGCTTGATCTTCTCTACGTCCGCGACGCTATGATTATTTTCCGTCACCTTGCGGCTCCTTTTTTGTTGTTTCATTTACGCGATCCCAGGTCAGCCGGGGATCGAACGTCATGGCGGCGAACATGGTGAGGATCACCACCAGGGCGAACAGCACCGCTCCGGTTGCAGGATAGATGCTCATCAATTGTCCCATACGTACCAACGCCGACAGTACGGCGATGACAAACACGTCGATCATTGACCAGCGGCCAACAAACTCGACGACTTCATAAATCAGGTGCATGCGTTCGCTGTCGGCGCGGTTTTTCCCCTTGCCGTTGGCGTCCCAGCACAGCCAACCGATCGCCAGCATCTTCAGCGATGGCACCATGATGCTGGCGATGAAAATCACCATCGCCACCGGATAGGATCCTTCGCCCCACAGCAGGATCACCCCGGCCATGATGGTCGAATTCATCTTGTTGCCCAGCGCCTCGGTGACCATGATCGGCATCAGGTTGGCCGGAATATACAGCATAATCGAGGTCACCAGCAGCGCCAGCGTCCACTGCAGGCTGTTGCGGCGGCGCACGTGGCCGTTGGTGTGGCAGCGCGGGCAATGGGTCAGATCGGCCGGCAGGATCGCGGTGCAGCAGCGGCAGGAACGCACGCCCTGGCGCATGCCGGTGCGGCCGACCGTCAGCGGCCGATCCAGCTTCGGCGCCGGTTCGATATCCTGCCACAGCCAGCGGCGGTCCACGCACTGGAAGGCGCGCACCTGCAGCAGGCAGAACAGGCAGTAAGGCACAAAGCTGCTGCCGATGCCGATATCGCCGTAGGCCATCAGCTTGACGAAGCTGACCAGTACCCCGGCGAGGAAGATTTCCACCATGCACCAGGTTTTAAACTGGAACAGCATTTTGGCCATCCACTCTTTCAACGCCAGCGGCATGCGCACTCTGGCGCACAGCAGAATGATCGCCAGCATGCAAAACGCCGGGATCAGCTGCACGAACACCATGAACAACGTGGCCATGCTGGCGTAATCTTCCGCCACCATCACCTGAGGAATTTGAATCAGTCTGATTTCGTTGCCAAGACCGGCAACGCGCATATTGATAAACGGGAAAATATTGGCCAGCAGCAGCATGAACAGCGCGCTGAGGGCGTAGCCGATCGGCCGCTTGCGCGGTTCCTCCCAGCGGGTGCTGAGGGTGGTTTTACAGCGCGGGCACACCGCTTTGGTGCCGAACGCCAGGGGCGGCAAGGCCACCAGCATGTCGCACTGCGGGCACAGCATCAGGTTATCCTGCTGCGGGGCGCCGGGCACCTTGGGGCTATGCTGCTTGTGATTTTCGTGGGAACACACCATATTCCTCCTTAATAACGTTGCTCACCGAGACGGCGATACCGCCCGCAGCAGCGCGCGGGCGGTAGGCGCAACGGTTAGCCGTTTTTCATCGCTTCCAGCTCTTCCCAACGGGCGAACGCCTGCTCCAGCGCCTGTTCGGCGTTGGCCAGCGCCGTCAGCACGCCCTGCGTTTCGCTGTGCGGACGCGTGAAGAAGTTAGCATCGCTCATTTGCGCCTGCAGCGCTTCAATTTCCGCTTCCAGCTGCTCAAGACGCTGCGGCAGCTGTTCCAGTTCGCGCAGCAGGTTATAGCTCAGCTTGGCGGCCGGCTTCTTCGGCTGCTCGGTTTTTTTCTCTGCGGCCGGTTTGCCCTGGCTCGGCGCCGCCTGGCGGATCGGTTTGGCGGTGGCGCGCTGATGGTGCGCGTCGTAGTAGCCGCCGACGAAGGTGCTGATGGCGCCGTTGCCTTCGAAGATCCAGCACTCGGTTACCGAGTTGTCGACAAACTGACGATCGTGGCTGACCAGCAGCACGGTGCCCTGGTAGCCGTCGATCAGCTCTTCCAGCAGCTCCAGCGTTTCGACGTCGAGATCGTTGGTTGGTTCATCGAGGATCAGCAGATTGCTGGGTTTCAGAAACAGCTTAGCCAACAGCAGGCGGTTACGCTCGCCGCCCGACAGCGCCTTCACCGGCGTCATCGCGCGTTTCGGGTGGAACAGGAAGTCCTGCAGGTAGCCCAGCACGTGGCGCGCCCGGCCGTTGACCATCACTTCCTGTTTGCCTTCCGCCAAGTTGTCCATCACCGTGCGCTCGGGGTCGAGATCGGCGCGGTGCTGGTCGAAGTAGGCCACTTCCAGCTTGGTGCCGCAGTGCACGCGGCCGCTGTCGGCTTTCAGTTGACCGAGCATCAGTTTCAGCAGCGTGGTTTTGCCGCAGCCGTTCGGCCCCACCAACGCAATCTTGTCGCCGCGCTGCACCTGAGCGGAGAAACCGCGCACCAGCACCTTTTCGCCGACCTGATAGTTGACGTCTTCCAGCTCAAACACGATTTTGCCGGAGCGGACCGCCTCTTCCACCTGCATCTTGGCGGTGCCCATCACTTCACGACGCTCCGAACGTTCGTTGCGCAGCGCCTTCAGCGCGCGCACGCGGCCTTCGTTACGGGTGCGGCGCGCCTTGATGCCCTGGCGGATCCACACTTCTTCCTGCGCCAGCTTGCGGTCGAACTCGGCGTTCTGCAGCTCTTCCACCCGCAGCGCCTCTTCCTTGCTCAGCAAATACAGATCGTAGTTGCCCGGCCAGGAGACCAACTTGCCGCGGTCCAGATCGACGATGCGCGTCGCCATGTTGCGAATAAACGAACGGTCGTGGGAGATGAACACGATGCTGCCATCGAACTCTTTCAGGAAGCCTTCCAGCCAGTCGATGGTTTCAATATCCAGGTGGTTGGTCGGTTCGTCGAGCAGCAGCACGCGCGGCGAGCTGACCAGCGCGCGGCCCAGCGCCGCCTTGCGCAACCAGCCGCCGGAGAGCGAGGAAAGCTCGGCGTCGCCGTTCAGCCCCAGCTGCAGCAGCACTTCGCTGATGCGGCTGTCGAGTTGCCACAACCCTTGATGATCGAGGATCTCCATAATCTGCGCCATGCGCGTCAGGTTTTTCTCGCTCGGGTCGGTTTCCACCAGGTGAGAGATCGCATGGTAGGCCTTCAGGTGCTCCGCCTGCTCCGCGACGCCTTCGGCCACGAAGTCGAACACGCTGCCGCCGATATTGCGCGGCGGATCCTGTTGCAGACGCGCCACGATCAAATCCTGCTCGTAAATCACCCGGCCGTCATCCAGCGGGATCTCTTTGCCGAGGATCTTCAGCAGGGTGGATTTACCGGCGCCGTTGCGCCCCACCAGACAAACGCGTTCGTTGTCTTCGATATGAATTTCGGTGTTGTCTAAAAGCGGCGCATCGCTGAAGGACAGCCAGGCGCCGGACATGCTGATTAACGACATAGTAATTATTTTCCTTCGCCGGCGTGGGTGACCAGCCAGCAGTTATGAATCTGACGGTTACGGGCAAAGTCCTGCGACAGCGTCTGGGCGGTGATCTCTTTCGCCTCCAGACCCAGCTCGCTCAGACCGGCCAGATCCATCTGGAAACCGCGCTTGTTGTTCGAGAACATGATGGTCCCGTTGCGGCGCAGCAACCGTTTCAAATCTTTCATCAGCGCCAGATGATCGCGCTGCACGTCAAAGCTGTTTTCCATTCGCTTGGAGTTGGAGAAGGTCGGCGGATCGATAAAGATCACGTCGAACTGCTCATCGGCATTGCTCAGCCACGACAGGCAATCGGCCTGGATCAGGCGGTGCTGACGGCCGGTCAGGCCGTTGGCGCGCAGGTTTTTCTCCGCCCACTCCAGATAGGTGCGCGACATATCCACCGTAGTGGTGCTGCGCGCGCCGCCCAGCCCGGCGTGCACGCTGGCGGTGCCGGTATAGGCGAACAGGTTGAGGAAGTCCTTGCCCTTGCTCATCTCACCCAACATGCGGCGCGCGATGCGGTGATCGAGGAACAGCCCGGTGTCGAGATAGTCGGTCAGGTTGACCCACAGCTTGGCGTTGAACTCTTCCACCAGCAGGAATTCGCCCTTCTGCGCCAGCTTCTCGTACTGGTTTTTACCCTTCTGCCGCTCGCGGGTCTTCAGGATCAGCTGATTGGACGGCAATTCCAGCACCGCCAGCGTAGCGTTGATCACGTCGAACAAACGCTGACGCGCCTTCTGCGCATCGACGGTTTTCGGCGGCGCGTATTCCTGCACCACCACCTTGCTGCCGTAGCGATCGACCGCCACGTTGTATTCTGGCAGATCGGCGTCATACAAGCGGTAGCATTCAATGCCCTGCTGCTTCGCCCATTTGTCGAGCTTCTTCAGGTTTTTGCGCAGGCGGTTGGCGAAATCTTCCGCCACCTGCACGCCGCCGGCGCCGGCCGGGTTCGCCGCCAGCTGGTAGTTTTTCTGCACGCAATCCAGCGGGCCGTTTTTAGCCTTGAACTGCCGCTCGGCGCGCAGCTGCAGGCAGCTCAGCAGCTCCGGTGAAGCGCTGAACAGCGACAGCTGCCAGCCGCCGAAGGCGCTCTTCATGATGCGGCCCAGCATGTTATGCAGCGCAATCAGCGCCGGTTCGCTTTCCAGGCGCTCGCCGTACGGCGGGTTGCTGACCACGGTGCCGGTCGGGCCTTCCGGCAGCGGATTGGTCAATTTGCTGACGTCATTGACGTTGAAGGTGATCAGTTCGGCAATGCCGGCGCGGCGGGCGTTGCCGCGCGCCATTTCGATCACCCGGCGATCGATGTCGGAGCCGAAGAAGCGCGAAGGGGTTTCCTGCAGGCCGCGACGAGCGCGCACCTGCGCTTCGGTGGTCAATTCGCGCCACAGGTCGGCGTTGTGGCCGTTCCAGGCGCTGAAGCCCCAGTGCTGACGGTGCAGACCCGGCGCGCGATCGGCGGCGATCATCGCCGCTTCGATCAACAAGGTGCCGGAACCGCACATCGGATCGAGCATCGGCGTGCCCGGCTGCCAGCCGGAACGCTGCACGATGGCCGCCGCCAGGTTTTCCTTCAGCGGCGCCTGGCCGGTCAGATCGCGGTAACCGCGCTGATGCAGGCCTTCGCCGCTCAGATCCAGCGCCACGCTGGCCATATCGCGCTGCAGGAACACGTTGACGCGAATGTCGGGCTGTTGCTTGGCGACCGTCGGGCGCCGATCGATTTTGCGGGTGAAGCTGTCGACGATGGCGTCTTTCACCTTCAGCGCGCCGTATTGGCTGTTGCGGATCTCTTCATTGACGCCGCTGAAATGCACGGCGAAGGTTTTATCCACCCCGAAGATGCTGGTCCAGTCAATCGCCTGCACGCCGAGGTACAGATCCAGATCGCTGTGCACGCGGAATTCGTTCAGCGGCAGCAGAATGCGCGAGGCCAGGCGGCTCCACAGCAGGCTTTGGTACAGAAGACGATCGTCACCCTGAAAATGTACCCCACCCTGCACCACTTTGCAGTCGTGGGCGCCCAGCGCTTCCAGCTCGCTTTTTAACAGTTCTTCCAGTCCACGCGCCGTGCTGGCAAACAGAGAGTTCATATCGTACTTATCACCAAAAAGAAAATTGTTGCGCATTATAGCTAATCCAGACCGCTTGTCATAAAGTTGCTCCCTTCTATTTAATAATCGCACGGAGATAAGGGTGATCACGCTTTCCAGACTCTACGTTCATCCGGTTAAATCGCTGCGGGGTTTGCAGCTTTCCCATGCCCAGGTCTCCAGCAGCGGCCTGGCCTTCGATCGCACCTTTATGATCACCGAACCGGATGGCACCTTTATTACCGCGCGCCAATATCCGCAGATGGTGCTGTTCACTCCGGCGCTGCTGGCGGACGGCCTGTTTCTCACCGCCCCGGACGGCGAAAGCGCCGCTATCCGCTTTAGCGATTTCGCCGCCGAAGCGCAGCCTACCGAAGTGTGGGGCAACCATTTCACCGCGCTGATTGCGCCGGCGGAGATTAACCGCTGGCTAAGCGGCTATTTCCAGCGCGACGTGCAGCTGCGCTGGCTGGGGCCGGAACTCACCCGCCGGGTAAAAAAACATCCGGCCATTCCGCTGTCGTTCGCCGATGGCTATCCTTATCTGCTGATTAACCAGGCTTCGTTCAACGATCTGCAGCGGCGCTGCCCCGGCAGCATCAAGCTGGAGCAGTTCCGCCCCAATCTGGTGGTCACCGGCGCCGGCGCCTGGGCCGAAGACGGCTGGCAGGTGATCCGCGTCGGCGATGTGATGTTCGATCTGGTGAAACCCTGCAGCCGCTGCGTGCTGACCACCGTCAGCACCGAGCGAGGCCGCAAACACCCGAGCGGTGAGCCGCTGAGCACGCTGCAGAAATTCCGCACCGCCGATAACGGCGACATCGACTTCGGCCAAAACATGATTGCGCGCAACAGCGGCATTATTCGCGTTGGCGATGCGGTGGAAGTGCTGTCGACCAAGCCGCCGCGCCCGTATGGCGCCGGCACGGTGGTGGAGAGCGTAGCGGCGCCGCAGGACAGCGCGCAGGGCGTGACCATCGAATATGAAGGGAAGGTGTTTACCGGCAATAACCAGCAAATATTGCTCGAGCAGCTGGAGCAGCAGGGAATTCGCGTGCCCTATTCCTGCCGGGCCGGCATCTGCGGCAGCTGCCGTATTACCCTGGTCAGCGGCGAAGTCGCGCCGCTGAAGAAAAGCGCGGTGGCCGAAGACGGCACCATTCTTTGCTGCAGCTGTATTCCGAAAAGCGATTTGACGCTGGCGTAACCGGGCTTATACCGCCCGGTCGTAGGCCGCCGGGGTGGAAGATTCGTCCTGCGCACAAGGCTTCAGCCGATCGTGCATCACCTTAATCGCGTCGCCCAGCACCATGGTGCGGCCGGCGACCGACAGTTGGTTCTGCGCCAGCAGGCACAGGCTGGCGTTATCGCCGGCCTCCACCACCAGCAGGCGGGCTTCAACGCCGCTTTCCATCACCTTCACCGCCGCCAGCTCGCCGTTCTTCGGCTGCAGCGGATAATGCTGCTGCGAGAAGTGCCAGCTTTTCGGCATCAGCGGTTTCAGGAAACGGTAGGCGACCAAGGCATTCAACACCAGCTCGGCGCGCTGTTCATGGCTGAGCTTGACCTGTTTGCACTGTTCTTCATAGGTGAAATACAGCGCGGCGTCGTCGACGCAAAAAGCGCATTCGTCAAAGGCGTCCGGGGTTAACATTTTGGCCGGAAAACGCGAGCGAAAGATCATACCATTAGCTAAATCCAGCATTAGCCGATCGTGTTCGGCGTCAAAATACCAACGCCAATTATCGTCAGGTTTTATCTTCATCTCTTATCCTTCTCGCTGCCTATGCCAACGCCGTATTTACCCCAAAAGGTGATTTTATCACCGATAAAGTCGCTTAAACATCGGATAATTCCGCGAACGATATTTATGCTAACGAACAAAATATAGACGAGCCGGGGGAAGAAATAAACCCCCGACATAAAATGAAAGAAAAAATATTAGATATGGGTAACGATATCTTTAATCAGGCGCGGGCCGTGGAAGATAAATCCGGAATAAATTTGCACCAGGCTGGCGCCGGCCGCCATTTTTTCACGCGCCGCCGTCAGCGAATCCACCCCGCCCACGCCAATAATCGGCAGGTGCCCTTGCAGCTCGGTCGACAGGCGACGGATCACTTCGGTGCTGCGCGACTGCAGCGGACGCCCGCTGAGGCCACCCGTTTGCTCGCAGTAATTTAATCCCTGGATCAGTTTACGATCCAATGTGGTATTGGTGGCGATCACCCCGTCGATATTATGACGCACCAGGCTATCGGCAATTTGGATCAATTCTTCTTCAGAAAGATCCGGCGCGATCTTTACCGCCACCGGCACATATTTGTGATGGCGCGCATGTAATTCCTGCTGCTTATTTTTAATCGCCGCTAAAAGATCGTCCAGCGCTTCGCCATACTGCAAGGATCGTAACCCCGGCGTATTTGGTGACGAAATGTTAATCGCGATATAACCGGCATACGGATAAACTTTATCCATGCAGATCAGATAATCGTCTTTCCCCTGTTCAACCGGGGTGTCCTTATTCTTGCCGATATTGATCCCAAGAATGCCGCCGAAATGGGATTTCTTAACGTTTTCAACCAGATTATCCACGCCGTGGTTATTAAAGCCCATGCGGTTGATCAGCCCCTCGGCCTCCACCACCCGGAACAGGCGCGGCTTGTCGTTGCCCGGCTGCGGGCGCGGGGTCACGGTGCCCACCTCGACATGGCCGAAACCCATGGCGCCGAACGCGTCGATGCACTCGCCGTCTTTATCCAGACCGGCGGCCAATCCCAACGGGTTTTTAAACGACAGCCCCATGCAGCTGACCGGCTTGGTCGGCACCGACTGGCGGACAAGAAACTCTAACGGGGTGCCGGTTACACGGCGAAGCTGACGAAAGGTCAATTCATGCGCGCGCTCGGGATCGAGCTGGAACAACGCTTTCCTGATGATGGGGTAGTACATGGACTCTCCTGATTTCCCGGTTGCAAACCGGGGGCGTATTATCCGGCATCCCCCGACCAATTGGAATTGATTAAAGGCAAAAAAAGGCCTTTTTACGCAATCGTTTTCTTGGCGCCGAGGGAAAACGCCGCAAATCCGCTTTTACGCATAACAAAATCAAAAAATGAGATTTAAGAAACCCGCCCCTTTGCTGTTAGCTTTAAAACACTTCCCGTTCATTTTCTAATTAAACCTAACATTTAGTTATAAGGAGTGGCAATGCGCGTTATATCACTGGCCGGCAGCCCACGCATCCCATCACGCTCGGCGGGCCTGCTTACCCTGAGCCAGAACTGGCTGCGGCAGCAAGGCGTAGAGGTGATCGCCTATACCCTGCACGATTTCGATGCCGAAGACCTGCTGTACGCCAATTTTAACAGCCCGGCGATCAAAGCCTTCACCGAGCAGCTGGCGCAGGCGGACGGCCTGCTGATTTCCACCCCGGTATATAAGGCTTCATTTTCCGGCGCCTTGAAGACCCTGCTGGATCTGCTGCCGGAACGCGCGCTGGACCACAAGGTGGTGCTGCCCCTGGCCACCGGCGGTTCCGTCGGGCACATGCTGGCGGTGGACTACGCCCTGAAGCCGGTGCTGGCGGCGCTGAAGGCGCAGGAAGTGCTGCACGGCGTCTTCGCCGACGACAGCCAGGTGCAGCTCAACGGCGAAGACGTCACCCTGTCGGACGGCGTCGCCGGGCGGCTGGAGGAGGCGCTGGAGAGTTTCTACCTGGCGCTCGGCCGCCGCAAGCCGCCCTCTCTGAGGGTAACCCTGCCCCTGTCGACCCGACAGACCGCCTGAAGCACTCCGGAAAAGGACCTCAATATGAAGCGATCTGTTCTGCGGCGCTGGTTTGGCGCCGCCACCCTGATGGGCCTGCTGTCGCTGGCCTGGGCCAATGCCGCCAGCGCGCAGGATCCGGCCCGGTTCCGTATCGGCTACCAAAAAGGATCGGTCAGCCTGGTGCTGGCGAAAAGCCACCAGCTGCTGGAGAAGCGTTTTCCCGCCACCAAAATCAGCTGGGTCGAATTCCCGGCCGGTCCGCAGATGCTGGAAGCGCTGAACGTCGGCAGCATCGATCTGGGCAGCACCGGCGATATTCCGCCGATCTTCGCCCAGGCCGCCGGCGCCGATCTGCTGTATGTCGGCGTTGAACCGCCCAAACCCAAGGCGGAGGTGATCCTGGTGCCGGAAAACAGCCCGATAAAAAGCGTCGCCGAGCTGAAAGGCCATAAGGTCGCCTTCCAGAAAGGCTCCAGCTCGCACAACCTGCTGCTGCGCTCGCTGCAAAAAGCCGGGCTGAAATTCACCGACATCCAAGCGGTCTACCTGACCCCGGCCGACGCGCGCGCCGCGTTTCAGCAGGGCAACGTCGATGCCTGGGCGATCTGGGATCCTTACTATTCCGCCGCGCTGCTGCAGGGCGGCGTGCGGGTGCTCGGCGACGGCACCGACCTGAATCAAACCGGTTCCTTCTATCTGGCGGTGCGCCCTTATGCCGAAGCCAACGGCGCCTTTATCCGGCAGGTGCTGGAGGTGCTGAGCCAGGCCGATGCGCTTACCCGCAGCGACCGCGCGCAGAGCGTTACGTTGCTGGCCAACGCCATGGGGCTGCCGGAAAAGGTGATCGCCAGCTATCTGGATCATCGACCGCCGACCGCCATCAAGCCGCTGGATGCGCACACCATCGCCGCCCAGCAGCAAACCGCCGACCTGTTTTACGCCAATCGCCTGGTGCCGATAAAGGTAGACATTTCGCAACGCATCTGGCGCCCGAGCGCACAATAATTTTGGAGAACTGACGATGAGCCTTAACGTTTTCTGGTTTTTGCCCACCCACGGCGACGGCCACTACCTTGGCAGTTCGGAAGGGGCGCGCAGCGTCGATCACGGTTATCTGCAACAGATTGCCCAGGCGGCGGACCGCCTGGGATTCGGCGGCGTGCTGATCCCCACCGGCCGTTCCTGCGAAGACTCCTGGCTGGTGGCCGCGTCGCTTATCCCGGTCACCCAGCGGCTGAAATTCCTGGTGGCGCTGCGGCCCGGCATCATCTCGCCAACCCTGGCGGCGCGTCAGGCCGCCACGCTGGACCGCCTGTCCAACGGCCGCGCGCTGTTTAACCTGGTCACCGGCGGCGATCCGGAAGAACTGGCGGCGGAAGGGCTGCACCTCAATCATGAGGAGCGCTATGAGGCCTCGGCGGAGTTCACGCAGGTCTGGCGTCGGGTGCTGGAAGGGGAAACCGTCGATTTCCACGGCAAGCATATCCAGGTGAAAGGCGCCAAATTGCTGTTCCCGCCGGTGCAACAGCCGCGGCCGCCGCTCTATTTCGGCGGATCCTCCGCCGCGGCGCAGGATCTGGCCGCCGAACAGGTAGAGATGTACCTCACCTGGGGCGAGCCGCCGGCGCAGGTAAAGGAAAAGATCGCCGAGGTGCGCGCCAAGGCGGCGGCCAAAGGCCGCCAGGTGCGCTTCGGCATCCGCCTGCACGTGATCGTGCGGGAAACCACCGAAGAAGCCTGGCGCGCCGCCGACCGGCTGATCGCCAACCTGGACGATGAAACCATCGCCAACGCCCAGCAGGCCTTTGCGCGCTTCGATTCCGTCGGGCAACGGCGCATGGCCGAGCTGCACGGCGGCAAAAAAGACAACCTGGAGATCAGCCCCAACCTGTGGGCCGGCGTCGGCCTGGTGCGCGGCGGCGCCGGCACCGCGCTGGTGGGCGACGGCCCGACGGTGGCGGCGCGGATGCAAGAATATGCCGACCTGGGCATCGACACCTTTATTCTCTCCGGTTATCCGCATCTGGAAGAGGCCTACCGCGTCGGCGAACTGCTGTTCCCGCATCTCGACCTGGCGGACAACGCGCCGGCGCAGGTGCGCCCGCTGCGTCCCCAGGGCGAGGTGGTGGCCAATATTTACGTTCCGCAAAAAGTGTCACAGAGCTGAGGAGCAACGATATGGCAAACGGCACGCAACGTATTCTGAACCGGCTGGCGCCCTGGGCGCTGCCGGTGGCGCTGGTGGTCATCTGGCAAATTTCCGTGGAGGCGGGCTGGTTGTCCAACCGCATTTTGCCGGCCCCCAGCGCGGTGGTGACCGCCTTCTGGACGCTGACCAAAAGCGGCGAGCTGTGGCAACACCTGACCATCAGCAACTGGCGCGCGCTGATCGGTTTCAGCATCGGCGGCAGCATCGGGCTGATCCTCGGTTTTATTACCGGGCTGTCGCGCTGGGGCGAACGCCTGCTCGACAGTTCGGTGCAGATGATCCGCAACGTGCCGCATCTGGCGCTGATCCCGCTGGTGATCCTGTGGTTCGGCATCGATGAATCCGCCAAGATCTTTCTGGTGGCGCTCGGCACGCTGTTCCCGATCTACCTCAATACCTATCACGGCATCAAGAATATCGATCGCGGCCTGCTGGAAATGGCGCGCAGCTATGGCCTGAGCGGTTTCCGGCTGTTTACCCAGGTGGTGCTGCCGGGCGCGTTGCCGTCGATCATGGTCGGGGTGCGCTTCGCGCTCGGCTTTATGTGGCTGACGCTGATCGTCGCCGAAACCATTTCCGCCAACTCGGGCATCGGCTACCTGGCGATGAACGCCCGTGAATTCCTGCAGACCGATATCGTGGTGGTGGCTATCGTGCTGTACGCCCTGCTCGGCAAGCTGGCGGACGTCGGCGCGCAGCTGCTGGAGCGCGTCTGGCTGCGCTGGCATCCGGCTTATCAACTGAAACAGGGAGAAGCGTTATGACCCTTCCCGCTCGTATTTCGCAAGGCACGCCGGTAACGCTGGAGTCCATCGCCAAGCGTTACGGCAACCGCACCGTGCTGGACGATATCCAGCTGCGCATCACCTCCGGGCAGTTCGTTGCGGTGGTCGGCCGCAGCGGCTGCGGCAAAAGCACCCTGCTGCGCCTGATGGCCGGCCTGGAAAACGCCAGCGGCGGCGCGTTGCTGACCGGCAACGCCCCGCTCAGCAGCGCCAGAGAAGATACTCGCCTGATGTTTCAGGATGCGCGTCTGCTGCCGTGGAAAAAGGTCATCGACAACGTCGGCCTCGGCCTGCGCGGTCATTGGCGCGATAACGCCCTGCAGGCGCTGGACGCCGTCGGCCTGGCGGATCGGGCCAACGAGTGGCCGGCGGCGCTGTCCGGCGGCCAAAAACAGCGGGTGGCGCTGGCCCGCGCGCTGATCCACCGCCCCCGCCTGCTGCTGCTGGACGAACCGCTGGGCGCGCTGGATGCGTTGACTCGCATCGAGATGCAGGGGCTGATTGAAAATCTGTGGCAACAGCACGGCTTTACCGTGTTGCTGGTCACCCACGACGTGAGCGAAGCCATCGCGTTGGCGGACCGGGTGATCCTGATTGAGGAAGGCCGCATCGGCCTGGATCTGGCGATCGATTTGCCGCGGCCACGCCGCAAAGGTTCGGCCAGGCTGGCCGAGCTGGAGGCCGAGGTGCTGGAGCGGGTATTGTCGCCGCCGACCTCGGTAGCCGCGTCGCAGCGGGCGATGAATTAAAAAAAGGGACGGCGGATGCCGTCCCTTTTTCTCGTCGAGAGCGTGATTTACGCGTCGAGCGCCTTGCTGATCTTCTCGTACAGATCGCCGGACAGGTTTTCCAACCCCTTCAGCTGTTCCAGCGCTTTGCGCATCAGCGCCTGACGGCCGGCGTCGTAGCGTTTCAGGCGGATCAACGGTTCGATCAGGCGCGCGGCGATTTGCGGGTTGCGCTGGTTGAGATCGCTGAGGATTTCCGCCAGGAACTGGTAACCGCTGCCGTCGGCGGCATGGAACGCCGCCGGATTGCCGGAGGCGAAGCCGCCAATCAGCGAGCGGGTGCGGTTCGGGTTGCTCAGGCTGAACGAACGGTGTTGCAACAGTGCGCGCACCTTGCTCAGCACGTCCGCCGCCGGGCTGCTGCCCTGCAGCACGAACCATTTGTCCATCACCAGGCCATCCTGATGCCAGCGCTCATCGAACGCCGCCAGCAGCGCGTCGCGGCAAGGCAGCTGAGCCGCCACCGCCGCGGCCAACGCCGCCAGCGAGTCGGTCATGTTATCCGCCTGACGATACTGTTCGCTCACCAACTTGTCGGCCAAGGCCACGTCTTCACCGAAGGCCAGGTAGCCCAGGCAAACGTTGCGCAGGGCGCGCTTGGCGATCTCGCCGTGCTCCACGCGGTAACCGTCGGTCCGGTTGGCGTAATACACCGCCAGCCACTCGTCGGCCATTTCCTTCGCCAGGCAGCGAACGATCGCTTCGTGCACCGCGGCGATCGCTTCCGGATCGATGGTGGCGAACAGTTCGGCAACCTCGCTTTCCGACGGCAGCGTCAGGATCTGCGCCGCCAGCGCCGGATCCAGCTGTTCATCCAGCAGCACGGCGCGGAACGCGTCGGCCACGTGCAGCGGCAGCGACAGCGGCTGTTTCTGCTGATGTTTGGCCACGTTCAGCTTGATGTAGGTCGCCAGCAGGCTCTGCGCCGCATCCCAACGGGCGAATTCGTTGCGCGCATGCTGCATCAGGAAGGTCAGCTGCTGATCGCTGTACGGATAGTCCAGCTTCACCGGAGCCGAGAACTCGCGCAGCAGCGACGGCACCGGCTTGTGCTCCACGCCGTCGAACACGAAGGTTTGCTCTGCTTCGGTCACGTTCAGCACGTTACCGATCGGCGCACCGTCTTTTTGCAACGCAATGACGTTGCCTTCGCTGTCGTACAGTTCGATATCCAAGGGAATATGCAGCGGCAGTTTTTCCGGCTGATCGGCGGTCGGCGCGGTTTTTTGGCTGACGAACAGGCGATACTGCTGATTTTCGGCGTCGTAGTCATCGCGCACCGTCAGCAGCGGCGTGCCGGACTGGCTGTACCAGCGGCGGAACAGCGACAGATCGACATTGGACGCGTCCTCCATCGCCTGAACGAAATCATCGCAGGTAGCCGCGCTGCCGTCGTGGCGTTCGAAATACAGCTGTATCCCTTTCTGGAAATTCGCTTCGCCCAGCAGGGTGTGCAGCATGCGGATCACTTCGGATCCTTTCTCATACACCGTCAGGGTGTAGAAGTTGTTCATTTCGATCACTTTATCCGGGCGGATGGCGTGCGCCATCGGGCTGGCGTCTTCGGCGAACTGCGCGCCGCGCATCACGCGCACGTTATCGATGCGGTTGACCGAACGCGAACCCAGATCGGAGCTGAACTCCTGATCGCGGAATACCGTCAGCCCCTCTTTCAGGCTGAGCTGGAACCAGTCGCGGCAGGTCACGCGGTTGCCGGTCCAGTTGTGGAAATATTCGTGGCCGATCACCGCTTCGATATTCAGATAATCCTTGTCGGTGGCGGTTTCCGCCTTCGCCAGCACGTACTTGGAGTTGAAGATGTTTAGCCCTTTGTTCTCCATCGCGCCCATGTTGAAGAAATCGACCGCCACGATCATATAAATGTCGAGATCGTATTCCAGCCCAAAGCGGGTTTCATCCCACTTCATCGAGTTCTTCAGCGACGTCATCGCCCAATCGGCGCGATCCAGATTGCCGCGGTCAACGAACAGCTCCAGCGCCACTTCGCGGCCGGAACGGGTGGTGAAGCTGTCGCGCAGCACGTCGAAGTCACCGGCCACCAGCGCAAACAGATAGCAAGGTTTCGGGAACGGATCCTGCCACTGCACCCAATGGCGGCCATGGTCCAGTTCGCCCTGGCCCACCCGGTTGCCGTTCGACAGCAGGAACGGATAGCGCGCTTTATCGGCCGTAATGCGGGTGGTAAAGCGCGCCAGCACGTCCGGACGATCCTGATAATAGGTAATGTGGCGGAAGCCTTCGGCCTCGCATTGGGTGCACAGCGCTTCACCGGACAGGTACAGGCCTTCCAGCGCGGTATTTTTCGCCGGATGAATGTCATTAACGATGGTGAGAGTAAATTGTGCTGGCAACTCATCAATCAACAGCTGGTTATCCTGCAGACGGTAGGCGCTCCACGCCTGGCCATCAACCTGAATGCTCACCAGCGTCAGGTCTTCACCGTTCAGCACCAGCGGCGCACCGGCGGCGCCCTGGCGTTTGATTTTGCTGACGGCGGTAACCCGGGTGGTCTCTGCGTCCAGATCGAAATCCAAATCGATATCGGTGGTGGTGTAATCTGGCGCGCGATAATCGTGGCGATACTTCGCCTGTGGCTGTTGTGTCATAAAAACCCTTCGACGTCTCAGTGAGTTACAGGTGCCAGGCCGTCATCATCCGCCAATGCCCTGATGCGCATCGCTTCGCGGTTTGGCCGATGGACCCGATTGTAAATAAACTGTATCACAGCTGCGTAAAAAACCCAGAGATGGCAGGCCGCCGAAGCGGAGAAATCAGAGGCGGATCGTAAACCGGCGCGCCCCGTCAGTCCTGTCGACCGCCCCGGACTTGAAAATCAGCATTTAATGCTAAATCCGGCGCGGCGCCGCCACGGGGTATAGTTAAGGCGGCGCGGACGGCGCGATGTTATAATTGAACGATCAGGCTTAGGGATGTTCGGCGATATGAAAGTTAAATACTTTATCTATTTTTTCACCTTCTGCTTGATGTCGTCGTTCGCCATCTTTATTGCCGATGAGCTGTTGGAAGCCCACGCCGATTATCGCGAAAATCAGCTCGCCCTGTATAAAATCAACCGCGCCAAAGAGATTTCCGAAGCCTTTCAGGCCTCGCTGCAGGCGCACCGTCTGAAGCGCCTGAGCCTGATCAATCCGCAGATTACCCGGGCGCAGTGCCAGGCCGCCGATCGACTGGCGCGCGACAAAATAGCCCTGATCCGCCCCCACCTGGAAACCTGGGTTTCACAGCAGCTGGGCGTGCGGCAAAAAATCGCCGCGCTGTCGATGATCGGCCTGATGGAACAGCTGCTGGACAACGACAATCTTCAGCTTTCGCAGGTTAACGACGCCAACGCCAACCTGTTCAATATCAACAGCGCTTA
Source organism: Serratia ficaria (assembly GCF_900187015.1). Lineage (NCBI taxonomy): Bacteria > Pseudomonadati > Pseudomonadota > Gammaproteobacteria > Enterobacterales > Yersiniaceae > Serratia > Serratia ficaria. Next base: position 1,878,519 of record NZ_LT906479.1, on the reverse strand, counting down.
CTATATTTCGCAAACCAGCAAAAGCTATTATCGCTATACCTATGATACCCGCATGCTGGATACCGACTCATTTATGTTCCTCGAGGCGATTCGGCTGAACAACCGGCTCAACATGTCCCTGACCGAGCTCACCGATCAAATCATCGACGTCAATCGCAACCCGCAAGACCGCAAAGACGCTTATTTGAAGTCGATCCAACTGACCGGCGTGTTGAATGCGCTGAGCACCCGACTGATCTTTATGAAAATCAGCTATGACGATGCGCAAACCACCCGCCTCGTCAATATGCTGCTCGAGCTGGTCTCAAAAGATCGGCTCGCGCAGATCACCGGCGGGCTGTATACGGCGATCGATACCCATACCGACTACCCTATCGATTTTATTGAGCGCTATGTCGATGAGCTGAGCGCGCTTTCGCAACGGCTGTACCAACGCAGTTACGAAATGGAAATCGCCGCCGCGCAGCACCAAATCTACGACAGCCAAACGGCCATCGACGGCATGATTTCTCTCGGCTGCCTGATCACGCTGCTTATTTTGCTGCCGTCGCTGGTGTTCTGTTCAAATATCAACCGCTGGCTGACCAAGACCCACAATAATATTGCCCGGCTGGCGCGCGGCAATATGAACATCGATCGCAACGAGGTGTTCTATAGCCAGGAGCTGATCGCCATCAGCGACGCCATTCAGCAGCTGCGGCAGTACCAGTTGGACAAGGTGTCGCTGGAGAGCGAGAAACAGCTGCTGATTAAAGAGCTCGAGGCATCGTCATTCCTCGACCCGCTCACCAACATCTATAATCGGCGCAAGTTTTTCCTCGAGTGCGAGCTATTGGCCAGCGGCAGCTACCCGCTGGCCTTCTGCCTGATCGACATCGATAACTTCAAAAGCCTCAATGACAGCTACGGCCACGACGTCGGCGATCAGGTGCTGGTGGCGTTCGGCCGCCTGCTGCAGCAGGCGTTTCGCGCCAGCGACATTTTTTGCCGTTACGGCGGCGAGGAGTTCGCGGTGATCCTGGGCAACTGCACGCTGGAGAATGCGCGCAATATTATGGAACAGCTCAGGCAGCGCACGCATCGCCTCAGCCTGACGCTGGCCAACGGGCAACAGGTGCGTTTCACCACCAGCTGCGGCATTGCCCAGGTCAACGCGTTTTCGACGCTGCAAGGCGCTATCAAACGGGCGGACGAAGCGCTCTATTTTTGCAAGAGAAACGGCAAGAACCGGGTGAGCGTGCATACCCTGAGCGGTTTTATCTGAATTGTTGTTTAAAATAATTAACATTATAATTTTTATGACTAATTAGGCTAAGTCATTCACCTTACAGGCTTATCTGGCTTTTCTGTCGCCATCCCGCAAGCAAGCCGCCATAAAGGCACGTTTAATCCTCGACCCGCTCCGGTGATTTGTGGTGTGATGCAGCTTCAATAACAGGATAATCCGGGTATACTCCCCCGACTTTTTTATGATTATCCGGATTTGGACACGCGCCTGACGAGGATGCTGTAACGCGCTATGACTCAATACGCCTCCCCGATTTTGACATCACTGCTTGATACTGACGCTTATAAGCTTCATATGCAGCAAGCAGTGTTCCATCGCTATCCCGCAATCAGCGTTGCGGCGGAATTCCGCTGCCGCAGCGACGAGTTGCTGGGAGAATATGCCGACGAGATCCGTGCGCAGGTCGCGCTGATGAGCCAGTTGGCGCTGACCGACGCCGAGTTCGCCTACCTCTCGGGGCTGCCCTTCTTCCGCCAGGACTATTTGAACTGGCTACGGGATTTTCGCTACGACCCGCAACAGGTGACCATCGATAACCGCGACGGCAAGCTGCAGATCCGCATCGCCGGGCCGTGGCGCGAGGTGATCATGTGGGAGGTGCCGCTGCTGGCGGTGATCAGCGAAGTGGTGCACCGCCACCGTTCGCCGGAGGTCACCCCGGAGCTGGCCGTCGCCCATCTGCGCAGCAAGCTGACGCAATTCAAAACGCTGGCCGGCGATCTGGATCTCTCGCGTTTCAAGCTGATGGACTTCGGCACGCGCCGCCGTTTCTCGCAGGGCGTGCAGCAGGCGATCGTCAGCACCCTGAAAGCGGAATTCCCGTATCTGGTCGGCACCAGCAATTACGATCTGGCGCATCAGTTGGCTCTGGCGCCGGTCGGCACCCAGGCGCACGAGTGGTTCCAGGCCCATCAACAGATCAGCCCGGTGTTGGCCAACAGCCAGCGCGCCGCGCTGCAGGCCTGGCTGGATGAATACCCGGAGCAGCTCGGCATCGCGCTGACCGACTGCATCACCATGGACGCCTTCCTGCGCGATTTCGGCCTGCAGTTCGCCCAGCGCTACCAGGGGCTGCGTCACGATTCGGGCGATCCGTTCGAGTGGGGCGAGAAAGCCATCGCCCACTATCAGAAGCTCGGCATCGACCCGATGAGCAAAACCCTGGTGTTCTCGGATAACCTGGATCTGGACAAGGCGCTGGCGCTGTACCGCCGCTTCTATCGGCGCATCAATTTGGGGTTCGGCATCGGCACGCGCCTGACCTGCGATATCCCGGGCGTCAAGCCCCTGAATATCGTGATCAAACTGGTCGAGTGCAAAGGCAAGCCGGTGGCCAAGCTGTCCGACAGCCCGGGTAAAACCATCTGTCAGGATCAGGCCTTCGTGAAAGCCCTGCGCAAAGCCTTTGACCTGCCGCTGGTGAAAAAAGCCAGCTGAGGTTCCCTTATATAAAGAAAGCCGGCCGGATCACCGCGCCGGCTTTTTCTTTACCTGCGCCTGTCTGCGCCCTTTTTACCCGACGCCGAGAAATGTTGCGCCAATCCGGCGATTTCTGCTTGTGCTCTGCACCGCGGCAAGTAACATAGCAATCATCCCCATATTCTTGGGTTGTAAGCTATTTCTAAACCAAATATTAAAGAGAGAAATCTATGAGCGTAGTGCCTGTAGTCGACGTACTGCAAGGTCGTGCTGCGGTTGACAGTGAAGTCACCGTGCGCGGCTGGGTACGTACCCGGAGAGATTCTAAAGCTGGCATCTCCTTCCTGGCCGTCTATGACGGTTCCTGCTTTGATCCGTTACAGGCCGTCGTTAATAATTCTCTGCCGAATTATCAGGATGAAGTGCTGCACCTGACCACCGGCTGCTCGGTGGAAGTGACAGGTAAAGTCGTCGCGTCTCCGGGCGAAGGCCAGAGTTTCGAACTGCAGGCCACCGCCATCAAGGTGGTCGGCTGGGTTGACGATCCGGACACCTACCCGATGGCGGCCAAGCGCCACAGCATCGAGTACCTGCGTGAAGTGGCGCACCTGCGTCCGCGCACCAACCTGATCGGCGCCGTGGCGCGCGTGCGCCATACTCTGGCTCAGGCCATTCACCGTTTCTATCACGAGAACGGCTTCTTCTGGGTCTCTACCCCGCTGATCACCGCCTCCGATACCGAAGGCGCCGGCGAGATGTTCCGCGTTTCGACGCTGGATCTGGAAAACCTGCCGCGCACCGATAAAGGCGCCGTCGACTTCAGCGAAGACTTCTTCGGCAAAGAGGCCTTCCTGACCGTGTCCGGTCAGTTGAACGGCGAAGCCTATGCCTGCGCCCTGTCAAAAATCTATACCTTCGGCCCCACCTTCCGCGCCGAAAACTCCAACACCAGCCGCCACCTGGCGGAGTTCTGGATGATCGAGCCGGAAATCGCCTTCGCCAACCTGGCCGACATCGCCGAACTGGCGGAGAAGATGCTGAAATACGTGTTCCAGGCGGTCCTGGATGAGCGTATGGACGACATGCAGTTCTTTGCCGAGCGCGTAGACAAAGACGCTATCGATCGTCTGAAACGTTTCGTGTCATCGGATTTCGCCCAGGTGGACTACACCGAGGCGGTAGAGATCCTGATCGCCTCCGGCCAGACCTTCGAAAACCCGGTTTCCTGGGGCATCGATCTGTCGTCCGAACATGAGCGCTATCTGGCGGAACAACACTTCAAGGCGCCGGTGGTGGTGAAGAACTACCCGAAAGACATCAAAGCCTTCTACATGCGCATGAACGAAGACGGCAAAACCGTGGCGGCGATGGACGTGCTGGCGCCGGGTATCGGCGAGATCATCGGCGGAGCTCAGCGCGAAGAGCGTCTGGACGTGCTGGATCAACGCATGGAAGCCATGGGGCTGAATAAGGAAGATTACTGGTGGTATCGCGACCTGCGTCGCTACGGCACCGTTCCTCATGCCGGTTTCGGCCTGGGCTTTGAACGTTTAATCGCCTATGTGACCGGTGTGCAAAACGTGCGCGACGTCATCCCGTTCCCGCGTACGCCACGTAATGCAAGCTTCTAATTAATCAGTTTAAACTTTTTTTAACCGATTTTGTTACAAAACAAAGGCCAGCTCTGCTGGCCTTTCGCATTTTTTAATATTGACGTCCGTCACAAAGTTCCCTGAATATTACATATTGTTACAAATACTTTCTTTTTGAAACCGCATTAGTATATTCGTAGCATTTTCGTTCTAGATTAACCCGCCGCTGAATGGAACACTGCGTTCAGACACAGGACGACACCAATCTATCAACAATAGTTCAAAAGAATTATTGGCGGCAGTGGCAAAGGTGTCCGAATAACACCAATGAGGGTAATAATGATGAAGCGCAACATTCTTGCAGTGGTAATCCCGGCTCTGTTAGCTGCTGGTGCAGCAAACGCAGCTGAAATCTACAACAAAGACGGCAACAAGCTGGATCTGTACGGCAAAGTTGACGGTCTGCACTACTTCTCCGACGACACAGAAAATGATGGCGATCAGACCTATGTTCGTTTCGGCTTCAAAGGTGAAACCCAAATTACTGACCAACTGACCGGTTACGGCCAGTGGGAATACAACGTTCAGGCTAACCACGCTGAATCTCAGGGCACCGAAGGCACCAAGACTCGTCTGGGCTTCGCGGGTCTGAAATTCGCTGACTACGGCTCATTCGACTACGGCCGCAACTACGGCGTACTGTACGACGTGGAAGGCTGGACCGATATGCTGCCAGAGTTCGGTGGCGATACCTACACCATCACCGACAACTACATGACCGGCCGTACCAACGGCGTTGCGACCTACCGTAACAACAACTTCTTCGGTCTGGTTGACGGTTTGAACTTCGCCGTTCAGTACCAGGGTAAAAACGAGAACGACAGCCGCGCTCTGAAGAAACAAAACGGCGACGGTTGGGGTATCTCTTCAACTTATGACATCGGCGAAGGCGTAAGCTTCGGTGCCGCATACGCGTCTTCCGACCGTACCGACGATCAGACTAATCTGTCTACCGCCAAAGGCGACAAGGCCGACGCATGGACCGTGGGCGCGAAATACGACGCCAACAACGTCTACCTGGCCGCCATGTATGCCGAAACCCGCAACATGACCCCATACGGCGAAGCTGATAACACCATCGCCAACAAAACTCAGAACTTCGAACTGACCGCACAGTATCAGTTCGACTTCGGTCTGCGCCCAGAAGTGTCTTACCTGCAGTCGAAAGGTAAAGACCTGGCTGGCCGCACCGCTAACGGCTCTCGCTTCGCCGGCGGCGACGCTGACCTGGTTAAATACGTTTCTGTTGGTACTACCTACTACTTCAACAAAAACATGTCCACCTACGTTGATTACAAAATCAACCTGCTGGACGAGAACGAATTCACCAAGGCTAACAAAATCGCTACCGACGACATCGTTGGTGTAGGCCTGGTTTACCAGTTCTAAGCTGTCGCTTAACGGCGGCTCACCGTCGGACAAGTTAAAAAAACAGGGCTTCGGCCCTGTTTTTGTTTTTACGCCATGCGTGAATTTTTATCCTGCCGATTTGCCCTTCCCCATCATTTTTCCTGCCTAATGCGCCGCCTTCGCAACATCGCGGTGTTTTTGTCGCAAACGGTTGGCAAAGCCGAAAACTGGCGCTACCCTGATGCCTCTGTCTGCTTAACTCCGAGATTTGGAAGCACCTGACATGTTTGAAAAAATCACTGCCGCACCCGCCGACCCGATCCTGGGCCTGACCGACATTTTCCGCGCCGACGCCCGCCCAAATAAAATCAACTTAGGGATTGGCGTTTATAAAGATGAAACCGGCAAAACCCCGGTGCTGACCAGCGTAAAAAAAGCTGAACAGTATCTGCTGGAAAATGAGACCACCAAGAATTATCTCGGCATTGAGGGCATCCCGGCTTTCGCCAGCTGCACGCAAGAGCTGTTGTTCGGCAAACAGAGCCCGATCGTCGCCGACAAGCGCGCACGCACCGCGCAAACGCCTGGCGGCACCGGCGGGCTGCGCGTAGCGGCTGACTTTATCGCCAACCAGACCAGCGCCAAGCGCATTTGGATCAGCAACCCAAGCTGGCCGAACCATAAAAACGTCTTCGGCGCAGTCGGCCTGGAAGTGCTGGAATACGCCTACTATGACGCCGCCAACCACGCGCTGGACTTCGACGGCCTGCTCAATAGCCTGAAACAGGCGCAGGCGGGCGACGTGGTGCTGTTCCACGGCTGCTGCCATAACCCGACCGGCATCGACCCTACCGCCGAGCAGTGGGCCCAGCTGGCTGAGCTCTCCGTGGCCAACGGCTGGCTGCCGCTGTTCGACTTCGCCTATCAGGGCTTCGCCAAGGGCCTGGAAGAAGATGCCGAAGGGCTGCGCATTTTCGCCGCCAAGCATCAGGAACTGATCGTCGCCAGCTCGTACTCGAAGAACTTCGGCCTGTACAATGAGCGCGTCGGCGCCTGCACCATCGTGGCCGCCGATGCGGAAACCGCTGACCGCGCGTTCAGCCAGGTGAAGGCGGCGATCCGCGCCAACTACTCTAACCCGCCGTCTCATGGCGCAGCGGTGGTCGCCACCATCCTGAGCAACGACGCGCTGCGCGCGCTGTGGGAGCAGGAACTGACCGATATGCGTCAGCGCATCCACCGCATGCGGCAGCTGTTTGTGAACACGCTGCAAGAGAAAGGCGCACAGCAAGACTTCGGCTTTATCATCAACCAGAACGGCATGTTTTCGTTCAGCGGCCTGACCAAAGAACAGGTGCTGCGCCTGCGTGAAGAGTTCGGCGTCTACGCCGTAAACTCCGGCCGCGTCAACGTTGCCGGCATGACGCCGGACAACATGGCGCCGCTGTGTGAAGCCATCGTCGCCGTGCTCTGACAATCGCCGCGCGGCAGCCAAGAAAAGGGGCGCTCAATGCGCCCCTCGTTATTTCTGCCGGGAAATAACCGTTACCAAACCGGCGGTTCTTCCTGCAGGAACGGGTTGGTCTGGCGCTCATGGCCGAAGGTCGACATCGGGCCATGGCCCGGAATAAAGGCCATGTCGTCGCCCTGCGGCAACAGCTTGGTGCGAATGGAGTCGATCAGCGCCTGATGGTCGCCGCGCGGGAAGTCGCTGCGGCCGACGCCGCCGTTAAACAGCACATCGCCCACCAGCGCCAGCCGCGCCTGCTCATTGATGAAGACAATGTGACCCGGGGTATGGCCAGGGCAATGCAGCACCTTGAAATGCATCTCGCCGACCTGCACCTCATCGCCTTCGGCCAGCCAGCGGTTGGGCGCCAGCGGCGCGCACTCTTCCAGGCCAAACATTCGGCTCTGCGCCGGCAGGCCATCCAGCCAAAAGGCGTCTTCCTTATCCGGCCCGTAGATCGGCACCTGATAGTGTTCGGCCAGCTCAGCGGCGGCGCCAACGTGATCGAGATGGCCGTGAGTCAGCAAGATCTGCGAAATTGTCACGCCCTGCTTCGCCACTTCAGCTTTGATTTTTTCCGCTTCGCCGCCGGGATCGACCAGCGCCGCCTGTTGGCTATGCTCGCACCAGATCAGGCTGCAGTTCTGGCTGAAGGCGGTAACGGGAATAATGTGGTATTTCATAAGGCTCCAACAACGACAACGGCGCCATACCCCACGGGCTGGCGCTGTTCACCTATCGGCACAGGCGATTACCAGGTCCGTACCGGGCCGGTATCGATGTGTACAAAGTTGCTACGTGGGTAATATCCTACACCACCGGCGCGCATTTTTAACGCCGCTTTGCGGATATTGCTCAGCTGGACGCCTTCAATATGGAAGTCCATCGCCTGGCCCTTGGTGTGGTAGCTGTGCTTCGCCACGCCGCGGCTATGCGCGCGCAGTTCATTATTGGTGTCCAGAGAGCGGTAACCGGAAATCAGCTGCACCGGCTTGCTGGTGCCCAGCAGCCCCTGCAGGCGGTAAAGATGGTCAAAGAGGCGAGGATCGATCGATTTAACCTTATTGGCGCGATAATCGCGGAACAGATGATTAAGCCGCACCAGCTCTTCTTTATTGTAACCTTTGCCGTCGAAAAACTCGGCTTTAATAGATTCACCGGTATGCAGGTTATTCAATACCAAAATACGCGGACGAGCGGTAGAAAGACTGGCGAACGCCTGCCCAGGGAGCAGCGCTATGCCCATAGCTGCGCCGCCTAGCGCCAGCCATTTACGGCGATGATGATCAATTTTGTCCATGACTCTGTTAAACCCGGCAAGAATGTCAAAAAATATGCACAAGAAAGCGCACTGTCCGAACCATAACCGCCTGCGTATGCTGAGTCAACCCGCGATACGCCTAGGTTTACGGGCCCCCGCGTAAGGGGGCCTGTGGTATAGCCAAACATTCTGACCGTTATTTATTTATAATTACTGCATTTATTGCATTAATTTTTCGGCCTGGGCCAAAATTTGTGCGCCCGATCTCACCGTATTATCATAATTGTAAATATCTGTACGGAATTGCGGCTGGCCGTCGTCAGAAACCCAAGCCGTCAGATAATACAATTTAACCGGAATACGCTGGCGAATATTCACGTAAGTGGTATTCCCCTCTTTCAGCGTGGAAGAAACGCGATTGTTGTTCCAGCCGGCGTCCTGCAGCAGCATATTCGCCAAATCAGACGCTTTGTTCACCCGCACGCAGCCGGAGCTGAGCGCGCGAATGTCTTTCTGGAACAGGCTGTGGTTCGGCGTATCGTGCAGATAGATGGCGTCCGAGCTTGGCATGTTGAATTTGAAGCGCCCCAGCGAGTTGGTAGCGCCCGGCGCCTGGCGCACCCGGTACGGGAAGTTGCGCGCGGAAACCATGCTCCAGTCGATCATCGCCGGGTTAATCACCTCGGCGTCGTTGCTCCAGCCGGAAAGCACGGTATAGCCGTGTTTCTGGAAGTAGTTGCCGTCGCGCATCGCCTTCGGCACGATATCCTCGCGCACCAGCGTAGTCGGCACGTTCCACGGCGGGTTGACCACCACGTTGTTCAGCGCGCTGCTCATCAGCGGCGTTTTACGGCTCGGCCGCCCCACGATCACCCGTGAAGACAGCACCTCGTTGCCGTTTTGGTAGTAGGTCAGCGAATAATTGGGAATGTTCACCATAATCCCGGTGCCGACGTGCCCCGGCAGGATGCGCAGGCGCTGGATATTCAACGCCAGCAGCGCGGCGCGGGTTTTCGGTGAAACATTCAGCCATTCGCGGGTGCGCGCGCCGATCACGCCGTCGGCGCTCAGCCCTTGCCATTTCTGGAAGCGCTTGACCCCTTCCACCAATTCGTCGGTGTACAGGTTATCGCTGACCGTCGCGGGCGCCGTCGGCTGCGTAATCAGCGCGGAGTTGGGCGAGGTGCTGAGATCCTGCACCGGCGCCGCCGCCGGGCTGACCGCCGCCTGGCTTTCGCGGTTTTTCTCTTCATCGACCGACAGACCGCCGTCATCGGGCTCATTGCGCGTCGCCAGCACCACCGCCGGCTCCGGCTGCGCTTCCGGCGCGGCATCGGTCAGCATGCCGGTGCGCTTGAGGATTTCGCGCAGCGCCGGAATGTCATTGCTCAGCTGGCCGGGGCGCAGGCTCGGGCCGTTGGCGACCTGCGGCCACGGCCGGTTATTGGCCAGCATGTCGCGCAGCGCTTGATGCATCTTGGCGTACTGCGGATGCTGCGGCGCCAGCGAATTGACGTAGCCCAGGGTTCTGCCCTGGCGCACCGCCAGTTGCCACTGGTTGATCACCGCGTTCGGCGGCAGACCGAGCTTGTAGGGAATATTGCTGTAGAGCCAGCTGTTGCCGTTGGCGCCGATGGCGGAAACGAACTGCAGATAGCCGAGCATGGCGTCGGACAACACAATGTCGCGCCCCACGTCGTTAATCGCCTGATCGGTGAGCATTTTCACCCATTGGGTGAACTGCGGCTGCACGCCGGACATCGCCAACTCGGCCAACTGCTGTTGAAACTGCTGCACCGCCTCGCGATCCTGCCACATCGGCTGCATATGATTCGCCGCGTAGAGAGGAGCCAAGGTTGAAAGGTAGTGCGGCGCCATGCCTCGCGGCAAGGCGGCCAACAGTTCCGAACGGCTTTGCGCAACGGACATGCCGGATGACGCCACCGGAAACGCCGGCACGGTTGCCCATGCGGGTAACGACGACGCAAGACCACATGCGATAGCGCAACTCAGCGCCAGACGCCGTATTGAGTTTCCATTTTTAAGCAACATCCCTTGCCCCCTGTATGCTCACAAAAAATACATCAAAAACTGCTTATGGTTTCAGTATACAAACAGAAAGGCCATTTCGCCCCGCAGAGCGCCGAATAACTGTTTATTTCATTAAGCTACCCGGTTTTCACCGGATAAAAAAGCAGGTCTATCATCCACGCGCACAAAAAAATAGCCACCCCGGGGCGGCTATTTTCAGAATATTAGCGCGTTTTTTTACGCTAAGGGGTTTCTACCGGCGCATTTCCCAACGCCGGCGGCTCGCTGGCGAAGCCGCGCAGCCCCACGACATGCACATGCTCATGGTTCTGGAACACCTTGCGCACCAGCTTGTAGGTGGTGCCTTTTTCCGGGCTGATGTTCTCCGGCGCCGCGATGATCAGCTGCATTTCCAGACGGTCGCACAGCTCGAACAGCGTAGCGATGGACTTGGCGTCCAGACGCGCCGCCTCATCGAGGAACAGCAGACGGCAAGGCGAGATGTCTTTGCCGCGCAGGCGACGCGACTCTTCTTCCCAGCTCTGTACCACCATCACCAGGATCGACATCCCGGTACCTATGGCTTCCCCGGTCGACAAGGCGCCGCTTTCGGCGCGCAGCCAGCCGTCGGAGCCGCGGAACACCTCCACCTCCAGCTCGAGGTAGTTGCGGTAATCCAGCAGCTCCTCGCCGATGGTTTGCGGCGTGCGCTGCCCCATGTCGATCTGCGGGTTCAGGCGCTGATACAGCTTGGCCAGGGCCTCGGAGAAGGTCAGGCGGTTGCTGTTGAACAGATCCTGATGCTGCTCCTGCTGCTCGGAGAGCACGTCCAGCAGCGTGGCGTGCGCTTCACGCACGTTGACGTTCAGCCGCACGCTCTTCACCTGGCCGAAGGAAACCGCCTGCAGGCCCTGGTTGAGCATACGGATGCGGTTCTGCTCGCGCTGAATGGTCTTGCGAATGATGTTGGCCACGCTGCGGGAACTGATCGCCAGCTTCTGTTCGCGGGCGGTCAGCTCTTCGGTCAGACGGCCCAGCTCGATCTCCATCTGTTCGATGGCTTCGACCGGATCGTCGGTGCGGATAATATCCTGGCGGATACGCTCGCGCAGGTGTTGGTAGACCGCAATGTAGAACTGGATCTTGCGCTCCGGCCGCTTCGGATCTTCCGACAGACGCAGCACGTCGCGCAGGTGTTCGTTATCCGCTACCGCCAGGCGCAGCGCGCCGAGCGCCTTGTCCGACATCGAGCGCAGCTCGTCGCCGTCCATATACGCCAGCTCGCGGCGGTGCAGGCGGCGCTCTACGCCGTTGTCTTTCACCATGCGCATCACGGCGCACCAGCCCGCCTTGGCGGTCACCACCTGCTCACGCAGCTGATAATAATCGCGTTCCAGCTTGCGCAGCTTCTTCTGCAGGCTGTCCATTTCCGCTTCGCAGAAGGTCAGCTGTTTTTCCAGCTGGTTGCGGCGCGCACGGTTGTTGCTCAGCGCCGCGTGCAGTTCGTCGCGGCGCTGACGCGCACGCGCTTCGGCATTGGCGTCGGCCTGCACGCCGATATCCACCAGCTCCTGGCTCAGCTCTTTCAGCATGTCGCGCTTGGCGTCATAGGAGCTCTTCAGCGAGGCCAGCACCTGGCTGTACTGGGTGAACTGGCTCTGGTATTGGCGCAGCTGTTCGCGCGCGCGCGCGCGTTCCGCCTCCGCCTGCTCCAGACGCTGACGCAGCTTGTCGTTGAGATCGTTGTTGGCGTTCTGCATACCGGCGGAATCGGTATAGCTGAAGTGCGCGCGGCGCTGCACCACTTCGGTGAGCGCAAACGCCTGCTGCTTGGCCTGACGCTGCACGCTTTGCGCCTGCGCATAGTCCTGCTGCAGCTGTTCGTGTTGCTGCGGGTCGCTCTGCAGCACCGACAACAGCGGCTCCAGCTTGGTCAGGGAAACGCCGTGTTGCTGAATGTGACGCGCGGCGTCCTGCGCCTCTTCCAGCTCTTCGCGGATTTCTTCCACCCGATCCTGCAGGGTTTCGTCGTTCAACAGCGAAACCAGCGGCGTCAGGCGGTTCAGCGCGGAAATGCCCTCTTTGGCCTGATCGTACTGCTGGCGCTGCTGCTGGTTCTGCGCCTCATGGTTGTTCAGCGCGCGTTCGATCTCGCCGCGGCGGCCGTTCAGGCTGCGGATTTCCGCTTCCGGATCGGCGTCGAACGCCACCGCCAGATGGGTGCCGATAAAGCGGCTGAAGGCCTGATGCGAACGCTGGGTTTTCTGTACGTCGAACGACAGCGTGGCGTAGCGCTCCGCCAAGGTTTCGCGCTCGGCGTGCAGCACTTCCAGGCGGTTTTCGCGCGCGGCGCGGCCGAACAGCGGCACCTCAGGATAACGCGAGTAACGCCACTGGCGGTCGGCGGTTTTCACCAATACCGCCCGCTCCTGCTCTTCGACGGCGAATACGCTGTCGTCGAACGACTGCGGGTCCCCTTCGATCAGGTAGAGATCTTCCGGGCAGTCTTCCAACCCTTCCAGCATCTCGCGCACCAGCGACAGATCCGGCACCACGATGGCGTGGCGCGAAGGACCGTACAGCGCCGAGAAGTACGGCGCGTCGTCGATGGTGACATCGTCGTAGATTTCAGACAGCAACACGCCGCCAAAGCGTTCAGCCAGGGTAACCAACCGTTGATCTTCGGCGCCGCCAGGCTGGCTGAGGCGTTCGATCTGCGCTTCGACTTGGCGTTTGCGCGCCGCCACTTCGTCGCGTTCGACGGTGGTTTCACGCTCGCGCTCCAGCAGCTGCTGCATGTACTCGGTGACCTGCTGGCTGCTTTCCAGCGCTTCGCCGCTTTGTTCACTGAGCTGGCTCAGGGAATCCTGCGCCGCCAGCCATACCGGCGCGCGCGCCGTCAGTTCGCGGATGCGCTGCTGAAGCTGCTCCAGCTCCTGACGCATTTCCATCCGGCGTTCGCCGGCTTCGCTAACGCTCTGCGACAGCGATTCCAGACGCTCTTCCAGCTCCTGCTGCAGCGCGTCGAGATCGTCCGGCTGATATTCCTGGCCGTGGCGCTTGCAGAACTCCTGCAGCAAGCGTTCGGCGTCTTGCTGGGAGCGCAAACGCTGTTCCAGCTCACTCAGGCGCAGGCGCAGCGGCTGCACGCGCTCGGCGAGGTGCTGCTGCGAAGGCCAGTCGCGCAGCAATTCGCGCGCGCACTGCCAGGCTTCGCTGCGGCTGACCTGGCCGGCGATTTTACCCACCAACTGATAGGCCTGTTCAAACTGACCGTGCGCGGCGTCGGCCACGCTCAGCTTTTGTTCCAGCATCAGCAGGGCTTCGGTCGCTTCCTGCTCGCGCGCCTGGAAGGTGTCCAGCCAGTGTTCGGCGTTGTCGGCGGTCAGCTCCGGCAGTTGGCACAACCCGCGGGCGCGCTCCAGCGCCTGCAGCGCCTGCTGGTACTGAATGGCGCGGGTCTGCTGCACGTCGAGCGCCTGCTGGTAGTCGGCGAGCTGGCTTTTCAGCTCATCCACTTCCAGCTCGGCCGCCTCGGCGCGCGCTTCGTTCTCGGCCTGCTGTTCGCCGGCTTCGGCCACCACCTCGTTCTGCTCTTCCAGACGGTAGGTCAGCTCTTCCAGATCGCCCTCATAGCGTTCGATCTTCTCCTGCTGCCGCATCGCCGTCTGCACCAGATTCAGGTGATCGCTGGCGGCCTGGTAGTCGGTTTCCAGATCGGATTCGGCGCCGCTCTGCTCCGCCAGCTCGCGCGCCATCTCTACGTGGCGATACTGCTCGGCGGCCAGCTGTTTGCGGCTGCCCAGCAGATCGCTGCGCAGCGCCAGCGCGCCGTCCAGGTGGATGCGGCGTTCGTTGGCGTGGCGCATGTAGTCCGCCGCCACATAGGAGGTGGCTTCGGAAATCAAATGCTTGAACAGGTCGCGGTCCGACTGGGTCACGCGGATCGCTTCCAGCGTCATGCGGTTTTCGCGCAGCGCGGCTTCCATATCCTGGAACGCCTTGCGCACGCCGCTGTTTTCCGGCAACAGGTAGTCGCGCAGCGAGCGGGTGATGGCGCTGGAGATGCCGCCGTACAGCGAGGCTTCGATCAGGCGGTAGAACTTGCTGCGGTCCGCGGAGGAGCGCAGGCGTTTAGGGATCACGCCCAGATCGAACATCAGGGAGTGGTAATCGGTGATGGAGTTGAACTGCTTGAACTGCACCCCTTCCATCTCTTCAACCCGCTCTTTCAGCTCCTGCAGCGACAGCACGCGCGCCTGACGCTCGCCCACCGTCTGGGTCAGGAGTTCGGTCGGCTGCACCGCGGTCGGCAGGCCCTGAATGGTGAACGGCTTGATGTCGACCTTGCGATCGCGCCCGGCCACCTGCTGCAGACGCACGCCCACCACCACGCGCTGGTGGCGCGAGTTGATCACGTCGAGCGTCGAATAACAGACGCCGGCGCGCAGCTTGCCGTGCAGGCCTTTATCGCGCGAACCGCTGGTGGCGCCCGCCTCGGTGGTGTTGCGGAAGTGCAACAGCGTCAAATCGGGGATCAATGCGGTGACGAAGGCCGCCATGGTGGTGGATTTCCCCGCCCCGTTGCCGCCGGACAGCGTGGTCACCAACTCGTCCAGATCAAAGGTGCGGGCGAAGAAGCCGTTCCAGTTAACCAGCGTCAGCGAGCGAAATTTACCGCGTTCAATCATTCCTGTTCATCCTCTGCACCGTCGGGAGCGTTATCGACCTGCTGATCCTCAGCGTCATTCTCATCGTTCAGCAGCAGGCTGTTCTCTACCGGCATCGCCTCGCCGTCGCGGATCATGCGCAGCTGCGCCTCGCGCGGATCGTCGCCGCTGCGCACATCGGCGCCAAAGCGGAACACCGCCTCGGTGATGCGGAACTTGCTGCTGTCGTTGCCCATGAAATAGACCATGCCCAAACGACGCAGACGGTTCAGCGAGGTGCGCACCTTTTCGTGCAGCTTCTGGCGATCGAGATCCGAGCCGGTGGAACGCTGGTTGACGAACTTCAGCAATTTGCTCTCGTCCGCCAGGCTCAGCAGCTCATCGTACAGCTCCTGATGGCTGAATATGCCCTCGTGCGCCAGGCGTTCCGGGCTGAGATAGAGGTAGCACAGGATCTTGCCGACCATCATGTCCAGCTCGGACAACACCGAGCGCGGGATCAGGGTGGTGGAGCGCGGGCGCAGATAGAAGAATCCTTCCGGCGCCCGGATCAGCTCAACGCTGTAACGGTTGTAAAACTCTTCCAGTTCATCCTGGAAGTCCATTAAGAAGGCATGGTTGTCCAGCTCATCGATACCGATGTGACGACCCGCGCGCAGTTGGCTATCCAGCGCCGGGAACAGCGCGTTGGACAGTGCCTTGGCCAGCTTGACTGGCATTACTTGTTCAATATTTGTCGATGACATGGGCCTGGACCTTGGCTCCGTAATCATTGATTGCCTGCCATTCGGCCGGCAACCCGGAGAAATCTGCTTCAGCCACACCGAGGCGCACCGCCTGGTCGACCACTAAACGCGCCACGTCGAAATGACGGGCACGCGGATATTGCGCCAGATAATCGCGCATCACCGCACCAAGATTGAGCGGCATCTGTTGTTCCTGATAAATCTTCAGCGCCTGTTCGATCATCGCCGCCAGCTGTTCGCGGATTTCGCTGAACTCTTCGAACTCCAAATCCGCCGGCAGTTCCCCGGTCACTTCCTCACTGCGCAGCGCCAGCTCTTCGTCACGCATATCCAGCAGACGGTCGGCGTTGGCGTGGGTCAGCGTCCACGGGTTGTCGAAATAGTTTTGCACCGACTGGCGCAGGCGCTGGGCGAACACGCGGTTTTTATCCATATCGATGGCGGTACGGATAAACTTGTGCACGTGGCGGTCATAGCCGATCCACAGGTCGATCGCCTGTTGGCCCCAGCTGATGATGCGGTCCAGCTTGCTCTGCAGATCGAACACCAGCTTGTCGACGAAGCCCAGCTCCGCGCCGCCCAGCGTCGCGTCCTGAATGCGCAGCAGGTTGGCCTGCAGCTTGTCGCCCGCCGCTTCCAGCGTATCCTGCAGCTCGCGCAGGGTGCCGGAGGTTTCAGACAGCAGCATCTCACAGCTGGAGATCGCCGCGCGCCAGTCCTGGTTCAGCAGCGCCGCGATGTCGTCCTTCACGCCCTGCTGCTGTTCGTCCATCACCCGTTGGGTCATGTCGATGCTGTCGAAGATCTCGGCCACCGAATATTTCAACGGCGCAAACACGTTGCGGTGCCAATGGAAATCATCCCCGCCCTCTTCGGCGGCGTCGGCGGCGCGCTTCAGCTCCTGCGCCACGATCGACAGCTGCATCGACAGCCGCAGCGTGGAAAATTCGCGCTGGCGAATATAGTAATCGGTAATGCCGATACCCAGCGGCGTCAGACGGTAGATCGCGTTGCCGTCCGCCAGTTCGCTGGTAAAGCGGTTCAACAGGCGCTGGCGCACCATGTCGTTGATCGCATTGTTGGCGCGGATGGCGACCGTTTCATGCGTCTGTTCGAAACCTTTGCTGACATGGCGAAATGCATCAACCAGCTCACCTTCGCTCATCTCGCCGTCCAGCCGCTCGCCGTTCAGGGTGGCGATAGCGAGCAGAAATGCGAGACGCTCCGTAGGGAGCGAAATAGAGAAATCATTTTTCCGTGCCCAGGCGACCAGTTCGGGTACTGTCTGGGAAAATTCACTCATAGTTCGTCCTTCAGGTTTGGTTTATGCGCCATGACGTGAATATAGCGCCCCAAACTCACGTACGGCTCCTGCCGGCAGTAGTGCTGTTCAAGCGCCAATAACTCTTCAAATTTTTGTGTCTGCAGCTGCCTGCTCTGCAGATAATCATGGAACACCCGCACGCCGGTTTTCCCGCCGATGCGCATGCCCATTCGCTCCAGCCAGCCGTACACCTGCGGCGGACTGTGCGGATACTGCGGCGACAGTGAACGTTTTCTGCGCCTTCTGACCTCGGGATCCACCAGTTGGAAATTACCCAACACCACGTTGCGCATCAAGAGGCCATTGGCGTTAAAGAACATCAGCGACAGCGCGCCCCCCGGCAGCAGACTGTCGAATAACGCCTGGAGCGCGGCTTCGGGTTCGGCGATCCATTCAAGCACTGCATGAAACAATATCAGATCGACCGGCTGTTCCAAATGTTGAGCGATATCCTGCGCCGAACTTTGTATGAATTGCATGTTCTGGCTCACACCTTTCTGCTCGGCCAGCTGCGAGGCGCGTTGGATCATCTCACCAGAAAGATCGCACAACAACACCTGATGTCCTAATTCTGCCAGTTGGCAGGCCATATGGCCTTCGCCGCCGCCGGCATCCAGAATGCGCAGCGGGCGCTGCGGCAACTGCGCCAGCAACGCGGTCAGATCCTGCCAAACCACGGCCTGACGGATCTTCCCTTTGGTGGTGCCGTAAATGTTACGCGCAAACTTTTCAGCAATATCGTCAAAATTGCGATCCTGCATGGACTACGGCTCCGCTGATCTTATCCTGCTGGGGGCAAAGCGCCAGCCCATTCAAACCTGCTATTTTGGCACAGACTGGCTTAGAATGTATCTTCTTGCGGCCTGTTTATGCCCGGATGCCGTTTTTTCACCCAAAAGGATCTGATTTCCGATGCTGTTCAACCTGAAAAAGTTCATCGGCGCCCTGTTAATGCCGTTACCCGCCCTGATGCTGTTGATGGGGTTGGCGTTGCTGCTGCTGTGGTTTACCCGCTGGCAAAGAAGCGGCAAGACGATTTTAACGTTGAGTTGGCTGTTTTTGCTGCTTTTCAGCCTGCAGCCGGTGGCCGATCGGCTGCTGCGGCCGATCGAATCCGAATACCGGACCTATCGCGGCAATGACCCGGTCGACTTTATCGTGGTGCTGGGGGGCGGTTATACCTACAACCCGGACTGGGCGCCGAGTTCGAACCTGATCGGCAACAGCCTGCCGCGGGTAACCGAAGGAGTCAGGCTCTATCTCGCGCATCCGGGCGCCAAAATGGTGTTTACCGGCGCCCGCGGCGCGAATACGCTCAGCAACGCCGCCACCGCCGCGCGCGTGGCGGAAAGCCTGGGCGTGCCGGCGCAGGACATCGTGATCCTGGATCGCCCGCTGGATACCGAACAGGAAGCCGGACAAGTGGCGGCGCTGGTCGGCGCGCAGCCGTTCATTTTAGTGACGTCGGCCAACCATATGCCGCGGGCGATGCGCTTCTTCGTCGCCAAGGGGCTGCACCCTATTCCCGCGCCGGCCAATCAGTTGGCGATCGCCTCGCCGCTGAATATCTGGGACCGCATCATGCCGTCCTCGATGTTCCTCGGCCACAGCGAACGCGCATGGTATGAAACGCTGGGCAGCCTGTGGCAGCGCCTGAAAGGCGCCGGCGAAACCGGCGCCGATTAGCGGACTCAGCCGGCCAGCCAGGGCAACAGCTGCCGCGACGCATAATCAAACGGCTGCCGCTCCAGCTTGCCGGTATGAATCAGGCGCCCCACCGCCTCCCACACCACATACAGCCAGCGCCGCGCCAGGAAGGACTCCGCCACCGGCGCGCGCTGCAGATAATGGAACAGCAGCTGGTTCGGCATTCCCGGCTCGCACAGCCGGAACAGATCGTATTCGCGCGGCGCCCACAGCACCATGCCGGGATTGAGCATCGCCAACAGCTGATCGCTTTTGGCATCCTTCAACATGCTGCGCAACGACAGGTTGCCGTGCACCAGCACGCAGGGATCGTCAAAACCGATAAAGAAATGGGTCAACGATTCGCGGGTGCGGTACAGCAAACGGCGATCGGCCATGGTCAACTGCGGAGTGTGAAGATTGACGATCGTCGACCACAGCACTTCGACCCGCTGCTGGTACCAGCAGAACCAGTCATTTTCCTGGGTGCTGTCGACGCTGCCGACGCTGCCGTGGCTGTCGATGCGGTGCCAGGTCAATATCCCGTCGACGATCTGTTCCATCAGCATCTGCCAGCGATCCGGCGTGCGCGTCGGCGCTTCGGCCGATACGCCGCGCAGCCGCTCAATCAGCAGAATTTCTTTATAGGGCGCCTGGTGGGTGTAGACCACGCCATAGACCGTCGGCAAACGGATATCCCCTTCGCGCGCCAGCATCGACAGCTTATAGGCCTCCTGCTGGGCGATGCCCTGGCAGACAAAGCTTTTCGCCATCAGGGGGATAGCGTTGCCCTGCCGATCGTACAGCGAGTACATGTGCGCGTAAGGCTGCTCGCTAATCCGTTCCAACCGGCTGATCGACTCACCCAGCACGATGCTCAGTTCAGCGCGTAACTGCTCCATAAGGCCATAACCTCAGGTTAAAAGGGGACGCGTAACATCATCGAACGGTGAGCGGAAAAATACTTCAACGCAGATCAACAAAACGGGGATCAGGCAGGGGCATTTCGCCGGCGCGCTGCGTGACGCGCCGGCGGTCAATCAAAGGCTCAAGGTTTGATGCTGTCGCGCACGCGCTGCAGATCTTCCGGCGTATCGACACCCACGGTCGGGATCGCCTTGGCGACCGCTACGTGGATCTTCTCGCCGTACCACAGCACCCGCAGCTGTTCCAACAGCTCGATCTGTTCCAGCCGGCTCGGCTCCCAGCTGACGTAACGGCGTACGAAGCCGGCGCGGTAGGCGTAAATGCCGATGTGGCGCAGCAGGCTGTCGCCGACGGTCTCTTGCGATTTGGCGAAACGCTCGCGATCCCAGGGTATGGTGGCGCGCGAGAAATACAGCGCGTAACCCTGGGCGTCCATCACCACTTTAACCGCATTCGGATTGAACGCTTCTTCCGCGCTGTCGATCGGCACCGCCAGCGTCGCCATGCCGGCGCTGCTGCCGGCCAGGTTCTCCGCCACCTGACGCACGATCACCGGTGGGATCATCGGTTCGTCGCCCTGCAGGTTAACGATGATTTGGTCATCGGCGAAACCGTAATGTTCAATGACTTCCGCCAGGCGCTCGGTGCCGGAATGGTGATCCGGGCTGGTCATGCACACTTCACCGCCCGCGGCTTCCACCGCTTTGGCGACGTCCGGGTGGTCGGTCGCCACGATCACGCGGCTGGCGCCGGATTCGCGTGCGCGCTCCATCACGTGCACCACCATCGGCTTGCCGTGGATGTCGGCCAGCGGTTTACCCGGTAAACGGGTCGACGCGTAACGAGCTGGAATAATAGCGATGAAACTCATGCGTGTTTCTCATCCACTGACAGCGCGCGCGCTTCGTTCTCCAACAATACCGGAATGCCGTCGCGCAGCGGATAGGCCAGGCCATCC
This sequence comes from Serratia ficaria, assembly GCF_900187015.1. Classification (NCBI taxonomy): domain Bacteria; kingdom Pseudomonadati; phylum Pseudomonadota; class Gammaproteobacteria; order Enterobacterales; family Yersiniaceae; genus Serratia; species Serratia ficaria. Next base: position 1,857,697 of record NZ_LT906479.1, on the reverse strand, counting down.
ACTTTGCAGACCAGTTCCTGGTTTTCTTTATTGAAATAGAGCTTACCGTTGCAGACTGGGCAGGCAACGATTTCGAGTAAACGGTGGTCCATGTTTCCTCCAGGGTGGAGATACGTCATCGGGAAAGTGGATGAGGATACCATAACGGCGGGCCGCAGGTTAATCACCGGCTGTTGCGGCCCGCCGATATTTGCCCGCGGCATTGACGAGAGAGCTTGAATCAGACGGCGCGGCGGCGTAGAATTTTGTGATGCACATCACACAAAAGACCCTCTGACATGATCAAACGTCTGCACAAAATCATCGCCCTGTTCGCTAATTTCAGCCACTGAGGCCAGACAATAACGAGCGGCGCTGCAATCCGTTTTACCCCCCGCTGGCAACGCCGTTCGTTACCCGAGCTCCCAACCCTCCCCCCACTCGCCGGCCAGCGCCGCCGGAACGTCGCCCAGCGCGACACGCTGCGCGCCATGCCATTTTGCGCTGCGGGTAATCGCCTGCCGGATGTCCTGCGCCCGCAGCTTGCCAAGCCGTACCTGCGGTTCGGGATGGAAACTGATGATTTCAAACACCTTCTGCCGGCGATGCATTTTCGCGTCGATACGCCCCACCAGCTCGCCGCGCTGCAAAACAGGCAGGGTGAAGTAGCCATAGCGGCGCTTCTCTTTTGGCGTGTAGCATTCCAGACGATAATCGAAATTAAACAGCTCCAGCGCCCGCCGGCGATCCCAAACCACCGGATCGAAGGGCGACAGCAGGCTGGTTACGCTGGACCTGAGCTCGCCCTGCTCGGCCTGCTGCAGCGCCGCCGTCAGCGAACGATGGACATAAAACTGCGCGTCCAGCCCCTCGACCCGCACCGGCAAGATGTCGCCCTGCTGCCGCAGCGACGCCAGCAGCGCCTTCGGCGCCACGCGCTTGAGCCGGTAATAATCCGCCAGCCATTCGGCCCGAAAAATGCCCAGATAACGGCAGCTGCGGCTCAGCATTTCCCGCCGCGCGGGCTCTTCCGCCAGGGTATGACGCCGGTCATCCCACTGCGGCAACAGGCGCTCGGTCAGGTCGTAGACGCGGTGGAAATTACGCCGTTCGGCCACCATCAGCTTGCCGGCGGTGAACAGGGTCTCGAGGTGACGCTTTTCCGGCTTCCAGTCCCACCAGCCGCTGCTGCCCTTTCCGTTCGCGTTGAAGTCGGCCGAGCGCACCGCTCCCTGCTCGGCGATATGCCGGAGCAGGTCATCCATCGCCGTTTGATGCTCGCGCACCCAGTCGATGGAATATTTCCAGCCCATGCCCTGCGGCTGCAGCATGCGATGGCGCAGCAGGCCAAAATCCTCAATCGGTAAAAAACAGGCTTCGTGCGCCCAATATTCAAACAGCCTGCGGCCGGCCAGCGCCTGTTCCAGCCATTCCGGCCGGTAATCTCCCAGGCGACTGAACAGCACCAGATAAGGACTGCGGGCCACCACGCTGATGGTGTCGATCTGCAGCAGCCCCATACGTTGAATGGCGGTGACTACGTCGTCGGGTCTGGCCTGGCGTTTGAGCGGAGAGAGCAGCCCCTGGGCGGCGAGATGCAGCGCGCGGGCGGAAGCGAGGGAAATAACCGGGGTATTCATCCTGACATCCATAGTGACCAAACAATCGCTTGATAATAGTGGATATCGAAAGATTTATCTTCGCCAGTGCCTGGGGTGGCGGCACCCGCACTGGCGAGGAAGGGGGATCAGAACGCGATAACGTCTGCTGCAGACAGCCCGTGAGAGCTGCGATAGATCGAGAACTCGACGTTCTGACCTTCGTTCAACGATTTATTCTTGGTATTGGCGATGGCATGACGGTTTACATAGATTTCGTCGCTGCCGTCTACCGGTGAAATAAAACCATAGCCTTCAGCCTGATTAAACCATTTCACACGGCCCATTTTTAACATAGTATTTTTAAACATAACTTATATCCTTTTACTTGAGCATCCGTAACAACGTCATTTTTATTATTGTTTGGACGCTACCAGCCCATCCTAAAGTTTTTCGTAACAAACCTCTCATGAGCAAAAAATAAAAAAACCCGCACTATGGCGGGCTTGTTGAACTTAATATCTTCCGCAATGAATCGGCTCGGCGCCTCTTCATGGTTGTATCAAGTTCTCTCTACGCGTTCCCTGTTTACTTACAGAGCAACTACGTTGGCGGCAGCCGGCCCGCGCGGGCTGTCCTGGATGCTGTACTCGACACGCTGGCCTTCAGCCAGGGTCTTGAAACCGTCGGTCGCGATAGCGGAGAAATGCACGAATACATCTTTGCCGCCGTCGTTCTGCTCAATGAAACCAAAACCTTTGCTTTCGTTGAACCACTTAACCTGACCCGTCTTCTTAGACATTACATTTACCTTTTAAATATATTTACAAAACCTGCCATAAGAGGCAATCGTGGCCGTTTTCAGAAACATTACTTATGGGAGGTACTTAGAAGGTTCGTCTTTGAAGCGGAATCGGATGATAACGTTTTTGGAGGAACTGCTTAACTCTAAACTCGAACATAAATAGGTCTGTATCACAGGCCGACTTTCATTTACTCATAAAACTGGTGAATGCACAAGAGCTTTGTCGAGTAAATTTCGTCAGCCCAGCGAATTAATTTTTATGTCCCTGATTGTGCATGAATTAATTTCCAAATTTTCGCTCGCCGCCGGCGGGATTTTTCTCGGCAAAACGGGGGTTCCTGGCTGCCGGGCGGCTGCAAATGAGAGCTAACGCATAAAAACCTAATATGCTTGCCCCACCTATAACAAATCCCAGGCGAGATGGCTAAACTTGAGGTGAAAACAAGGCGGATGGCCTTTAGGCCAGCACTTTTGCCGCCAAAAAAACAATTTTTCAGATTATGCTGAATCAAGGAGCTATGCGCATGACCGCCCAGCAGTTCGTCTCACCGAATGAAATTCGCGCCAGATTCTCCCATGCCATGTCAGACATGTACCAGAAAGAGGTACCCCTGTATGGCGATTTGCTGGAGCTGGTGGCGGAAACCAACCGACAGGTCCTGCGCGAAGACGCCGCATTGGCTCATCAGCTGCAAATTACCGGCGAAATCGAGCGGCTGGCCATGGAGCGCCACGGCGCAATCCGGGTAGGCACCCCTGCCGAGCTGGCCACGCTGCGGCGTTTGTTCCGGGTGATGGGCATGGAGCCGGTCGGCTATTACGATCTGGCCGTGGCCGGCGTTCCGGTACATTCCACCGCCTTTCGCGCGGTGCACGAGGATGCGCTGCAGATCAGCCCATTTCGAGTCTTTACCTCCTTGCTGCGTCTGGAGCTGATCGAGGATCCCGCACTGCGTGAGCTGGCGCAGCAGTTGCTGGCCCGCCGCCGCATCTTTACCGAACGGGCGCTGGAACTGATTGTCCTGCAGGAAGCGCAGGGGGGGCTGGACGAGGCGCAGGCGCAGGAGTTCGTCGAGCAAGCGCTGGAAACCTTCCGCTGGCACAGCCGGGCGACGGTCAGCGCCGCCGAATACCAGCGGCTGCACGATCAGCATCGCCTGATCGCCGACGTCGTGGCGTTCAAAGGGCCGCACATCAATCACCTGACGCCGCGCACGCTGGATATTGACCGCGTACAGCGCGCGATGCCCGGCCGCGGCATCACGCCGAAAGCGGTGGTTGAAGGCCCGCCGCCGCGCCGCCGCCCTATCCTGCTGCGCCAGACCAGTTTCAAGGCGCTGGAAGAAAGCGTCGACTTTATTGAGCCTGACGGCCACGCCGTCGCCGGCCATCATACCGCCCGCTTCGGCGAGATTGAACAACGCGGCGTCGCCCTGACGCCCAAAGGGCGAGCGCTCTATGACCGCCTGCTGCAGGCCACCAACGATGCGCTGCAGGCGCCGCCGAGCGAAAAAAACGCCGAGTGCTACAACCAACTGCTGGCGGAAAACTTCCAGGCGTTTCCGGACGACTACGCCACGCTGCGCGACCAGCAGCTGGCCTGGTTCCGTTATTACCCGACCGAATGCGGGCTGGCGGCCAAAGAGTCGCTGGATAAGCACAGCACGCTGGAGCAGCTGATCGCCCAGGAATATATTCGCTTCCAACCGTTGGTATACGAAGATTTCCTGCCGGTCAGCGCGGCGGGCATTTTCCAATCCAACCTGGGTGACAGCCGGCACGCGCAGTACAACGCGGCCTCAAGCAGAGCGGCGTTTGAACAGGCGCTGGGCGCGGAAGTGATCGATGAACTGACGCTGTATCAGCAAACGCAACAGCGCTCGCTGGAAGCCTGCGCGCAAGCCCTGGGACTTGGCGCGCTGGCGGAGTGAGGAGGATTATTTAGTCAGCAGTTTTTCAATTTTTTGCAGCAATTGCTCAGCCTGATCGGAGGGCAGTACCGCATCAACCGGCAGGTACCACCAGTTGGGCTGGGCAAAAGCGCGGCATTTCACCGCATCTTTTTCCGTCATCAGCAGGGTTTGCCCGGCGGACGTCAACGCCGCCAGCGTTGACAGCTGGTATTCCTGATGGTCGGCAAACGCCACTTCCTGCTCCACGGCGACGCCCAGTTTTTCCAGCGTGGCGAAAAAACGCGGCGGATGGCCGATGCCCGCCATCGCCACCACCTGCGGCAACGCTGCCGCCGGGCGGCGCTCGCCGCTGAGCAAGTTTACCGCCTCGCGCGCCTGCAAACGCATGGCGATCTCCCCCGCCTGCGCCACGCCGCCGTTGGCGACGCACGCGTCGACGCTGTTAAGGCGCGCGGCGCGCTCGCGCATCGGGCCGGCGGGCAGCCACCAGCCGTTGCCGAAGCGCCGCACCCCGTCGATCACCACCAGCTCGAAGTCGCGCTGCAGCGCATAATGCTGCAGGCCGTCATCGGTGATCACCAGATCCAGCGGCTGTTGCTGCAGCAACGCCTGCACCGCCTCGGAACGATTGGGTGAAATGGCCACCGGCGCCCCGGTGCGTTGATAGATCAGCACCGGCTCATCGCCCGCTTCGCGGGTGGTGGTATCCGGCCCCAATACCCGCGGATAAACCGCCGATTTGCCGCCGTAGCCGCGCGACACCACGCCGACCCGGTAGCCACGCTGCTGCAGTTGCTCCACCAGCCAGATCACCATCGGCGTCTTGCCATTGCCGCCGGCGGTGAGGTTACCCACCACCACCACCGGCACCGGCGCGCGCCAGCTCTTGCGCAGGCCGCAACGATAGCTGAGGCGGATCAGCGCGCTGACCAATCCATACAGCCAGGACAGCGGCAGCAGCGCCAAGTAAAGCAGCGAGCCGCCGGACCAGATGCGCTCAATCATTATTGACCAAACTGCATACGGTGCAGTTGGGCATAGGCGCCCTTGTGCTCGAGCAATTCGGCATGCCCGCCGCGCTCGACGATGCGGCCGTCTTCCACCACCAGAATTTCATCCGCTTTCTCGATGGTCGACAACCGGTGAGCGATCACCAGCGAAGTGCGGTTTTTCTGCAGTTCGTCCAGCGCCGCCTGGATAGCGCGCTCAGACTCGGTGTCCAGCGCCGAGGTGGCTTCGTCGAGGATCAGGATCGGGCAGTCGCGCAGCAGGGCGCGCGCAATGGCGATACGCTGGCGTTGGCCGCCGGACAGCATCACGCCGTTCTCGCCGATCACCGTATCCAGTCCGTTATCCATCTTTTCGATGAAGTCCATCGCGTAGGCCATGCGCGCCGCCTGTTCGATCTCTTCGCGGCTGTAGCGCTCTTCGCGGGCGTAAGCTATGTTGTTGGCGATAGTGTCGTTGAACAGATGAACGTTTTGCGATACCAGCGCCACCTGATCGCGCAGCGACGCCAGGGTATATTCACGCAGGTCATGACCGTCCATCAGGATCTCACCTTCCTGGATGTCATAGAAACGGGTCAGCAGGTTGGCGATGGTAGATTTGCCTGAGCCGGAACGGCCGACCAGCGCCACCGTTTTGCCTTCCGAAATGCTCAGGTTGATATCACGCAGCGCCGGCGTTTCTTTGCCCGGATAGTAGAAGGTGACGTTACGGAATTCGATATCGCCTTTCGCGCGCGCAACTTCACGGGTGCCGGTGTCTTTCTCTTGCTCCATGTCCAAAATCGAGAACAGCGTCTGGCAGGCCGCCATGCCGCGCTGGAATTGGGCATTGACGTTAGTCAGCGACTTCAGCGGGCGCATCAGCGCGATCATGGAAGAGAACACCACGGTAATGGTACCGGCGGTCAGGGTTTCCATCACGCTCGGGAAGCTGGCGGCAAACAGCACGAAGGCCAGCGCCAGAGAAGCGATCAGCTGAATGATCGGGTCGGAAATGGAAGACGCGGAGACCAGCTTCATGCCCTGCTGACGCATGCGGTTGCTGACCGAGTTGAAGCGTTCGGTTTCCACCTGCTGGCCGCCGAAGATCAGCACTTCTTTATGGCCCTTCAGCATTTGCTCGGCGCTGGTGGTCACCTGCCCCATGGTGTTCTGCATATTTTTGCTGATGTTGCGGAAACGTTTGGAAACCATACGGATGGCGATGGACACGATCGGCGCCAGCACGATCAGGATCACCGACAGCTGCCAGCTGTAGTAAAACATCATGATGAACAGGCCAATGATCGAGGCCCCTTCACGCACCACGGTAACCAGCGCGCTGGAAGAAGAGGACGCTACCTGCTCGGAATCATAGGTAATGCGTGACAACAGCGTGCCGGTGGACTGCTGGTCAAAGAAGGAAACCGGCATTCTCATCATATGGCCGAACAGGCGGCGGCGCATGTGCATCACCACCATGCCGGAAGCCCAGGAGATGCAGTAGCTTGAAATAAAACTGGTTACGCCGCGCATCAGCATCAGGCCGATAACCACCAGCGGCATCCAAATCAGCACGCTGCTGTCGGTTTTACCAAACCCATCGTCCAACAGTGGTTTAAGCAAGGACAGCATCAGCGCGTCCCCAGCAGCGTTCAAAACCAACGCAATGGCGGCCACAATCAGCCCGGTCTTAAAAGGAGCGATCATCGGCCAGAGGCGACGGAACGTCTGCAAGGTCGAGAGATCTTTATCATTCATCATGCAAATACCAGCATCGGAAGAAATAGCGGCCCATTTTACTCATTATCACCCTCTACGCCAAACCGCTGATGGTACCAACGGGGCATTAATTGTTCACGAAAGCCTTTAATTTGCCAATCGTTGTCGAAAAAGAGCACGGATAACTGCCCCGAGCGCGAAGTATCGCGCCATATGATGTCATTTGCCAGATATCTGGCGACAACTTTAACCGCCGGTAATCGCCATTTGTTGTAACGAGATGCGGAGGCCAGAGCCGCTTGAGGAGCAACCGCACGCAAAAACGGCGGCGTCGAGGACGTTTTGCTGCCGTGGTGCGGAACCTGCAGCACCGTGGCGGCCAACTGCCCGCGCCTCAGCCGCAGCAATTGCGCTTCCGCCTTCTTTTCCACGTCGCCGGTCAGCAGCAGGCTGTAGCGGCCATCATCGACGCGGACCACGCAGGAATCGTCATTGACCGGCCTTTTGAGCGCCTTCGGCGGCCACAGCACCTGGAATTGCAGCGATTGCCATTGCCAGCGCTCACCGGCAACGCAGGGTAAATGACCGCGGTCAAGCATCGGGCTGCGCACGCTGGCCTGCGGAAACGCCTGCCTTACCTCGGCCAATCCGCCGGTGTGATCCTGATGGTCGTGGCTGATGATAATCTGTTCGATAGCGATCCCGCGCCAGTTCAGCATCGGCAAAATATGGCGCTCAGCCGCGCTGCCCGTCGCCCAGCGATCGCCGGTGTCGAACAGGACTCCTTTGCCGTTTCGTTCGATGACGACCGCCAGACCATGCCCGACGTCCAGCATGTCGACCCGCCAGCGATAAGCGGGTTCCTTTTCCCGCCACAGCACGCAGCATATCGCCAGCGTCACCATTCCCGGCGCATAGCGCAGCCACCAATGAAAACGCCAGCAGATCACCAACAGCCAACCGGCGGCGCTGACCAGCAGCGAGGCGGCGCCCAGATCGACCCAGCCGCGCTGCAGATAATGCAGCGGCGTAAAAACCCACAGCAGCGTCATATCGGCCAGCCACCACAGCCCACTGCTCAGCGGCGGCAGCGCGCCGCACATCACCGCCAGCAAAATTAGCGGCACCGTCACCAGCGAGACCACCGGCACCGCCCACAGATTGGCCGGCAGCGAGCTCAGCGTCAGCCCGAGAAACAACGCGGCCTGCATCGGCACCAGCAACAGCGTGATGCCGAACTGCAAATGCAGCCAGCGCATCGGCGCCCAATACCAGGCCGCGCGAAAACGCGCGCTGAGCGGAGCCCATTCGAACCAAAAAATCAGGCAGGCGACCGCCAGCACCGAAAGCCAGAAGCTGTCCGACAGCACCGCCAGCGGGTCGCAAGCCACAATCAAGCCCACGCACCACAGCCAGACTTGCCAGGAGGTGCAATGTACGCCGCGCAGCCGCAACAGCATCCACAAGGTTAACCCCAGGGCGGTGCGCACCGCCGGCGGTTGTGCGCCGGCCAGCCAGACATACGCCAGGGTGCCGAGCCAGCTGACGACCAGGGGGAAGCGGTAACCTATCCAGTGGGCGGGGAAGAACAACTGCAGCGCGCGCAGCGAAGCCCAAATCAGGATGGCCGCCATCGCCACGTGCAGGCCAGAAATCGCCATCAGATGGGCAATGCCGGTTTTCAGCATCAGCGTGCGCAGCGCCGGTTCCAACGCGGTTCTTTCGCCAAACGCCAGGGCCAGCAACACCGATCGGTAACGCAGATCGCCCATGTGGCTTTCGGCATGGCTGATAATGCGTTGCCGCCAGCCGCAGCCGCCGTCCAGCAAGATGGCGTTTTTGACCAGCGCGGTCAGCGGCTGCCGCTGCGCCATTGCCCAGCGCTGGCTGTCAAAACCGCCTTCGTTCAGTTTGCCGTGCACCGGACGCAGCCGCAACCGCAGCTGCCAGCGCTGCCCGGCGCACAATTGCGTGTTATCCGTTTGCCAGACCGTGGTGAAGGCGATTGACGGCGCCAGCCAGCGGCCGTTGATCCTTTCGATACGCATCAGCGTTTGCTTGCCGGCCGCGGGCGTTAGGGTCACGCTGACAACCTGCACCACCGCCGTCACCTCCGGCCCGCGGCTCAGCCGCTCGACCTGCCCCGCCAGGCTGCCGGCGCAGAACACCGCCCACAGAAAACCCAGGGCGCCCCAACCGATGAATTGGCAAGCCGCTGGCCGAAAACGCAGCAGCAGGCAGACGGGCAACGCCACCAGCAGGGTCGTTAACCCGTCGGGCAGCTGCGGCAACACCAGCAACGGCAAAATACCGCAAACGACGGCGGCGACCGCCAGATCCAGTGAGGTTTTGATCGGCCTTCTCCCGTGCCTCCCAATCAGAGAGCGGATTGTTCACCCGCCGCCAGGCGGCCGCCAGCGTCCTTTTCATGCTATGCGCCGAAGGCTGCAGGTTAACGCTTCTGGTTTCACAGGGGGATGCTGAACTGCGGCACGGCGCACAGAGCAGGAAGGCGGCGTCAAACGAGGGCCAAAAAAAAACGGCGCCCTGAGGCACCGTTTTATATTCTTTACAAGCAACAACCCTATGGGCAGTCAGCGACTAGCCATAGATATTGGCGCGGTCACGCAACTCTTTGCCTGGCTTGAAGTGAGGAACGTACTTGCCGTCCAGCTCGACTTTATCGCCGGTTTTCGGGTTGCGACCCACACGCGGAGCACGGTAGTGAAGAGAAAAACTGCCGAATCCGCGGATCTCGATGCGTTCGCCATCGGCCAATGTGGCAGCCATATGTTCGAGCATCTCTTTCACTGCATCCTCAACGGCCTTCGCCGGAATATGAGATTGCTGGCCAGCAAGTCTTTCAATAAGTTCAGACTTGGTCATAGTTCCTCCAAGCTTTGCAGCTAAACTACCGTATCGGGGCGGTCAGGAACCGCCCCCCGTCATTACTCGCCTTTAGCCGCTTTGAAAGCTTCAGCCATTGCGTTAGAGAAGTTGCCTTCTTCCTGTTTGTTGTTAACAGTAGCGATGGCGTCTTTCTCGTCAGCTTCGTCCTTAGCACGTACGGACAGGCTTACAACGCGGTTCTTACGGTCAACGCCGGTGAATTTAGCTTCAACTTCGTCACCAACGTTCAGAACCAGAGTTGCATCTTCAATGCGGTCGCGAGAGGCTTCAGATGCACGCAGGTAACCTTCTACGCCGCCTGCCAATTCAACTGTAGCACCTTTGGCGTCAACTGCAGTGACTTTACCAGTAACAATAGTACCTTTCTTGTTCATAGACAGGTAGTTATTGAACGGATCTTCAGCCAGCTGCTTCACGCCCAGGGAGATACGCTCGCGCTCTGCGTCAACCTGCAGAACAACCGCTGCGATTTCGTCGCCTTTCTTGTATTCACGCACTGCTTCTTCGCCTGCAACGTTCCAGGAGATGTCAGACAGGTGAACCAGGCCGTCGATGCCGCCGTCCAGGCCGATGAAGATACCGAAGTCAGTGATAGACTTGATTTTACCTTCAACGCGGTCGCCCTTGTTGTGGGTTTCTGCGAATTGCTGCCATGGGTTGTTTTTGCACTGTTTCAGGCCCAGGGAGATACGACGACGTTCTTCATCGATGTCCAGAACCATAACTTCCACTACGTCGCCCACGTTAACAACTTTGGACGGATGGATGTTTTTGTTGGTCCAATCCATTTCAGAAACGTGTACCAGACCTTCAACGCCTTCTTCGATTTCCACGAAGCAGCCGTAATCAGTCAGGTTGGTTACACGGCCAGTCAGCTTGGTGCCTTCTGGGTAACGTTTCGCGATAGCAACCCATGGATCTTCGCCCAGCTGTTTCAGGCCCAGGGAAACACGAGTACGCTCGCGGTCGAACTTCAGCACTTTAACAGTGATTTCATCGCCAACGTTGACGATTTCGCTTGGGTGCTTAACGCGTTTCCAAGCCATGTCAGTGATGTGCAGCAGGCCGTCTACGCCGCCCAGATCAACGAATGCACCGTAGTCAGTGAGGTTCTTAACGATACCTTTAACTTCCATGCCTTCCTGCAGGTTTTCCAGCAGTTGATCGCGCTCTGCGCTGTTCTCGGATTCGATAACCGCACGGCGAGAAACGACAACGTTGTTGCGTTTCTGGTCCAGCTTGATGACTTTGAACTCAAGCTCTTTGCCTTCCAGGTGCAGAGTGTCACGTACCGGACGCACGTCAACCAGGGAACCTGGCAGGAACGCGCGGATGCCGTTCAGCTCGACGGTGAAGCCACCCTTCACTTTGCCGTTGATAACACCGGTTACAGTCTCAGCGTCTTCGTATGCTTTTTCCAGCGTGATCCAAGCTTCGTGACGCTTAGCTTTCTCACGGGACAGCAGAGTTTCACCGAAGCCGTCTTCAACAGCATCCAGAGCAACGTCAACTTCGTCACCAACCTGGATTTCCAGCTCGCCCTGTGCGTTTTTGAATTGCTCAGCCGGGATGGCAGACTCGGACTTCAGACCGGCGTCAACCAGTACGATGTCTTTGTCGATGGCAACTACTACGCCGCGAACGATGGAACCCGGGCGGGTTTCGATTTCTTTTAAGGATTCTTCAAAGAGTTGAGCGAAAGATTCAGTCATGTTGTTAATCTTCAGGGTTCTTTAGTTTAACGTCCATTTAGCGTCCCGCCGAATGGGGTTGTTTCACATACCCCGCCATTGGCTCCATGCCGACAGGGTTTAGGTTACAGGGGTAAAATTTTACCCGATATATTGCGATACTTCTATGACAAATATGACAAAAAGCCAATAACGCCGCCGCGCTTATTGCTGCGGCAACGCTAAAACTTTCTGTGCATACGTCAGCGCTTGCCGGATAACTTCCTCGATCGACATGCTGGTAGAATCCAGCACGAGGGCGTCAGAAGCGGGCACCAGCGGCGCGATAGCCCGATTACGGTCACGGTCATCCCGTTCCTTTATCTCGGCTAAAAGACGTTCAAAGTTAACATTAAAGCCCTTTTCCTGCAACTGTAGCATACGGCGGTGCGCACGCTCTTGCGAACTGGCGTCGAGGAAAATTTTAACCGGTGCGTCGGGGAACACGACGGTTCCCATATCGCGGCCGTCGGCAATCAGGCCGGGCGCCTCGCGAAACGCGCGCTGGCGGCGCAGCAGCGCCTCACGCACCCGCGGGAACGCCGCCGCCTGCGAAGCGGTGTTGCCGACGGTTTCGGTGCGGATCTCATTGCTGACGTCCTCACCTTCCAAAATCACCTGCAGCTTGCCGTCCTGGGCGATAAAGCGAACATCGAGATGTGCGGCCAGCGGAACCAGCGCGTCCTCAGAAGTGATATCCACCTGATGATGCAACGCCGCCAGCGCCAGCACGCGGTAGATCGCGCCGGAATCCAGCAAACGCCAACCAAGCGACTCGGCCAGCGCTTTACACAGCGTGCCTTTACCTGCGCCACTTGGTCCATCAACGGTTATCACCGGGGCTGTAGCCGTCATTTCTCTCTCCTTCAGGTAGAAAACCTCACAGGGACAACGCCGGCCCTCAGATGGGTGTGAAGGTCTGATTGCCGGCATCCCTGCCGTCTGCCAAATAGGGGGCAGATACGGTGGCGCATTATACGCTGCCACGCGGCGAACTGTTACCCTGGAACCGTCTGGTTGTTGAAAATAAGCGCACAACCGCGAAAAAGTATAGAAGAAACAGCGGGCGCTGAAAGGTAAAAACGATAAAGGCCCGCAAAGGGGCCTTAAAATAAACGATCTGACCGGTTACGCCGGCTGGCTGATCCGCGCCAGCTGCTCGAAATAGTCCGGGAAGGTTTTCGCGGTGCATTTCGGATCGAGGATGGTGACCGGCGTATCCGACAGCGCCACCAGCGAGAAACACATCGCCATGCGGTGATCGTTGTAGGTGCCGATCTCGGCGAACTTCAGCTTGGCCGGCGGCACCACGCGAATGTAGTCCTCGCCTTCGTCAACCTCCGCCCCCACTTTGCGCAGCTCGGTAGCCATCGCCGCCAGGCGGTCGGTCTCTTTCACCCGCCAGTTGTAGATGTTGCGGATGGTGGTCGGGCCTGCGGCAAACAGCGCGGTGGTGGCGATGGTCATCGCCGCATCCGGGATATGGTTCATGTCCATATCGACGCCGCGCAGCTCGCCGCGGCTGCACTCGATAAAATCCTCGCCCCAGGTGATGCGCGCGCCCATTTTCTCCAGCACGTCGGCGAATTTGGTGTCGCCCTGCACGCTCTTGCGGCCAATGCCGGTCACGCGCACGCTGCCGCCCTTGATCGCCGCCGCCGCCAGGAAATAAGAGGCGGAAGAGGCGTCGCCCTCCACCAGGTAATCGCCCGGCGAACGGTAGGTTTGACCGCCCTGAATGTGGAACACCCGGTAGTTGTCGTGGCTCACTTCAACGCCGAAGCTGCGCATCAGGTGCAGCGTGATGTCGATGTACGGCTTGGACACCAGCTCCCCCTTGATGCGGATCTGCGTGGCCTGCGGCGCCAGCGGTGCGGTCATCAGCAACGCGGTCAGGAACTGGCTGGAGACACTGCCGTCGACGGTCACCTCGCCGCCCCGGAAACCGCCGCGCAGTCGCACCGGCGGATAGTCGGTCTGCTCCAGATAATCAATCTGCGCGCCGCCCTGGCGCAAAGCGTCCACCAGGTGACCGATCGGCCGCTCTTTCATGCGCGGTTCGCCGGTCAGCACCACGTCGCCATTGCCCAGGCACAGCGCCGCCGCCAGCGGGCGCATCGCGGTGCCGGCATTGCCGAGAAACAGTTCCAGCGGTTGGTCGGCCACCAGCGGCCCGGCGACGCCCGTCACCTGGCAGGTGGTGCGATCGGCGGAAAGCTGATAGCTCACGCCCAGCGCCTGCAGCGCATTCAGCATGTGACGCACGTCGTCGCTGTCCAGCAGGTTGGTCAGCGTGGTCGTTCCCTCCGCCAGCGCCGCCAGCAGCAGAGCACGGTTGGATACGCTCTTGGAGCCGGGTAAGTTGACGGTGCCATTGACCAGGGCGACCGGTTGTAACGTCAGGGAATCCACCATGTGAACAAAACTCTCCAAATTCTGATAAACGAAACGGCCCCGGGGATAATGCCGGAGCCGCTTTAATGCAAAAGGACAACAGCGGTGGCGGCCCGCGCAATGCGGGCGCCTGGGCTTAACCGTGGCGGCGCTCGAAGTCGGTCATAAACCCGGTCAGCGCCTGCACGCCGGCCAGCGGCATCGCATTGTAAATAGAAGCGCGCATGCCGCCAACTACCCGGTGGCCTTTCAGCGCCTGCAGGCCGATGGCCTCGGCTTCGCTGAGGAACACCTTGTCCAGCGCCGGATCGGCCAGCTGGAACGGCACGTTCATCCAGGAACGGTTGGCCAGCGCCACCTGGCTGCGGTAGAAATCGGAATTGTCGATGGTGGCGTACAGCAGCTCGGCCTTGGCCTGATTGCGCTTTTGCATCTCCACCAGGCCGCCCTGCTCTTTCAGCCACTTGAACACCAGGCCGGACAGATACCAGGCGAAGGTCGGCGGGGTGTTGAACATCGAGTCGTTCTCGGCCAGCACGGTATAGTCGAGGATGGAAGGCACTTCTCGGCGCGCCTGGCCCAGCAGATCTTCACGCACGATCACCAGCGTCAGGCCGGCCGGGCCGATATTTTTCTGCGCGCCGGCGTAGATCACGCCGAAGCGACTGACGTCCAACGGGCGAGACAGAATGGTCGAGGAGTAGTCGCCGATCACCACCTTGTCGCCGAAGTCCGGCGTTTCATCGATGGCCACGCCGTCGATGGTTTCATTCGGGCAGTAATGCACATAGGCGGCGTCATCGCTCAGCTGCCACTCTTTCATCGGCTTGATGCCGCTCAGGCCGTCAACGCGGGTCTTCACGTCGATGACGTTCGGCGTGCAGTACTTCTGCGCTTCGTTAATCGCGCTGTGCGCCCAATAGCCGCCGTCGATATAGTCTGCGGTGGCTTTGTCGCCCAGCAGGTTCAACGGCAATGCGGCGAACTGCGCGCGGGCGCCGCCGTGGCAGAACAGCACTTTGTAGTTGGAGGGGATTTTCAGCAGGTCGCGCAGATCCTGTTCGGACTGCTGTGCAACGGCGATAAATTCTTTGCTGCGATGGCTGATTTCCATCACTGAAGTACCCAGACCGTGCCAGTTGCACAGTTCCTGTTCCGCACGACGCAACACTTCAACCGGCAGCATTGCCGGGCCAGAGCTAAAATTATAAACCTGAGTCATTTCCCCTCACCACATTCACTATACGCCGCGCTAAGCGGCCTGCCGAAATACGCCCGAAGTTAACTCTCATGTTAACCAACCTATCGGTTTTATCACTCACGTAACGCGGCTGCAATGCTTATTCGCCCGCGGGCGGCAAACTGGCGCGGCGCAGAATAACAGGCTCTGCCAAGGCGAGGTTTTTTTGTGCGATAAAACGCTGTGTCATCGGGGAATTCAGTGGGTTAACGCGGTGTTTTATGCTGTATTCAGTCGGGAAGGCTAGTGGGGGCCTCCCGCCCCCCGGAGAGAACAGCCGGCACTCAGTACTGATTGAACATCTGTTGGATCTGCCCGGCGTCTTTGGTCTGGGTCAGCGCCAACTGCAGCAAAATACGCGCCTTTTGCGGGTTCAGCGTGCCGGCGGCGACGAAGCCGTACTTGGCGTCGTCCACTTCCGCATCCTCGGTAGTGGCGCCGGTCGGCACCCGCGAGGAGCGCACTACCGCCACGCCGTTATGCGCCGCCGTCGCCAGGGTGTCGAACACCGTCTTGTACAGATTGCCGTTGCCGACGCCGGCGCTGACGATGCCCTGATACCCCTCGGCGATCAGCGCCTTGGCCGGCGCGTCGGAAGCGTTGGCGTAGTTGTAGACGATACCCACCTTCGGCAGCTCGCTCAGCTTGCCGACGTCAAACGGCGTATCGGTGGTGTGCTTGCGGTGCGGCGAGCGCTGATAGTCGACCTTGCCGTTATGAATGTAGCCAAGCGGGCCGAAGTTCGGCGACTGGAAGGTCTGCACCGAGGTGGTGTTGGTTTTGGTCACGTCGCGCGCGTCCAGCACGCTGTCGTTCATCGCCACCAGCACCCCGCGGTTGGCCGACTGCGGATCGGCCGCCGTCACCACCGCATTATACAGATTGAACGGGCCGTCGGCGCTCATCGCCGTCGCCGGGCGCATCGCCCCGACGATCACCACCGGCTTGTCGCATTTGACCGTCAGATCGAGGAAATAAGCAGTTTCCTCCAGGGTGTCGGTGCCGTGGGTGATGACAAAACCGTCGGTTTTGCCGCAGTCGCCGTTGATTTTTTTCGCCAGCGTCAGCCACACCTGGTCGTTCATATCCTGCGAGCCGATATTCACCACCTGTTCGCCCTGCACATTGGCGATGTTTTTCAGTTCCGGCACTGCGTTGACCAACGCCTCGACGCCCAGTTTGCCGGCGGTGTAATTGGACTGAGTGGCCGAAGACCCGCCGCCGGCGATGGTGCCGCCGGTCGCCAGCAGGGTAACGTTGGGCAAGGCCAGCGCCGAGCCGCTGCCCCCCGCCAGAAAGAGGGCCAAAACGCTGAGTTTCACTGATTTCATTAGATTTCTCCGTGACAGATAACTCGCTGAATTATGGCCCTTATCCGCAAAAAAACTGTGACTTTGCCACCGCTTTAGGAATACGTGGAGCTTGGGCGCAAAACCCCGTATCATTGCGCGTTTTTAGTACGCTCAAAAAGTGAAGACAATGACGCAAACTTTTATCCCCGGCAAAGACGCCGCACTGGAAGACTCCATCGCCCGTTTCCAACAGAAGCTGAGCGATCTCGGTTTTAATATCGAAGAGGCCTCATGGCTGAACCCGGTGCCGCACGTGTGGTCGGTTCACATCCGCGATCGCGATTGCCCGCTGTGCTTCACCAACGGTAAAGGCGCCAGCAAAAAAGCCGCGCTGGCTTCCGCTTTGGGCGAATATTTCGAACGTCTGTCCACCAACTATTTCTTCGCCGACTTCTATCTGGGCAAGCAAATCGCCGAAGGCGACTTCGTGCATTACCCGAATGAAAAATGGTTCCCGATCCCGGCGGACGACACGCTGCCGGCCGGCATTCTCGACGACCGCCTGCGCGCGTTTTACGATCCGGAGCAGGAGCTGAGCGCCGGCGATCTGATCGACCTGCAGTCCGGCAACGGCGATCGCGGCATCTGCGCCCTGCCGTTTGCCCGCCAGTCTGACCAGCAAACCGTGTATATCCCGATGAACATCATCGGCAACCTGTACGTTTCCAACGGCATGTCCGCCGGCAACACCGCCAACGAAGCCCGCGTTCAGGGGCTGTCCGAGGTGTTCGAACGCTACGTGAAGAACCGCATCATCGCCGAATCAATCAGCCTGCCGGCGATCCCGGCCGAGGTGTTGAACCGCTACCCGGGCGTGGTGGAAGCCATCGCCAAGCTGGAAGAAGAAGGCTTCCCGATCCTGTCGTATGACGCTTCGCTGGGCGGCAACTACCCGGTTATCTGCGTGGTGTTGTTCAACCCGGCCAACGGCACCTGCTTCGCCTCGTTCGGCGCGCACCCGGACTTCGGCGTGGCGCTGGAGCGCACCGTGACCGAACTGCTGCAGGGCCGCAGCCTGAAAGACCTCGACGTGTTCACCGCCCCGACCTTCGACGACGAAGAAGTGGCCGAGCACACCAACCTGGAAACCCACTTCATCGATTCCAGCGGTCTGATCTCCTGGGACATGTTCAAACAGGATGCGGATTATCCGTTCGTCGACTGGAGCTTCAGCGGCAGCACGCAGGAAGAGTTCGCCACCCTGATGAACATCTTCGACAAAGAAGGCGCGGAAGTTTACATCGCCGACTACGAGCATCTGGACGTGTACGCCTGCCGCATCATCGTGCCCGGCATGTCCGATATCTATCCGGCGGAGGACCTGCTGTTGGCCAACAACAGCATGGGTGCGCACCTGCGCGACACCCTGCTGGCCCTGCCGGGCAGCGAGTGGCAGCCCGAGGAATATCTGGCGCTGATCCAACGGCTGGACGACGAAGGGCTGGACGACTTCACCCGCGTGCGCGAGCTGCTGGGTATCGCCAGCGGCAAAGACAACGCCTGGTACACCCTGCGCGTGGGCGAACTGAAGTCGATGCTGGCGTTGGCGGGCGGCGATCTGGATCAGGCGCTGATTTGGGCAGAATGGACGCAGGACTTCAACTCTTCGGTGTTGAGCCCGGCGCGCAGCAACTACTACCGTTGCCTGCAGACCCTGCTGCTGTTGACGCAGGAGCCTGAGCGCGATCCGGCGCAGTACTACGGCGCCTTCGTGAAGATGTACGGCCAGGAAGCGGTCGACGCCGCCTCTGCCGCCATCAGCGGCGAAGAGCGTTTCAACGGGCTGTTCGCCGTTGACGGCAGCCTGAAAGCGCTGCCGGCCCACCAGGCGCTGCTGGCGGCCTACGAAAAACTGCAAAACGCCAAACGCCGCCACTGGGCGCAGGCGTAACCCCGCATTACCCACGCCGGCGGCGCGTCCGCCGGCGTTACTCCTAAAGAAGTATTCGATTGAATTTCCCCGCCGCCGCTATTATTTTGTCGCTTCATTCGCCGTATTTTTTACCCTGAATAACGCACTTAAACGCCAGAAATACAAATAAAACGGCAATTGTTACCGGGCGGTGAAATAATAATTAACCGACAATTAAACTTTAACCGCCAAATAGCGACAACAAGCCTGAAAATTTAACCTTTCCGCCGGCGGCGAGGTCACCACTTTCAAAATTTTTTGTAAACATTAAAAAATAGTTTTTCCATAAAAATCATAAAATTAAACCATAAAACCTTGTTTTTTATACGGCTTTTACCC